>NZ_AP024881.1:2309760-2639726 GCF_024347675.1 Vibrio ishigakensis | reverse complement strand
ACTCACCGTCGAAGAAGATCATCACGGTGGAAGATCCAGTGGAATATCGATTGCCTCGCGTGAATCAGGTACAGGTGAACAGCAAGATCGATCTAGATTTCTCTACGGTTCTTAGAACCTTCTTGCGTCAGGATCCCGATATCATCCTCGTAGGTGAGATGCGTGACCAAGAAACCGTTGAAATCGGTCTTCGTGCTGCACTTACTGGTCACTTGGTTTTGAGTACATTACACACCAACGATGCGGTAGACAGCGCACTGCGAATGATGGACATGGGGGCACCAGGTTATCTGGTGGCGAGTTCTGTTCGTGCGGTATTGGCACAGCGCTTGATCCGCCGTGTATGTACCGATTGTTCTGAACCCGTTGAACTGAGCCCAGACCAAAAAACTTGGCTTGAAGCTCGTTTCCCAAATCAGGTTCATGCTCAATTTAGTAAAGGGCAGGGCTGTCAGAGCTGTAACCTAACCGGTTACCAGGGTCGAATCGGTGTATTTGAACTGCTTGAACTAGACCAACCATTGATGGATGCACTGCGCTCCAACGATGCAGTTGGCTTTGCTCAGAAAGCTCGCAAAACCGAAGGGTATCAGCCGTTACTTGTGTCAGCTATGAAGCTAGCACTGGAAGGCGTGGTGAGCTTTGATGAGGTGATGCTGTTGGGTGAAGGTGATGGTTCTGGTGTCGCCGAGACGCATTTGTTGTAGGTAGAGTATGGCAACCTTTCGCTATCAAGGGCGAGACCTAGAAGGTCAGAAAGTCAGCGGTCTGGTAGATGCGGCAACTCAAGAGTTAGCTGCGGAATCCCTAATGGCTAAAGGAATCATTCCGATCTCTATCAAGGCAGGGAAAGAGAACTCTGAAAGCTCTTTTGAGTGGAAGTCCCTGCTGACCCCAGCGGTACCGTTAGAGGTATACGTTATCTTCTGTCGTCAGATGTATAGCCTCACCAAAGCGGGCATTCCCTTGCTGCGTGCTATTCGAAGCCTGATTGCGGATGCTTCAAATAAACAGCTCAAGCAAGCCCTGCAAGAGGTAGCCAACGAGCTCACTAATGGTCGAAGTCTATCGGCCTCTATGCAACTTCACTCGAGCGTGTTTAGCCCCTTGTTTGTCTCTATGATTGCAGTGGGTGAGAACACAGGTCGATTAGACCAAGCATTATTGCAACTGAGTCATTACTACGAGCAAGAGCTAGAGACCCGCAAGCGAATCAAAACTGCGATGCGTTATCCGGTATTAGTTATCTCGTTTATTACCGTGGCTATGTTCGTGTTGAACCTAAAGGTAATTCCGCAGTTTGCTAGCATGTTTAATCGCTTTCAGGTTGAACTGCCTTTGCCGACTAGGATCTTGATCGGCACCTCTAACTTCTTTGTTGAATACTGGACATTGCTTTTAGCTGTGATGGTGGGTTGTTTGTTTGCCTTCCAAGCCTGGGTAAGTCGAGCGGATGGCAGAGAGCAGTGGGATAAGATACGTCTGCGTATTCCTGTTGTAGGGGATATTGTAAACCGAGCACAACTGGCACGTTTCTCAAGAACCTTCTCCTTGATGCTGCAATCTGGTGTGCCTCTCAATAACTCCCTTGCGCTCTCAGCAGAGGCAATGGACAACAAATACTTAGAAGCAAGATTGTTAGAGATGAAGTCTGCTATCGAAGCGGGTTCATCTGTGTCTGGCGCGGCCAGAAACACTGGGATATTTACCCCTTTGGTACAACAGATGATCTCTGTCGGCGAAGAAACTGGGCGAGTGGATGAACTGCTACTTGAGGTGGCTGACTTCTATGATCGTGAGGTGGATTATGACCTCAAAACACTTACCGCACGCATTGAGCCTATCTTGCTAGTGATTGTGGCGGGTATGGTTCTTATCCTGGCGCTTGGTATCTTCTTGCCTATGTGGGGCATGTTGGACGCGATCCAAGGCTAACTCATGGTGTCGATAGAGGAAAAATCACACTCCTTGACCCGATTAGGGGCTTGGATGGCGGTAGTGCTTGTTTTGATAGCAAGTCTACTGTTAGCGCTTAATTCAGTGTCTCAGCATGCGCGGAGCACTTCGGTCACCTTGATAGGAAAGAAGACACTAGATAAAGCGAATTATTTACGCCAGCACTGGGAACTGTCAGGCAAGCCCAAATATGCCGAAGTTGATGATCATGTGCTAGTGTTTAACAACAAGGGATGGCCCGAGCCTATCTTAAATGGAATTAAGAGTTGTAGTGCTTGGCAGATGTTTTTGATTGCTCATTCCGAGCGTCCAAACCCGCCAATAGCCACCAGATTAGTTCAACAAAGTGATCTCTATCGATGTCAGTACGATTTCGAAAGTGGAGAGACTCTTAACGTTGAGCTCAATCGCAATGACCTTTCTATTTATGTGCTGAATAAGTAGCGCATCCCAAAAAAATTTTTTGTTTATCCGCTTTTTGTGTATAGACGAAAATTCTGAAAGTTTGTTTGTTTTTTGCTCGGTAGGCGTATTTTACTGCCTATTTTGGGTTTTGTGACGAATAAAACTATTTATGAAACAGATAATAGATATTTATTACGGATTTTTACAAAATCTGTAGCTTTTTCGAACAGTGTTCTTATAATGAGCCGCCCAGAGTTGCATATTGGAGAGTTTTAATGAAACGCAATGCAGGTTTTTCCCTAGTTGAATTAGTTATCGTAATCGTTGTGCTAGGTCTTTTAGCTGTAGCCGCATTACCAAAGTTTTTAGATGTCACTGACAGCGCTAAGCAAGCAAGTATTGAAGGCGTTGCTGGTGGTTATGCAACCGCAGTTCTATCTGCACGTGCTCAGTGGGAAGCAGAAGTGCGTCCACAGGAGACGGCAGGTAATACTCGTACCAACTTTGTAGATTACGACGGTAGTGAGTTTTGGCTAACGACTTCTGATCAAGATAACTACCGTGATGGTTATCCGATTGCACTTAAAGAAGATGGCTCTCAATCTCCTTTAGCTGTTACAGCACAACGTTGTGTAGATCTAATGAATGAGCTTCTACAGAATCCGCCACAAGTAAGCTCAAACGCAAACGACACTACTGCTAAGTATCTTGCTGAAGTTGGTCCGGAGAATGCTGATAACCTAACAACTGTTTGTCGTTACACACAACTAGACGGTAACACTGGTCACTATTTTGACTACGATGCTGCTAACGGTAGCGTTGTTGTAACTCTGAACTAAGTTGCTTTCATAGGTTAGGCAGTGCTATGAACAAACAAGATGGTTTTACGCTCATCGAGCTTGTGGTTGTTATTGTAATCTTGGGTATCTTGTCTGTAACTGCAGCTCCGAGATTTTTGAATCTGCAGTCAGACGCTAGAGTCTCTGCATTACAAGGTATGAAAGGCGCGATGGCTGGTGCTGGCTCCATCGTCTACGGTAAAGCCGCCATAAACGGTGTGGAGACTATGCCTACTAGCGGAATTAGTAACGGTGCGAGTACCATCAATACCGTGTTTGGATATCCGTCTGCAGATGAAAAGGGAATAGTCCAAGCCGTTCAAGGTCTTGAAGATGATACAGAGTGGGTCTTTAGTGAGGCAAACGCTCAACTATTTCCAAGCCAAGCACTGGCGGTGACTTTTGCAGGGCGTGATATCACTGATGGATCAGAGTGTGCAGTGATTTATCAGAATGCTGCAGATGAATTTTCTACGCCTGTTATAACAGTAGAAAAAACAGGCTGTTAATAAATATTATTGAATTGGGTATGCTGTTCCATAATTTTTTCACATACCCTCTTGTTAAAACAAACTTACAAATTTATATTAATCAGTAACAACCTGATTAATGGACTGAAAAGGTACAAATATGAAAAAGCAAAGTGGTTTTACACTGATCGAGCTAGTGGTAGTAATTGTAATCCTAGGTATTCTAGCGGTAACAGCGGCACCACGTTTCTTGAATCTACAATCTGATGCACGTGAGTCTTCACTACAAGGTCTCAAAGGTGCAATGGCAGGCGCTGGTTCTATCGTTTATGGTAAAGCAGCTATCGAGGGATTAGAAACTAGTAGCGCTGCTGTTGCAGTTGAAGGTATAGAAACCGTGTTTGGCTATCCTACTGCAACCTCTGCAGGCATTGGCCTAGCGGTGCAGGGACTAGATGACGGTCAAGACTGGGTTATTGTAGATGGTGGCGATAGCAACGCAGCTGAGGGCTCAATTTCATACTCTTTCCCTGGTGCAGCATCGGATGCAACTTGTATTGTGACCTACGAAGCAGCGGCTGACGCACAATCAACTCCAGTGATCACAGCTGCTACAGCTGATGACTGCTAATATCAGCTAGATTTCGAAAAGGCCAGCATTGCTGGCCTTTTTTGTCTTTATTGATACATCATTAAAATCAATCCCATAAAATATCTCTATAATATTTAGAGACTTAGTGACCTAGCGTATTACGGACAATATTTTGAGCCCTAAGACTTTGCGATTAAATCAAGGCTTTACCATGGTGGAACTCATCGTGGTGATTATTGTTGTCGCAATTATGTCTCTCTACGCCGCTAGCCAGTTTATCGGTGTTTCCAAATTCTCCGCACAAGCTGCACAAGAACAGGGTATCTCTGTGATTAGACAGATACAGCTTGGTCGCATGCAGTCCAATCTCGATGAATCTGACAGCTTACACGAAAGACACAGCTTATTGGTTTCAGCGAATTGCTTGGGCTCTGTTCAAGCCTGTACGGATACCTCTGATCGGCCTCATAGCCACAGAGTCATTATTCAAGAGCAAGATATGAGTTTTGAGCCAGCAATGCAGGTAGAGTTTGATCTACTAGGAAATCCTAGCTGCTCCTCTGGTTGTACAACACCTGAAGCAGGACAGGAGATTCGCATTGATGTGAGCAGTGAGTCTGAAACAGAGACTATCTGCATCAACAGCCAAGGATACGTTTATGGCTGCTAAGTTAACTAAAGGCTTTACCTTAATCGAGAGCATCATTGCTATTGTGATTCTCGGTCTCGCAATGATTACGCTGACCTCTTTTTTATACCCTCAAATAGCCCAATCAGCTAAGCCGTATTACGAAGTTCGAGCATCTGCACTAGCCGACAGTTTGATGACTGAAATTCTATCTAGAAACTTTGATGACAAAAGCGACCATGACGGGGGAGAATTCCGTTGCGGTGAAGATGATTATCTAGATGCCCAAAACGATGTCATTGAATGTACGCCTGCTTCTGCTTTTGGTCCGGATAATTCAGAGCCTCCGTCGCTGTTCAACGATGTCGATGACTACGTAGGTTGCTGGTATACCACGGATGAATCAAAAGCGAATTGCCGTGTGGATGAAGCAGGTAATCTAAATGATATCTTCGGCAACAACATCTCTGATGACTATCTAGGTTTTAGAGCAGAAGTAACAGTTGAGTATGACTATGACTCTAGGCTTGGCGTGCCTACAGTTGACAGTGGTGAACCTAGAGAAATCTTCAAAGTAGTAACCGTTGTGATTACAGCGAGCCAGTATGGTGATTTCACCTTTGTTGCCCATAGGGGGAACTACTGATGCGCAGAAATGGTTTCACCCTTATCGAGATGATAGTCACTATTGTAGTGGTCGCTATCATCTTTCTTGGTATCGCAGGTTTTGTTGAGTTTGGAGCCAAAGGCTACACCCAGACCATTGATAGACAAAGAGTTCAGAATCAAACCCGATTCGCAATTGAGAAGCTTGGTCGGGAGATCAGCCATGCTGTGCCGAATAGCTTTGACCTAACTTCAAGCAATCAATGCCTCTCCTTCTATCCTATCGAGTATGCCGGATTCTACGCTAGGCGAGAGGATACGGGCCGTATTGAGTTCGTTGTCGGTAATGAACTTGAATATCCTCATACTTTTGAAGATGGCACTCGACTGGTAATTAACCCAAGTAGAATGGCTGACCTTGAAGATGATGGGCAAAGTGTATCTATTGCAGGAGTTTCATCATCTTCAGAGAGTGGTGATTTCTTTAGTGTCACCATGAACCCACCGAGTGACTCCACCGCCAACAGGCATTTCATCTATCGTAAGAACATGATTCAGTATTGTATTACCTCAGGTGATGAACTGAGACGAAATGGTGTAGTTGTCGCTACAGGCATCGACTCCAACCAGAGCGAGTTTCGTTTTCAAGATACCTCACTACAGCGAGGCGGCTTGATTCATCTAGATTTCCTATTTTTTAGTGGTGATGAGCAGAGTTACTACAAGCATGACGTGCAGGTGAGTAATGTTCCGTAATCGCAATCAAAAGGCTCAGCAGGGCAATGTATATATAGTGGCTATCTTCGTCATAGTAGTGATGGGGATGCTGGCTTTGAGCATGCTGAGAATCAGTTGGTCAAACCAAGATACGTTAACTAGAGAGTTACTGGGTAATCAAGCTAGTTTATTAGCACAGTCTGCCAATGAGTGGGGGCTGACGCATTTATTTCCACTTAATGGTGCCGAGAGTTTTGACGATATTTCTGCTCGCTGTAACAGCCTTTCTAGCAGTGCTGGCAATGCTGCAACAGCTCTAGTCGAAAACGGTGATACTCCATGTAGCGCACCAATCATTACATGTGAATCACCAGCATCAGGCGTACCAGAAGATCTGCGCTATTTCAGACTCACCTCAGTTGCCATTTGTGGCAATGACAATATTTTCGAAGTTCAGCGCGAGCAAACAGTTTGGGTTAAAGGAATTAAAGATGAGTAGGTTGTTATCTTATCTCTGCATGCTTTTATTATTGGCCGGTTTTACGGTACTAGCTGAGGTGCGATTCCCTGTCTCCGACAGTAGTCTTCCTAAAACGGCAGCGCAGACCTGGGGTGACAAATCTCCGAAAGTTGAAATTAAAGACGGTACTCAAATCTCTACTTTAAATGGAGATCGAAAACTTGGTTACTCTTCGATTGAGACCAATGAGGGTAGATGTGACAGCAATTCTTGTATTGCTGATGGTAGCCTCAGATTACCTGAAACCCCAGATTTCAGTACGCCTAGTGATGCGATAGCGATAAGCATAAATGGTAATATCACTTTGCCAAGGCCTCAAGACCCAACTGGTTCTGTCTACAAGGTAAATGGAGAAGCAAAGCTCGATGGTAAAAACTTAACTCTAACTGCTCCAACAACACTCTATGTAGGTAAGTTAACGGTTCAGTCAGGGGGGATTAATGAGGGGGGAAACCCTGATGATCTTGTAATTATCACTACTGGTGATGCGACACTTCAAAACTCCAATGTTAGCGCTCACATATTTTCGAATAAATACCTGAAAATAGACGGTGGTTCTGTAAATGGTACAGTAACTACCGATCAGCTATTACTAGATGCTAGTGGCGTTATTAATGGTGATGAACCTACTCCCCCTCCTAGCGATTTGACCTGCCGGATCACAGGTAATAACCAAGATTTTGTAGTCGAGTTTGATGTCATTGGCTCCAACAACGTTAACTACAAAGACATTGTTTTCGAGGGTGGGAATGAGAGTGATACTTTGTGGTACAACCAAGAGTTTCAATCTGGAGCTGATTATATCTTCAATGAGCAAAGGCTTGCTTCCGGTCAGAATTATAAGCTAAGAATTGAAGTCGAGCGTGGCCAAGGAAATGACATTAGTCGCGCTCACTATTATTGGGTGCAAGGTGGCTCTAAAGTCTTCCAAGAGAGTAAAGATGCTGACATAAAGAACGGTACCATCACCGGAACAGGTGTCGGTTTAGAAACGCTGGAGTGTTACAACGAAGATGTCGAACCTCCAGAACCTGATCTCCCAGAGCAATGTGATGTTTTCCCACATGCTGTTCAATCTTTCACAACAGGAACAAATATCACCTTTGATGGTGGGTCTGCTGTTACCGGTACTATTGATGCTGGAGGACGCGTTGGTTTTGAGACAGTAAATAAAGCTTTTGATACACAGACAGCATGTGACAATCAAGAATGTATAGCTGATACTAGCTTGATAGTTGGTGAGCCGGATGTCATGGACTTTTCTCCAGGTGATACCGATTTGTCTCCCGGTTCAGGGACGCACAATATAGATGCTGGACGTTATGATACGGTAGCCCTGTCTTCAGGTACCTATTATTTTACGGGCACTGACTATCAGATTCGTTCTCTTTCCATCAGTGGTGGAGCAACTGTTTACTTCAAGACAGGCACATTATTAAGAGTCAATAAGATGACTGTGGGTGGTGGCTCTACCCTTTTCTCTGAAGATGAGAGCACCGAGAGTTTAAGCATCTGGGCTGAGGACTGGCAGGGCACTGATGCTGAAGTAACCCTGAGTACAGATGCTAGCAAGCCTGTTTATGCCAATGTTTTTAGCCGCGGTGATGTGAACTTGACAGGGTCTGCTCTGCTTAAAGGCTCTGTTACAGCCCAAAACTTGAACTTGCAAGGGAGCGGTAGTGTTGAGCGCGTTGTTGACAACTGTGAAACTACGCCACAGTTACCCGAAATCTGTGAATATGTGCCTGAGTATTTGCAAACAAACTACTATTTCAATGGTAATTCAGCTGGTGGAATAACGATCACTGGTGTTGCAAATAGTATCGTTTTCCCGTTAGATGACTATCGTATGGCTTTTGCTACGGGCCAATTTTCTGGTGCGACATGCGAATTTCCTTCCGCCAACGGACTATGTTCTACAGACAGCATAGACGCAACTAAAAAGCTTGATCTTCCGATGGATTTACCCCCATTTCAAACAGGCACCGCGACTCAAGAGTGCGCAGCAGATGCAACCTGTGATATCAGCGGTAATGTATTAAACAACCTTTTACTCAGAGCTAGATCGACACTCAATGTTCCTGCAGGGGAGTATTGGATTGAAAATATAACAATTCGTGCTAGAGCTCAGTTAGTCACCGAGCCGGGAACCGTCATACACTATAAGAACTTATTTATTGCTACTAATAGCAACAACGGCAATGCCGGCAGCATAAATCCAAATGGCGGTCCAGATGATCTACTACTGATCGGTCATGGAGCATCTTCCAACATAAGCCTCAACAGCAATGTAATAATCACAGGACAGATCTACATTGATCCTACAGCTTCTGGCGGTTTTCAGATTGTTGGTAGTGGGAACACCATAAATGGCGGTATTTCTGCTTATCGAGTAGAAGTGAGTGGTGCCAACAACACCTTCAACACTTCAACTTCTTGCCCTATTGAGCCCCCACCCGGTGGTGGTAAAACACTGCTCATCACACCAGAGGCAGCACAGGCTTTAACCTGTGACCGCATACCTGTGTATTTCAAGGTGGTAAATGATAGTGGGTTCCCAATTTCGGGATATAGCGCTTCATTTACTGCTGTCGCGAGTCCGGACAATGGCTCTGCTTGTTGGTCGGAACAACAATCTGGTGGCTCTTGCACAGCAAACAGCTTTACCTCTTCATTTGTGGATGGTGAGAAAACTCTTTATCTGGAAAGTACTGCAGTTGGTAATGTAAATGTGTCAGCTAATGTAGCTTCTGATTCATTATCAGACAGCGCTGGTCCATATCGATTTGTGCCATTTGGGTTCCAGTTCGATCCTGACCCTGCTAAGGCTATTGCAGGAAAACCTGTAAGTGTGACAGTCAAAGCTGTTGCCGATACCGGGGGCAGTTGTGAGGTTATAGAAAACTATTCTGGTACCAAAGATCTGGATCTGAGCTCGACCAACTATATAGAGCCTCAATCTGGTACCAAGGTAGTTACGGCGGACTCAACCAATATCACCTTCAATCAAGGTGAGGGGATTATAGACTTCAGTTACTTCGATGCTGGGCATGTTTCAGTCACAGTATCCGATCCTGAGTGGACTAAAGAAGAGTGTGGTGCTCAGTGTGACGATCATCAAGGCGATTGGACGGGATTATCTGGTGACGCCGATCTTGAGGTTAGACCTTATACCTTAGCACTATGTGATATCACGGCAAGTGCCTCTGGAGTCACTAATCCTCAAGGTACCTCTTTTTCTGGAAATGGTTTTGTGGCTGCAGGTTATGCCTTTTCTTCTGTACTTAAACCAATAATATGGAATGAGGGCGATTCAGAGTTCGGTACAGTGGATCTATCTGCCAACGGAAAAGATTATTGTAACTACGAGACAACTCCTAACTTCGCCAAACAGGGGGCTTACGCAGCTACGCTCGAGGTATCGATTCCAGATGATCAACCTCACTCTCCAGCCAATGGCGACCCAGGAGTGCTCTCAGGAAACCTATCCCAGGTTCACACCGGTGGTGACGATGAGCTATACACATTTAACGGTCTGAGTTGGAGTCAGGTAGGCAGCATTTTGTTGACTTCTCAGTTGCAAGACACGTACTACGAAATGACAGTGAACCCTGCAACTGTCCCTGTGGGGCGTTTTTATCCTGCGCATTTAGCTTTAGTTGAAGACAACTACGTTTATCCTAGCGGCCAAAACGACCAAGGGGGATACACAGGCTTTGGTTATATGAACCAGGGTATAGGCCATGATTTTATTGTTGAAGCACAGAATGGTTTAAACGAACCGACGTCTAACTATGGTCTATTCGCTGAAGCCATGATGGTCGAAATTGATTATTTAGCTATAGATGATGAAGCTGATGAACTCACGGATCGAATGGACAGTGTGAAGTGGGGTGATTTGTCGTGGAGCAAGATTGATTGGGGACAAGCTGATGCAAATGGCGTAGCTAGCAATGCCAGATTAGCGCAGTACACCACAGACTTTATGATGCAGAAGCTATCAACGAATAGTGTTGGGAATTACACGACTACGCCAGATGGACCCTACAACAGTGAAAAGGCAGAGTTTGGTCTGGTAGTGAGTAAGATTGTAGATAATGTGAATTTCAACACGCTAGATCTCGATGATCGTGGAGTTAAGTTCACTCAACAGCCAGATTTTCGATACGGGCGTATGAGTTTGCAAGATATCGGTGGCAATAGTGATCAAGATATCGATATTCCTTTGAGAACTGAGTTCTGGGATTCAGCTGAACGCTCTTTTATTACCAATTCTGATGATCGCAGAAGTTCTTATCTATCTAATCAAAGATACTGCCGACAAACCCTTTGGAGTAATGAGGGTACCAGTAATGCGAGCCTTGTTGGTAATGGTGCAGTTGATGAAGGATTAGACGACAACCTGAGTGCAACTCATACAGCTAACTCGACCACACATCGCTCTCAAGTTCGCTTGTGGCTTCGTCAAGGAACTACCTCTCCGCAGGTAGGTGAAAGCGGCGTCGATTGTAGTAACGGTGGTTCATATACCGATCAACCATGGCTTCAATACAACTGGCGAAATGTGGGTGATGAGGACCCCTCAACCGTAGTGACATTCGGTACTTTCAGGGGGAACGACAGGATTATATTCCGAGGCGAAAGGGGGCTTTTTGCCAATTAAAACTGGCTTTTTTGGACGCTAAGTCAGAACAGGGTCAGAAAAAGCGAATTTATCTCAATCTTTGTAATCCAATGCCTTGCTGAATAAGTGAGGCATTGGTACATTTAAGGCAATTTTGTCTTCCAAAGTTTGCGAGAAGAGCGCCCCAATATGTTTAAAAAAATTCGCGGAATGTTCTCAAACGACCTATCTATCGATTTGGGCACAGCGAACACACTGATTTATGTAAAAGGACAAGGTATTGTCCTTGATGAGCCATCTGTAGTGGCCATTCGCCAAGATCGTGCTGGCTCGCCAAAAAGCGTTGCAGCTGTAGGTCACGATGCTAAGCAAATGCTAGGTCGTACTCCTGGCAATATCTCTGCAATCCGTCCAATGAAAGACGGTGTAATCGCAGACTTCTTCGTAACTGAAAAAATGCTTCAGCACTTCATCAAGCAAGTGCATGACAACAGCATCCTAAAACCAAGCCCACGCGTACTTGTTTGTGTTCCTTGCGGTTCTACTCAAGTTGAACGTCGTGCTATCCGTGAATCAGCCCTAGGTGCTGGTGCTCGTGAAGTTTACCTAATCGACGAGCCAATGGCTGCGGCAATCGGTGCTGGCCTGCGCGTTTCTGAGCCTACTGGTTCTATGGTTGTAGACATCGGTGGTGGTACTACTGAAGTTGCGGTTATCTCTCTAAACGGCGTGGTTTACTCTTCGTCTGTTCGTATCGGTGGTGACCGTTTTGATGAAGCTATCATCAACTACGTTCGTCGTAACTACGGCAGCTTGATCGGTGAAGCTACAGCAGAGAAGATCAAACACATGATCGGTTCAGCTTATCCTGGCGATGAAGTTGAAGAGCTTGAGGTTCGTGGTCGTAACCTTGCAGAGGGTGTGCCTCGTAGCTTTAGCCTAAACTCAAACGAAATCCTAGAAGCGCTTCAAGAGCCTCTATCTGGCATCGTTTCAGCAGTAATGGTTGCCCTAGAGCAGTGTCCACCAGAGTTGGCTTCTGACATCTCAGAAAACGGTATGGTTCTAACTGGTGGTGGTGCACTACTTAAAGATCTAGATCGTCTATTGACTGAAGAGACTGGCATCCCAGTTGTTGTAGCAGAAGAACCTCTTACTTGTGTTGCTCGTGGCGGCGGTAAAGCTCTAGAGATGATTGACATGCATGGCGGCGACTTGTTCACTGACGAATAATATGTCAGTGGAATTCGCATTTGCTCTTTCGCGGATTGGCACCCAGCTAAACTGGGTGTCATTTTCACGAAGAGTCCAATTGGGTAGTAAAATATGAATCCAATTTTTGGCAGGGGTCCATCCCTGCAACTGCGACTCTTTTTTGCCGTTCTCCTATCAGCCAGCTTAATGTTGGCTGATAGTCGTTTTGACGCCTTTTCAAATGTTCGCTACGTGTTGAGCAGCGCTGTCTCTCCTATTCAGTATGCAGCAGACCTGCCAAGGGCCATGTTTGCTGGCTTTTACGAGCGTATGAGCAGCAAGCAAGAGGTGCTGACCACCAACAAAGCCTTGCGTGAAGAACTGCTTCGTATGAAGAGCGATCTGACGCTACTTGCTCAATATCGTGAAGAGAATAAGCGCTTTCGTAAGCTTCTTGGCTCGTCCTTTGTGCGAGACGAGAAGAAAGTGGTTACTGAAGTAATGGCAGTAGACTCGTCTTCATATCATCAGCAAGTTGTTATTGATAAAGGTCGTGTAGACGGTGTTTATCAAGGCCAGCCTGTATTGAATGAAAGTGGTATCGTTGGACAGGTTGCTGAGGTATCGGCGCATAATAGCCGTGTACTGCTACTTCCAGATTCTAACTCCGCAATCCCGGTGCAGGTGATTCGTAATGACATTCGCGTAATTGCAGCGGGTACTGGCAACCTTAGTGAGATGCAACTTCAGCATATCCCAAGTAACTTCGATATCGAAGAAGGGGACGTGTTGGTGTCATCTGGCCTTGGTGGTATATACCCTGAAGGCTATCCGGTGGGGACGGTGACGGATGTGGTTATCGACAATCATCGACCGTTCTCAACTATCGTCGCAACCCCAGCAGTAGATTTTGGTCGTTTGCGTTATCTGCTTTTGGTTTGGCCTGAGCAGAAGCCTCAAGAGATCAAGTTTGAACCAGAAACTCCTGAGCCACAGGTTCCAGATGTAGAGGCAGAAGCGAATGAATAATATTCTGCATAGTAAGCTGGTTATCTGGGTTACTTTCTTTATTGCCCTTATCCTGCAAACCATTCCATGGCCGGGCACACTAGATGTTCTGCGCCCTTCGTGGCTAATTCTGGTTACCTGTTATTGGGTGATGGCGGCGCCGCACCGTGTGAATGTCGGTACGGGGTTGATCTTAGGTCTTATCTGGGATTTGCTTCTTGGCTCTACCTTGGGTGTGCGCGGTCTGGTGATGTCTATCGTCACCTATCTAGTCGCGATCAACTTCCTTGTAATGCGTAACATGGCGCTATGGCAACAGGCATTCATTATTGCCTTGCTGACTATGCTTGGAGTGCTTATCGAGTTCTTCGGTGAGTTTGTAGTGCAGGATGTGATCTTTAATCCAGCCTCTCTGTGGGTAGGTTTGATCAACGGTATCCTTTGGCCATGGTTATTCTTGTTGCTACGTCGTGTACGCCGCTCATGGCGGGTGAGGTAAGAGATGAAAAAGTCATTGATCTTGGCCTCAGGCTCGCCACGAAGAAAAGAACTTTTATCTCAGCTTGGTTATGATTTCACTATACTTATCAGTGATATAGAAGAGCAGATTCAAGAGCAAGAGACCGCAACTGAATACGTACAGCGTCTAGCCTCCGAAAAGGCGCAAGCGGTCTTTCAAGACCTGTCTGATGAGGACAAGGCAACTAAGGTGGTTTTGGGCGCAGATACGGTTGTCACCATAGACAATCGCGTTCTAGAAAAACCAAAAGATTTGCACCACAGCACACAAATGTTGTCTGACCTATCAGGAAAGCAGCATCAGGTGATGACGGCTGTGTGCGCGTATAGCCAAGCTGGCGCGCAAACCATTATTTGTATTACCGACGTGTGGTTCAAAACCATTAGCCAACAAGAAATCGAAGAATATTGGCAAACGGGTGAACCATGCGACAAAGCAGGAAGCTACGGCATTCAAGGTATTGGCGGGAAATTTGTCACGCGCATCGAGGGAAGTTATCACTCGGTTGTAGGCCTACCTTTGTATGAGACCGAGCAGCTCTTGCACCAGTTTTTATAAGATTTAGAGGTGCGCTATGAGTGCTGAGTTATTGATCAACTCGACCCCGAGTGAGACTCGTGTGGCGATGATTGAGGGTGGAGTTCTCCAAGAGGTTCATGTTGAACGTGAATCTCGCCGAGGTATTGTTGGAAACATCTATAAAGGTCGCGTGAGTCGCGTTCTACCAGGAATGCAGGCGGCTTTTGTCGACATTGGCCTAGAAAAGGCGGCCTTTCTACATGCTTCAGACATTGTTCCTCACACTGAGTGTGTGGCAGAGAACGAGAAGCAACAGTTTCAGGTAAAAGATATCTCTGAGCTGGTGCGTCAAGGTCAAGACATCGTTGTTCAGGTGGTGAAAGATCCGCTGGGTACCAAGGGTGCTCGCCTAACCACAGATATTACCCTTCCATCACGCTATCTAGTGTTTATGCCTGGTGCGAGCCATGTGGGTGTTTCTCAGCGTATCGAGTCTGAATGCGAGCGTGAACGCCTGAAGAAGATCGTTGCACCATATTGCAACGATGCAGGCGGCTTTATTATCCGCACCGCAGCCGAGGGTGCAGACGAGAAAGAGCTAGAGCAAGATGCCGCTTTTCTAAAGCGTCTTTGGGAAAAGATCATGGAGCGCCGCTCTAAGTACATCACTCGCTCAACTCTATACGGTGAGCTAGGTCTAGCCCAGCGTATCCTGCGTGACTTTGTGGGCACCGAGCTATCTCAGATCCAAGTGGACTCGCGCATGGTGTTTGAGTCTCTAGAAGAGTTCACCGAAGAATTTGTACCTGAGCTAACCAGTAAGCTAGCCCTGTATGATGGCGATAAGCCTATCTTCGATATGTACGACGCAGAGAACGAGATTCAGCGTTCTCTTGAGCGTAAGGTACCATTGAAATCAGGTGGTTACCTTATTATCGACCAGACAGAAGCAATGACTACGGTTGATATCAACACCGGTGCCTTTGTCGGACGTCGCAACCTAGAAGAGACCATCTTCAACACCAACCTTGAAGCGACAGAGGCGATTGCTCGCCAACTTCGTCTGCGTAACCTTGGCGGTATTATCATTATCGACTTTATCGATATGAGCAGTGATGAACACCGCAAGCGCGTACTCGCTTCTCTAGAAGCTGCGCTAGACAACGACCGCGTGAAAACCAACATTAATGGCTTCACTCAGCTTGGTCTTGTTGAGATGACCCGCAAGCGCACTCGTGAGAGTATCGAGCATATCCTGTGTTCAGATTGCCCTGCGTGTGAAGGTCGCGGCTCGGTAAAGACGGTAGAAACCGTATGCTACGAGGTACTTCGTGAGATCACTCGTGTAAACCGCGCCTACGATGCCGACAAGTTCTTGGTGTATGCCTCTCCATCGGTAGCCGAGGCGTTAAATGGTGAAGAGTCACACGCGCTGGCTGAGCTAGAACTGTTTATCGGTAAAGAGGTCAAGGTGTCGTCGGAGCCACTCTATATTCAAGAGCAGTTCGACGTAGTCATGATGTAAGGTAGCGCGAACTTGGCTTCATTTACGGTTCGCCTAGAGCGATGCTTACTATCTCTGTTGGTTATAGTGTTTGTCCTGATGGCAGTTTTAGTCACGGGACTGCGCATCGCTTTGCCACGCCTAGACGCTTATCAACAAGAGATTCAAACCTGGGTTAATGATGCCTCGGGTTTGGATTTTGAGATTGGCTCAGTAAAAGGCTTTTGGCGAAACACCCATCCCTCGCTATCCCTATCTGATCTTCAAGCCAACCTCAGTGGTGGTGTCAAAGAGTTTTCTGTCAAACAGGTGGACGTTGAGTTCGACCTGCTTCAATCCCTGTTTGCCTTGCGCCCACAAGTAAGCGAGCTAGTGGTGGACGGTATTCATGTCGATATCAGTGGTATCGACCTGTTTGCTTCTTCTGAAGAAGAGCAACCAAGTTCTAACGACGGCAAGATGATTCGTCAGTTGGAGCGTCTGCTCCTACGCCAGCTAAATGAGTTCTCCCTTACCAACTCCAGTATCGTTTTCAATGACATTGCAGGCGAAAGGCGTGAGGTCGATATCGAGCGTCTCAACTGGCTCAACCAAGACCGTCGCCACCGCGCCGAGGGTGAGGTAACGGTTAAGGATGTGCAGCTTAACAGCGTTAGCGTTATTGCCGATTTCACCGACCACGATGGCCTTTCTAGCATCAGTGGTGATTTTTATCTACAAGGCAAAAACTTCGACATTACCCCATGGGTCAAGCCATACCTTGCTGAAGGTGTTGAGGTCGAGAAAGGGCGTGTCAGCCTAAATACTTGGATTACCCTAGACAAGAATAAGCCTGTTGATGCCTACCTTGAGGTTTCTCCTTCTGAATTGAAGTGGAGAGAGCCATCGGGTGAGGAAAACTCGCTGGTACTCAATAGCGGTGTAATGAAGCTTGAGCCTCAGGGTGAAGGCTTCCAGGTTAACGCACAAGACCTATCGCTAAGCACTAATCAGCAGAAGTGGCCAGATATCAATTTTGCCCTGCAATGGGCACCAGAGAAGTGGTCAGTAAACGCCAATAAACTTCAGCTTGAACGCTTAGCGCCTATCCTTGACCTTCTGCCTGATATGCAAGAGACAGACGCTTGGGTAGAGAGGGTGCAGCTAGGTGGTAGTGTTGAAGATATTCGCGTTTCAATGGGCAAAGATATCGACTCTTTGCGCTACTCGGCGACCCTGAAACAAGGGCGAATGAATTACTGGGAGCTGATCCCTGGCTTCCATACCCTGCAGGCGAAAGTTGCGGGTAATATACACAAGGCCAATGCCAAGGTTTCCCTTCTGGATGATACCCTGCCTTACGGACAAGTATTCCAAGCGCCACTTAGAGTGCGACAAGCACAGGTAGACGTAGTTTGGGAAATCTCAGATGATGGCTGGAGTTTGTGGGCAGATAAGGTCTCTGTAGCGACGCCAGATCTTCAGGTATTAGGCGCCTTTAAGCTCGATTTCCCAAAGAATGCGCCTGCATTTCTTTCCTTCTATGCTGAGGCTGACCTTCTCGATGCAGGTCAAACCTGGCGTTACCTACCAACCCTTGCCATGGGACAGAGCCTAACCGACTATCTATCTGAGGGTATTCGTGGTGGTAAGGTGCACACAGCGAAACTGCTTTGGTACGGTGAGCTGTCTAAATTCCCGTATAACGATAACAGCGGTATTTTCCAAGCATGGGTACCACTGCGACAGACCCGCTTTAGCTTTAGTAGCGCTTGGCCTCCACTGACTGATATGCAACTCGACTTGCTGTTCCAGAATGAGACCATGTTCCTCGACTCACGCGATGCCAAGCTTCTAGATATCAAGGCTCAGCGTATCTCTGGCCAAATCCCTAGAATGGCGGGTGATGGTCATATCGAGATCTTTGCGGCGGCTAAAGCGAAAGGTTCTGACGTTCGTGATTATATGAACGCCTCTCCACTGGTTGATTCTGTGGGTGCGACACTGACTACAATCGATATCGGTGGTGAGGTCGAATCTCAGTTTGAGCTTTATATACCTTTCAATGAGGGGGTGGAGTCTCGGGCTTGGGGTTATGCAGACCTCAAAGATAACGATATCAATATCAGCTCTCCACCTATGACCTTAAAGAAGGCGACAGGGCGTATCACCTTTGACAACGACCTAGTCAGTTCTTCTGGCTTGAGCGCCAATCTGCTAGATCAACCTATCTCTTTAGATTTCACCGGTCAAAATGCTGAGCGTGGCTATGACACCAGGATCGACCTTGTGGGTGATTGGCAGGTTAAACCGCTGATCCCTTACTTGGGTAAAACCTGGCTTGAGCCGGTTTCTGGACACGCGCCGTGGAACATGGGCATAGACCTACAGATTAATGATGTGGGCTTTACTTACCAGCTAGATACCAAGGCTAATCTGAAATACCTGAAGAGTACCTATCCGGCACCTCTTGCGAAAGAGTCGGGAGTTGCAGGGCTTGCTCGCTTGCAGGCGTCTGGCAACCAAGAGTCTATTTCGGCACGACTTCAGATCCCGAATGCTAAATTCCAGACTGAGATTGAGCTAGATAAAGGTCAGCCTAAGCTTGTTGCAACTAATACGGTGATAGGCGCGGGCAGCTTTCGTGTCAGCCCTATCGTTGGACACAATGCGTCGTTACGACTGCCTGAGTTTGACCTAGATGCCTGGATAGATATCTTAAAGACCCCAACAACTGGGCCTAAGCCACTGGTTAGTGAGTTGAATGCGCCAGAGCTACCAATGCCAAATCGTATTCGTGTAGAAACGGATACCCTTAAAGTGGGCAACCTAGATTGGGACAGCGTTAACTTTACGGCGAGGCGCATGTCCGATAAGTGGCAATATTCGGTGGATAGTTCACAGATAAAGGGCAGTGCTGAATATGACGGTAAAGACCTAACCGCGAATCTATCCCAGCTTCAGCTTTATATCTCTGAGCCCGAGAAGATTGTTGATGATGTGGCAGTGGTTGAGGAAGAAGAGCAGCCACTTATCACTGAATTCGACCGAGACTTCTTCAACAAGATGCCGAATGTTGACCTGAAGATCGATGACTTTTGGATGCAAGGCTACAAGGTTGGTAGCGTAGACATAGTAATGAAGCGCGATGGCAATCGCATGCTGTGGGACAAAGCTAACTTTAACAGTGGTACCTCTAGTATCGAAGCTAGCGGTTGGTGGGATCTGACCGATGAGACCAGTCGTTCTCATCTGGATATCAAAGGTAAGGGTGATGATAATTCAGAAATTATGGCTCGCTTTGGTATCGATTCTGGGATACAGAAGGCGCCATTTGAGATTAGCTCGTCTTTGGACTGGGATGGTTCACCATGGAATATGCGTGTGAATACTTTGTCGGGCACTATGGAGACAGAATTTGGCCGTGGTGTGATTACCGATGTGGGTGGCGCGGCTAAACTTCTAGGTATGTTTAGCCTAGACTCTATCATTCGTCGTATGCAATTAGACTTTACCGACGTATTCGACCAAGGCTTAGCCTTTAACTCTATTAAGGGTACTGGCAAGCTAGAAAAGGGTATCTTCGTTACCAATGATATCGAGATGGACTCTATCTCTGGTGACCTATCTATCAAAGGACTTGCTAACCTGAATACACAGATGGTGGATGCTGAGGTGACCTTTAGCCCAGATTTAACCTCAGGCTTGCCTATGCTGACCGCCTTTGCGGTAGCACCGCAAACCGCCTTGTATGTATTAGCCATCAGTACGGTAGTAGCACCTGTGGTTGAGGTTATTACTCAGGTAACCTATGAGGTTAAGGGACCGATGAATTCGCCTCAGGTTAGGGAAAAATCACGTCGCAAGGGCGACTATGAGATTCCAAACGAATACCGTAAGGAAGCTCAAGCAGGCAAATAGGAGAAAGCCATGTCTTCAGCCAAGGTTGGCCTGATTCAGATGTGTTCTACCGATGATCTAGAACACAACCTGAGCTATATCGAGCAGCAGGTCATTGAGCTTGCAAGGGATGGGTGCAAGTTGATTGTCACTCCAGAAAACTGCCTGATGTTTGCCGATAAAGATTCCTACTTCGCCATCGCTGAACCCATTGGCGCGGGCCCCATACAAAAGCGATTAAGTGAGATAGCGTCACAGAATGGAGTCTGGTTGGTTGTCGGTTCGTTTCCAACCCAAGCAAACGAGGGTAAGCTCTATTCAAGTTGCTTAGTATTCGATGACCTTGGGCTGCTGGTAAGCAGTTACAACAAGATTCACCTGTTTGATGTGGATGTCGACGATGAGCACGGTAGCTATCGTGAGTCAGCTACCTTTGCCCATGGCGAAGAAACACGCGTGGTGAACACTCCTGTAGGAAGGGTCGGTCTATCTATCTGTTACGATGTACGCTTTGCTAACCTGTATCGAAAACTTAGGCTAGATAGAGCCGAGGTTATGATAGTCGCGGCAGCTTTTACTGCAGTGACTGGCGAGGCGCACTGGGAAACCCTATTAAAAGCTCGAGCCATTGAAAATCAGGTATACGTGATAGGCGTTGGGCAGTGTGGTTATCATACCGAGAGTCGTCAAACCTGGGGGCATTCTATGGTAATAGACCCTTGGGGAAATAAGGTTTGTCAGTCAGCGATGACGCCATCAAACCTGCAAGCAGAAATACATTTGTCAGAAGTGGAACGAGTGAGGCGATTGATGCCGGTTACCGAACACTTTCGCGCACTTTAAGCCTTTATTTTTAAGAGTTGTTTATGACATTACAGCAAGTAGAACAAGAACTTTTGGCACCCACTGGCTTGGATGAAGCCAAGATTGGAGAGACACTAGCTACTATCGCATCGCGTGATGTGGACTATGCGGATATCTATTTTCAATCTAGCTGGCATGAGACCCTAGTGCTTGAAGATAGCATCATCAAAGATGGTTCATTCAACATCGACCGTGGTGTGGGCGTTCGAGCGGTAAGCGGTGAGAAGACTGGTTTTGCATACTCGGATCAGATCCAAGCCGATAGCCTACATCAAAGTGCCTTAGCAGCACGTGGTATTGCTCAGCAAGGTCAGAGCGGTCGAGTGCAGGCGTTTTCACGCCATCACGATGCGCCTCATTATCAAGCGGTGAACCCGCTAGAGAGCCTAGATAAGATACGTAAGATCGAGCTTCTAAAAGAACTAGATGTTTATATCCGTACTAAAGAGCCGTTGATCTCTGAGGTGAACATCAGTCTAAGCGGTGTCTATGAGCAGATGCTAGTGGCCGCAACTGACGGTACCTATGCGGCTGATATAAGGCCTTTGGTTCGTTTATCTATCAGCGTATTAGCACAGCGTGGCGATCGTCGTGAGCGCGGCTCATCTGGTGGTGGCGGTCGCTACGACTATCAATACTTCCTTGAGCAAGATGGCGGTAAGACAGTAGCTTTGCGCTTTGCTGATGAAGCGATTCGCTTAGCTCTAGTGAATCTAGAATCTGAAGCTGCTCCTGCTGGCGCTATGCCAGTGGTATTGGGCGCAGGCTGGCCAGGTGTGCTTCTGCATGAAGCGGTAGGTCATGGCCTAGAGGGTGATTTTAACCGTAAAGAGTCGTCTGTATTCTCAGGAAAGGTTGGAGAGAAGGTAACTTCTGATCTCTGTACCATCGTCGATGACGGCACCTTACTGGATCGTCGTGGCTCTCTGAATATCGATGATGAGGGTGTGGAAGGCCAATACAACACCTTGATCGAAAACGGTGTGCTTAAAGGCTATATGCAAGACAAGCTTAACGCGCGTCTGATGGGTGTAAAACCTACCGGTAATGGTCGTCGTGAGTCGTTTGCTCACCTTCCTATGCCTCGTATGACTAACACCTATATGCTTCCTGGTCAGCATAGCCCAGAAGAGATCATCTCTACGGTTGAGAAAGGCCTGTATGCGCCAAGCTTTGCTGGTGGTCAGGTGGATATCACCTCAGGTAAGTTCGTGTTCTCTACCTCTGAGGCGTATCTGATTGAAAACGGTAAGATCACTCGCCCAGTAAAAGGCGCTACTTTGATTGGCTCAGGTATCGAAGCCATGCAACAGGTCTCTATGGTGGGTAACGATCTAGAGTTGGATAAAGGTGTTGGTGTGTGTGGCAAGGCCGGTCAAAGTGTACCTGTAGGCGTTGGTCAACCAACCCTTAAGCTAGACAGCATCACTGTGGGTGGTACCGAGTAATCACCCAGAAAAATGAAAAAGGCCTGCTTGATAGCAGGCCTTTGTGTTTCTGAAGCTTATTAAGCGTCGTCGTTAAGCTCTTTTAGCGTTTGGAAAATCTCGCGGTATGCCTTAGGTGGCTTACTCTGTTTTTTCTCTTTGTTTGCCTGACGCACTAGCTGGCGCAAACGCTGGCGGTCAGCACTCGGGAATTTCTCTAGCACCTCTTCGATAGCACTGTCGCCTTCTTCAACTAGGCGGTCACGCAAGGCTTCTAGCTTGTGCAGTTCTGCCGATGCTTGTGCGTGTTTGTTACGAACCTTATCTAGCGCTGCTTGGATTGGTTCAGGCTCGATCTGACGCATCAGCTTACCGATATATTGCAGTTGGCGACGCTTGGCTTCATTTTTGAAGCGCTGTGCATCTTTGATGGCTTCAGCAAGGTCATCTGGTAGCGGGAATTTCTCCAATACAGAAGGCTTTAGTCCCACTAGTTCTTCACCTAGCTTTTGCAGTGCTTCCATATCTTCTTTCATCTCGGTCTTACTTACCCAGATGATCTCTTCTTCCTCTTCCCAAGGGGCTTTTTGGTTTTTTCGTGCCATGTGATGCTCTTAATTACTCAATTCTTTGCGCGTAATTCGCTTGATGCCAGTTATTTTAACAAACAAAGTGGGGAGAAAGCGAAAAGCTTGTTATTCTAACCATAATTGCCTGCAAATAATTGATTTAAATATGGACGCTAGACAACGAATTGCCCAACAAAAAACTGAACTGGAACAAGCAGTAGCCCGAGCGCTGGAATTAGCGAAGGTGGGTGCTGATGCCGCTGAAGTCGCTATCAACAAGTCGACTGGCTTGAGTGTCTCAACTCGTATGTGCGAGGTAGAGAACGTTGAATTCAACAGCGACGGTGCACTTGGAGTGACGGTTTATCGCGGGCAACGCAAGGGTAGTGCGTCTACGTCTGATCTCAGTGAAAAGGCCATAGCTCAAACGGTGGCGGCCGCGCTTGATATTGCGAAGTACACCTCTGAAGACCCATGTGCAGGCCCAGGCCCTGCAGAGCTTATGGTTAAGGAAGTGAAAGACCTTGACCTGTTCCACCCTGATGAGCCAGATCCAGACCAAGCGGCTAAGCTGGCCATTGAAGCTGAGCAAGCTGCGCTAAGCTACAGCGACAAGATCAAGCAAAGTGATGGTGCGAGCTATGATAGCCATTATGGTATCCGTGTTTATGGTAACTCTCATGGCGTACTTGCTAGCTATCCGTCGAGTCGCCACAGCATCAGCTGCTGTGTTATTGGTGTGGGTGACAATGAGACCATGGAGCGTGACTACAGCTACTCAGTGGCTCGTCGCTCACAAGACCTATGGACACCTGAGACAGTAGGCATCAAGGCCGCTAAGCGCACCACAGACCGTTTGGATGCACAGCAGATCCCAACCGGCGAATATCCAGTAATGTTCCTTGCCGATGTGGCGACCGGTCTTATGGGGCACCTTGCGACTGCCATCAGTGGTGGGAGCCTGTATCGTAAGTCGTCATTCCTTCTAGACCACCTTGGTAAGAAGATCCTACCGGAATGGTTTAACGTGATTGAACGTCCGCACACACTACGTGGCCTAGCATCTACTCCATTTGACAGTGAAGGTGTGCAGACTAAGGATTACGACATCATCTCTGATGGCATCTTGGCGACCTATCTTCTGACGAGCTACTCGGCACGTAAGCTAAACATGACCACAACCGGTCACGCTGGTGGTATCCACAACTGGTTCGTTCAATCTACCGGTCAAGACTTCGATGCCATGCTAAAAGAGCTAGGTACAGGCTTCCTAGTTACAGAGTTAATGGGTCAAGGCGTGAACGGCGTGACTGGCGATTACTCTCGAGGTGCAGCAGGTTTCTGGGTTGAGAACGGCAAGATCCAATATCCAGTGTCTGAGGTAACGGTTGCAGGTAACCTTAAGGATATGTTCCAACGCATTGTTGCTGTGGGTAATGATGTGGAGACCCGCTCTCAGATCCAAACCGGTTCAATGCTGATTGAATCAATGAAGGTTGCGGGCAACTAACTCAAACCAATTAAACGAAAAAACGAGCCAAACGGCTCGTTTTTTTATACCAAGAATAGGGTAGCGAGGCCTAAGAACACTGATAGGCCGACCACGTCGGTAATTGTGGTAAGGGCCATACCGCCTGCAAGGGCAGGGTCGATATTCATCTTCTTCAGCACAATAGGCACGGATACACCTGCTATGCCTGCAATGAGAAGGTTGGTGAGCATAGCCCCAGAGATAATGATCCCCAACAACCAGTCGCCTTTCCATACCACTACGATAGCGCCGATGATCAGCGCCCAAAGGATACCGTTTAGAAGGCCGATAGCCGCTTCCTTAAACAGTAGCTCTTTGCGGTTACTGTCACCGATATGACCTAGGGCAAGGCCACGGATAACCAGAGCTACCGTCTGGTTGCCAGCAACACCACCCATAGAAGGCACGATAGTCATCAAGATAGCGATGGCCGCCATCTGTTCGAGGGTGGCTTCAAATAGGTTCGATACTGAGGCTGCAGCTAGGGCTGCAAGCACGTTTGCTCCGAGCCAGACGCTGCGTCGTCTTGCGGATTTAAATACAGGGGCGAAGGTATCTTCGTCGTCATCCATACCCGCCATACTCATCATCGAGTGCTCAGCGTCCTCACGGATAACGTCTACCACGTCATCGATGGTGATACGACCGACCAGTTTCTGGTCTTCGTCAACAACCGGCGCTGATACCCAATTTCGACGTTCAAACAGGCTGGCTACATCGGTATCACTTAGGTCTACTGAGATCGCTTCATCAGCGTCCGTCATTACCTCAGAAACCTGCACATCAGGCTGAGTGGTTAGCAAAATAGATAGAGAAAGGTTACCAATCAGTCTGTCATCGTCATCAAGTACATACAGGGTATCGGTTTGATCCGGTAGTTCGCCCTTAATACGCATATAGCGAAGAACAACATCGATCTCTACGTCACCACGGATAGTGATAACGTCGGTGCTCATTAGACTACCGGCGGTATCTTCCTCGTACGACAGTGCCTTCTCGACCCTCTGCCTATCGGCGGTATCCATTTGGTCGAGAACTTGTTGTGATAGATCGTCAGGCAGGCTTCGAAGTACGTAAGCTACGTCATCGGTTTCTAGACCTTCGGTCGCTTCGGCGAGTCGGTCTGGTGCCATCTTGGAGACTAGGCTGTCTTTAACGTCCTCATTCAGTTCGTCGAGGATTTCACCATAGTCTTCAGGGTCTGTGAGTTGCCACAGAACTTCACGGCTTTTACGAGGAGAGGCTTCGAGTAGGTGCGCAATATCCTCTGGCTCCATACTCTGCAGTTGGCGCCGAACAAAGACAAAACGACCGTTATCTAAAGCATCGCTGACTTCTTGGAGGGTTTGGTGGGCTTGATCAAATTCGATCTGTTCCGCCATTGTTTGCCCCCGCTTGATGCTGATTTGATGGTATAGAGGATATTAGCCTATTTTAGGATAAGGGTTAATAACTTCTTATAAATCCTATGGATATAGAGGGGTTAAACGCATTAGCTGGCGAATTATTGTTCGTTAGTCGTCTTCTTCGAACTTACCTTCAATAAGCTCACTGATAGCTGAGATGGCCTGTTTAGCTTCACTACCATCGGCGGTAATGGTGATCTGCTCACCTTGACCTGACTCAAGCATTAATAGGCCCATTACGCTGTCGGCTTCGGCCTCACCTTCATCGTTACTCAGGATAACCTTGGCATCGAAGCCTTGAGCAAGCTCTACCAGCTTAACCGCCGCTCGAGCGTGCAAGCCCAAGCGGTTTTGAATTAATAAAGTGCGGGATTCTGTCACTGATCTTTCTCTAATTGGGTGTGACGGATAAGGACATTATGGCCCTTTTGCAAGAAGTACTCACCGATCTGCTGGGTAAGGAATACCGAGCGGTGCTTACCACCAGTACAACCGATAGCGACCGTCAGGTAACTCCGATTGTTCTTTTCTAGGGCAGGCAACCAGCGTTCAATAAACTCTTCTATCTGACGCTTAAGGTCGACCACATCTTCAAAGCCATATAGGTAATCTTGGATAGGTTTATCCAATCCAGTTAAAGGCCTTAGCTCAGGCTCCCAATGCGGGTTGGGTAAGAAACGCACGTCAAACACATAGTCCACATCAGCAGGTAGTCCGTGCTTAAAGCCAAAGGACTCAAACACCATCACCAACTCTTGTCCATCCCGACCTAGGACACGCTTTCTCACCAGTTCGCTCAGCTCATGGATAGAGAGCTTGCTGCTGTCTATCACCAAGTCAGCACGCTCTTTAAGGTGTGAGAGTAGGTGGCGCTCTTCAACGATAGCTTGGTGTAGTGAGCGACTTTCTTGCGAAAGTGACAGAGGGTGGATACGCCTAGTCTCGCTATAGCGTTTCACTAGCGTCTGCTCATTGGCTTCGAGGAATAGGACTGTGACTGAGATGGACTTATCCAGCGAGTCGAGAATGAAGTTTACTTGGTTTGGATCATGGGGCAGGTTGCGGATATCGATACTCACCGCAACTTGTTTTTGTTTAAAGCTTAGACCTTGTACAAAGGCGCTAAGTAGGTTGACGGGCAGGTTATCAACACAGTAATAACCCAGGTCTTCAAGTGCGCGCAAAGCAACACTTTTACCACCGCCGGAGTTGCCGCTTACCACTACTAGTTGGCGTGGTTCAGACATTTGTCTCTCCTAGGCCTTATCAACCATGATTTCAAATAGCTCTTCGTCGCTTTCAGCGTGACGAAGGCGTTTGGTAATAGCCTTGTCATTCAGGCGCTCAGCCATGCAAGACAAGGTTTTTAGGTGTTCTTTGCATTGGTCTTCTGGAACCAATAGAGCGAAAAGAAGGTCAACCGGACGGTTGTCGATAGAATCGAATTCGATGGCTTCTTCGCATTGCAATAACACAGCAATGGCTTTGTCTGTGTTTGTCATACGAGCATGGGGAATGGCAATCCCATTTCCGATGCCGGTGCTACCGAGTTTTTCTCTGCCTAACATACACTCGAACAATTCGGTTGAGTCTTGGCCGGTGTGAGTGGCAGCTATTTCACTGATGAGCTCTAGAGCTCGTTTTTTACTTGAACATTGGACCGCACTCTTGGTGCAGTCCAAAGACAATACTTCACTGATTTGCATGGTTAATGACTGTTTAATTTCTCTTTATGCTTAGTCAACTGACGTACCAGTTTGTCGACTAGGCTATCGATGGCAGCATACATGTTTTCTTCATCCGCTGCTGCGTGAATGTCGCCTTGGCTTACGTGTAGTGTAGCTTCTGCAATATGGTTTACTTTTTCTAGCTTCAGGATAACGTGCACATTGGTGATGTGCTCAAAGAATCGCTCTAATTTTTGGAATTTGCTATTTACATACTCTTGAAGTGAATCAGTTAGCTCAACGTGGTGGCCTTTAATATTGATTTGCATAAGCGTTCCTTCTATTGGTGCCTAAACTAGGCGTTTTCGCTGACTAGACGGAGCAATGCCGAGGGACTCTCGGTATTTAGCCACGGTACGTCTAGCGACTTTAACTCCTTGATCAGCGAGTAGGGTGGCAATTTTGTTATCACTTAATGGTTTGGCGCCATTTTCCTCGGCAACCAATTTTTTTATCATGGCACGTATCGCAGTGGAGGATTTATCCTCACCCTCGTCATTGCTCACGTGACTCGAGAAGAAATATTTTAGTTCAAAAACCCCTCTCGGTGTGTGCATAAATTTCTGAGTTGTGACACGTGATATAGTCGACTCATGCATATCAATAGCGAGGGCAACATCGTTTAGGATCATAGGCTGCATCGCCTCTTCACCCTTGTCGAAAAATGCCTGCTGGTTCTCGACGATACACTTAGCGACCTTGAGTAAGGTTTCATTGCGGTTTTCCAAGCTACGAATCAACCATTTTGCTTCTTGCAGTTGGTCTTTAATGTACTGACTTTCGCGACTGTCGCTGACTGACATAGAGGCGTAGGTCTGATTTACATCAAGCTGTGGAATATTGGCGTTATTTAGGGATACCGTCCATTTACCGTTGGCTTTGAACACATACACATCTGGCGTGACGTATTCGATTCCGTTTTCGCCGATCTGACTGCCAGGCCTAGGATCCAAACGCTGGATTAGTTGCAAAACCTCAATCAATTCACTCTCTTTGAGCTTAGTTTCTTTCACGATCATTTTGTAGTCGCGATTAGCCAAATGTTGGATTTGATTTTGCAGTATCTGGCGCGCTTCTTGTTTCCAAGGTGTGTTGTCTTCCAGAGCATCCAATTGCAGTAGCAAACACTCTTGCAGATTGCGAGAACCGACACCAAGAGGTTCAAACTGTTGAATGCGTTTTAGAACCGCTACAACCTCATCTTCCTCTAGGTCTTCAAGCGCTAGACTCGCGGTAATATCGGTAACGGATAGGGTCAGGAAGCCTTGGTCATCGATAGCATCTATGATGGCTAGGGCAATGGCATGGTCGGTTTCGCTAAATGGCGTCAGCTCCACCTGCCAAAGCAAATGGTCATAAAGATTGGTTTGCGTTTCACCCTGATAAATCGGCAGTTCATCATCAGCGGCAATACCTGTATTGCCAGAATTGGCGCTATACACCTCATCCCAAGAGGTATCTACGGCGAGGTCGTCGTTGAGGGAGTTTTGCTCCATCATCTCAGCGCTATCGGGAGAGGCAGGTTCGCTGTCTTGTGCAGTCTCTGGTGTATCGGAATTGTTTTCAGCGTTGTTCTTTGGCTCGTCAGTTTGAGTCATGCCTTCTTCGACTATCTCTAACAGAGGATTGGAGTCTAAGGCTTCTTGGATCTCTTGCTGAAGGTCGAGGCTAGAGAGTTGCAACAGGCGTATAGCTTGTTGCAACTGCGGAGTCATCGCTAGCTGTTGTCCGAATTTGAGTTGTAAGGCCGCTTTCATGATTCGACAGCCTTAGAGGCGGAACTGCTCGCCAAGGTACACTTTCTTAACCTGTTCGTTGTCTAGCACTTGTTCCGGAGTGCCTTCTGCGATCAGGTGTCCCTGGCTAACAATATAAGCGCGCTCACACACATCGAGGGTCTCGCGTACGTTGTGGTCAGTGATCAATACACCTAAACCACGGTCGCGCAGATGCTCGATGATCTTTTTGATATCGATAACCGAGATTGGGTCAACGCCTGCAAAGGGTTCATCTAGCAGGATAAACTGAGGGTTAGCCGCGAGAGCACGTGCAATCTCAACACGACGACGCTCACCACCGGACAGTGCCATACCCGCGCTCTTGCGGATATGTTGGATATTGAACTCATCCAACAGTTCTTCTAGCTTGTCATCACGCTCTTGCTTGCCAATGTCGTTACGAGTTTGCAGTACTGCGTAGATGTTGTCTTCAACAGAAAGCTTACGGAAGATAGAGGCTTCCTGTGGAAGATAACCGATACCCATGCGGGAGCGGCTATGCATAGGAAGAAGACTGATGTCTTCCTCATCGATAAGGATCTTACCTTCATCGCGGGCAACTAGGCCTACGATCATGTAGAAAGAGGTGGTTTTACCCGCACCGTTTGGACCAAGCAAACCAACGATCTGCCCAGACTCAACCTGCAGGCTTACATCCGCAACTACTTTACGGTTTTTGTAGCTCTTTGCTAGGTGTTCAGCTTTAAGTGTTGCCATGCCAGATTAGTTCTTCTGCTTAGGTTGAGGTTGCAAAACGGTTGATACGCGTGAGCCTTCGCCACTTTCAGCAATCATCTTCTCTGTGGTGATGTGATACTTGATACGTTCACCATTGATGGTGCTATCGTCTTGCGCCAGCATGGCTTGCTTTACCATGGTCAATTCGTCTTTAGCCATATCGTAGTAAAGCTCTTCCGCATGGCCTCTGATTGTCTTGCCATCATCAGTTAGCTGAGAGAATTTCGCTAGCTGACCGTAGGCTTCAACCTCTTTGATAGAGCCATCTTCAGGATTACGGAACACGATGACCTTATCACCTTCAACGTTGATGCTGCCTTGACGCATTTTTACATCACCGATAAAGGTAACCTTGTTGCTCTTCATATCTAGGTGTTGGCTATCTGAGTCGATATACACCGGTTGCTCAGAGTCTGTTGAGAGCGCGAGCGCTGCCGGAGAGAGCAGAAGGCCAACTAATAAACTAAGGCTTAGCTTTTTCATAAACACCTTGTACATGGTTGAACAGGACGGCTTCATTCTTATCTAGGTTACCCTCGAGAGCCTGGCCAACATTGGTAAAGGTTGGGCCGGTTAGGGTGACCTGGACATCGGTATTGAAGTCTTTAGAGTCCAATTCAATAATCATTTTTTCGGTTTCGAGGGTATCGAAACTTGCATCGGGTAGCAGGTTGGTCGCAACTACGTTGCCAGTCAATGTAAGTTTATGAGTTTTATCTAAAACTCCTACATCTGACACTACCTGCCATTCTTCAACTGTACCTTCACGATACACATACAGAACGATGTTATCAAATATGGTGTTGCCCTCCTCAGAGAAGTGTTCAAGCTTTTCTGAGGTGATCTTGTAGTTTCGGGTACCATCTTGATCAAAGTTGGTATTAGTCACTCGGTGACCGACAAAGGTTGGTAGCTCTGCACTCGGTTCTACTTGAACCTGAGTCTGTTCTTGATTTGTCAGCAGGTAATAGCCCGAGAATGCAATGATCCCCGCCAGCACCAACTGAAAAATTCTAGAACTCGTCATATGCTGAGACCTTTGTGCTGCTCTAGTTCACCACGCGCCTCAAGGATAAGGTCGCATACCTCGCGTACCGCGCCGTGGCCACCCTTAATATGGGTGACATAGTCAGCTTTTTGCGCAAGGAGCGGGTGTCCATCGTTAACGCATACACCCAGCGCTACGTGCTTCATTACCGGCCAATCGATAAGGTCATCACCGATATAAGCCGTGTGCTCTGGAGCGATATTGAGTTTGTCACAGATGTCGTGATAGGCCTTTATTTTGTCATCTTGCCCTTGATAGATCAGGGAAATGCCAAGAGCCTGCATACGGTTTTGAACAATCTGAGATTTTCTGCCAGTAATAATGGCAAGCTCAATACCGGCGTTCATCAATGATTTAACGCCGTAGCCATCGCGAGTGTGGAATGTTTTGAGCTCTTCACCATCATTGCCCATGTAGATAAGGCCGTCAGAGAAGACGCCATCTACATCGCAGATCAAGAGCTTGATGTTTTTTGCTGTATCGAAAACCGACTTTGAAACACTGCCGTAAAGCGTGTCGACCATTTCAGTCATCAGTTACATTACTCCTGCTTTTAATAAGTCGTGCATATTTAGCGCACCAACTAGTTTGCCGTTTTCGCTAAGTAGTAGTGCGGTAATGCTTCTCTCTTGCATCAGGTTTAAACCTTCTACGGCCAATAGACCAGGAGAGGCTGAGGCTGGATTCTTAGTCATCACATCGCCAATTAGCGCGGTATGGATATCGACTCTTGAGTCCAGAAGACGACGTAAATCACCATCGGTAAATATGCCCAGTATCTGGTCTTGCTGGTCAACGATAGCCGTCATGCCCAGGCCTTTTTGGCTGATCTCAAGAAGCGCATCTTTTACGCTAGCCTCGGCATATACCTTAGGCACTTCTTGGCCGGTGTGCATGATGTTTTCTAATTTTAGTAACAATTTTCTGCCCAGTGCACCGCCTGGGTGTGAAAGAGCGAAATCTTCAGCTGTAAATCCGCGAGCCTGCATTAGCGCCATAGCCAGCGCATCACCCATCACCAATGTCGCTGTGGTACTCGCAGTCGGAGCAAGCTCTCTTGGGCAAGCTTCTTGCGGCACGGCAATGCAAAGGTGGATATCTGCCAGCTTAGCCATGTTTGATGTTGGCTTACCTGTCATGCTGATGATACGAATGTTTAGACGCTTTAGTACTGGGAATAGCGATAGAATCTCACTGGACTCACCTGAGTTAGATATTGCGATAACAATATCCCCAGATTCAATCATACCCAGGTCACCGTGAGCGGCTTCGCCAGGATGCACAAAAAATGCTGAGGTGCCAGTACTCGCTAATGTTGCAGCTATTTTCTTTCCAATATGGCCAGATTTGCCCATGCCCATCACAACCACTTTTCCCTCTTTATTATTCAGGATTGTGGTACACGCTTTTACGAAATCATCATTGATGTATTGAGACAGCTGTTGCAAGCCTCTTACTTCAATATCCAGAACCTCATTTGCAGCTTGTTTAAAATTGAATTCAGACACGGGGAAATAACCTTTATGCAGCTAGATTTATAAACAGATAGGCTTGATATGCGATAAATAGAACAAAGAGTATGCCACCCTCGATTCGATTAATGCTTCGAGATTTTCCAAGAGCCATTACAACAAGTAATAGAGAGACGCCTAGCATCACCCAGAAGTCGCGACCCATTGCATGCTCGTTTAGTAGAGATGGGTTCAGTAGGCCAGGGATACCCATAACAGCGAGAATATTGAAGACGTTGGAGCCAATGATGTTACCCACCGCCATGTCATCCTCACCCTTCATCACACCAGCAAGGGATGCCGCAAGCTCAGGGAGACTTGTGCCAATAGCGATGATGGTAAGACCGATTACTAGGTCACTCATGCCAAAGTGTTTAGCGATGATCACCGCATTTTGAACCAAAAGGTCTGCTGAGATAGGCAGCAAAACAAGACCCACAACCACCCAAAGAGCGGCTTTTTTGTTATCCACCCCTTCCGGTACTTCTGATTCTTGCTCTGAAACTAATACATCGCCCTTGAGTTTCTCTTTGCGAGAAATGCGCAACATCGCAAGGATAAAAGCACCAAATAGAACGATAAGAAGGATACCTTCTTCACGACCTAGGTAGTCATTCCACATAATAGCACCGGCTATTAGAGTAACTACGATCATCAGAGGTAGCTCACGCTTAAGTACGCCAGAGCTAACTGAAAGAGGCTTAACTAGCGCAGTAATACCCAAAATAAGCGCAATATTGGCGATGTTCGAACCTAGAACGTTACCAACAGCCGTATCTGTTTTGCCATCGAGAGCTGCAGTTGCCGACACCATCATTTCAGGTGCAGACGAGCCCATGGCAAGGATAGTCATACCGATAACTAGGGGAGAAATACCAAAATTTCGCGCGAGGGCTGCTGACCCAAATACTAACCTGTCGGCGCTCCATACCAGAAGTAGCAGGCCTAGGATAAGAAAGCTTATCGCTCCTAACATTACAAACTCTTTATGTTGAACAAAAAAATTAAAGCCGATTTTGACGTCTAGCTGTTAAAAAGGGAAGAATCAACACAAATTATTTACACAGTTGTGATACAAATAAAACGTGTTTGAGTAATAATGATACTAAGCAACTGGTTGATTTACTGCGAATTTACAGGCAGCAAGTCTAACTTAAATGACTAGGAGTGTCGACGTTGGTAGATCAAGGAAGTATTCGAATAAATCAGCTCAGTTTCTCCCGCGGAGAGCGAACGATATTCGATAACATAAGTTTAACGATTCCTCCCGGCAAGATAACCGCCATTATGGGGCCGTCGGGAATAGGTAAAACTACCTTACTTAAACTCTTTGGTGGGCAAATTGAGCCCGACAGTGGTGAGGTATGGTTTGAAGGCCAGCAGATAAATCGCCTTAGCCGCTCGAAGTTGTATAAGGTGCGAAAGCGCATGAGCATGTTGTTTCAATCTGGCGCTCTATTTACCGACCTTAATGTGTTCGACAACGTTGCCTTTCCTCTGCGCGAACATACCTCCCTCAATGAATCCTTTATCCGCAGCATAGTGCTACTAAAGCTTGAGGCCGTTGGGCTCAGGGGCGCATCCGAGCTTATGCCAAGTGAGCTCTCTGGCGGTATGACTCGTCGCGTGGCTCTAGCTCGTGCGATTGCGTTAGACCCAGAAGTGGTGATGTACGATGAGCCTTTCGTTGGACAGGACCCTATTACCATGGGTGTGTTGGTGGAGCTTATCAAGAAGCTGAATCAAGCCATGGGTATTACCTCTATCGTGGTTTCTCACGATGTCCCAGAGGTGATGAGTATTGCCGACCACGTCTACTTGCTGGCCGATGGTAAGATCATTGCTGAGGGCTCTCCCGAGGAAATCAATCAAATGGATGATCCTAGAGTGAAGCAGTTTGTATCGGGTGAGGCGGATGGTGCCGTCCCTTTCGCTTATCCTGCTCAATCTATGCAACAGGAGTTATTGCAAGATGCTGGATAAGGTAAGTGAGCTTGGTGCTAGTGGCATTCGAGTAGTGACCGGCTTTGGTCGTTCGCTACTTATGCTGATTGGTGCCCTGTGTCATCGCCCACAACCTATCAAAAACCTTCCACTGCTAACCAAGCAATTGTATGCCGTTGGCGTGCAGTCATTGGCAATTATAGTGGTTTCGGGGCTGTTTATTGGCATGGTACTTAGCCTGCAAGGTTATGTGGTGCTGGTGGACTACGGTGCAGAGGGTAGTCTCGGGCAGATGGTAGCGCTATCGCTGCTGCGTGAACTTGGCCCTGTGGTGACAGCACTTTTGTTTGCTGGTCGCGCGGGTTCGGCTTTGACTGCAGAGATTGGCTTAATGAAAGCGACTGAGCAGTTGTCTAGTCTTGAAATGATGGCTGTAGACCCGCTAAAGCGCGTAATAAGTCCGCGCTTTTGGGCCGGAGTTATCAGTATGCCTCTCCTAACCATGATCTTTGTGGCGGTAGGTATCTGGGGTGGTCAGTTAGTTGGAGTAGATTGGAAGGGGATCGATCACGGCAGTTTTTGGTCTGCAATGCAGTCCTCGGTTGAATTCGGACGCGATATTGGCAATTGTCTGATAAAGGCGTTTGTATTTGCGATTACAGTTACTTGGGTGGCGCTATTCAATGGATATGATGCAACGCCAACCTCTGAAGGGATCAGTCAGGCGACAACGCGCACCGTGGTGCATTCATCACTGGCGGTGTTGGGATTAGACTTTGTGCTAACCGCGCTGTTGTTCGGGAATTAGGATATGAATAAAACTAGGAAGTTAGAACTTTGGGTCGGCAGTTTTATGTTGGTAGGCATAGCCGCCCTATTGGTTATCATTTTCAAGGTGGCGGATGTTAAGAGCATTGGCAATCAAAGCACCTACCAGTTGAAGGCTTACTTCGACAATATTGGCAGTCTCAAGGTGCGTTCGCCGGTGAAGATAGGTGGTGTAGTTGTAGGAAGGGTGAGTGATATCAGCCTAGACACTGAGTACTACACTCCAGTAGTGACCCTGTCTATCGGCACTCAGTATGGCTATTTTCCTGATACCTCGAGTGCCCAGATCCTAACCTCAGGCCTTATTGGTGAGCAGTACATCAGCCTAGTGCCGGGTTTTGTGGATGATGATGTAGACATGCTGCAAGACGGGGATTTTATCGAGGATACCAAGTCAGCTCTGGTGCTTGAGAATCTGATAGGGCAGTTCCTGTATAACGTGGGCGGAGACTCAGGAGAGTAATAATGAAGTGGATTGCGAGTATATGTGCGGTTGTAGTAATGATGTTTGCTCCTCTATCTGCGGCCGCGACGGTAGATAAAACTAAGCCTTATTTGATGATGGAGCAGGTGGGTGGCAATACCTTCGACCGTCTGAAGGATGAGCAACAAGCGTTGCGTGAACAGCCTGAACTATTAAAAACGGTGGTCGAAGAAGAGCTGATGCCCTATGTGAACTACCGCTACGCCGGGCTTAAGGTGTTGGGTAATCATCTAAAGCGCGCTGATAAGGGCGAGGTGTCTGAGTTCTTAGTCGCCTTTAGGGCTTACTTGGTGACCTCTTATGCTCAGGTGCTTACGCAGTATCAAGACCAGAAAATCAACTACGCTAGAGAAAAGGCCATTCCTGAAAATCAGCGCATTGTATCTATTCCGGTGGAGATAGTGCAGAAAAATAAACCACCTATCAAAATAGAGTTTAAGTGGCGTAAAGACCGTAAGTCGGGGGAGTGGCAGGCGTTTGATATGGTTGCTGAGGGGGTGAGCCTCCTGTCGAGCAAGCAGTCGGAGTGGGGCGGTAAGATCCGCAGCGATGGTCTGCCTGCAGTAACCGAAGAATTGGCTAAACTTGCACAGACGCCAATTCGTTATGAAACAGCGTCTGGTCAATAGCTATGACGTTGTGGAAACAAACCAGTGTCGAGGTGATTGAGCTATCAGGAATTCTGGATCGAAACACGATCCCAGAGCTGTGGCAACAGGCCCAAGCATGGCCTTGGGATACTTCGAGGCTAAATTTAGATTTTTCGAGGGTAGAAAGCAGTGATTCTGCGGCAATGGCCCTGATATTGCACATAATTCAGCATGCAAAAAAATATCACTGCCATATAATGCTACGCTCTGTACCGGATAAACTGCTTACTCTGTTTGAAGTGAGCAATGCTCTGCCACTGATCGCGGAGCATTTAGAAGTAAAAATTGAGGGATAAAGTGGACATTTCACAGGTTAAACAGTTGCTAGACGACGCACTACAGTTAGAAGAGATTCACGTGAAAGGTGAAGGTAGCCACTATGAGGTGGTTGCTGTAGATGCAAAGTTTGACGGCATGAGCCGCGTTAAGAAGCAACAGCTCATTTACGCTCCTTTGATGGAGTATATCCAACGCAATGATATCCATGCAGTTTCAATTAAAGCGTACACGCCTGAAGAGTGGGCGCGCGACAAAAAACTGATGTCTCTATAAGGGCGATTTGATGGAAAAATTTCGAGTTACGGGATCGTCCCAACCACTGAGTGGTGAAGTTTCTATTTCGGGTGCGAAGAACGCAGCCCTACCGATTTTGTTCTCCGCTATCCTAGCTGAAGAGCCAGTGGTTATCCGCAACGTACCTAAGCTACGTGACATCGATACCACTCTAGCCCTACTTAAGCAGTTGGGCGCAAATGCCGAGCGTGAAGGTGAAACCACCAATATTCATGTTGATGCGTCAGGCATCAACGAGTACACAGCACCGTACGACTTAGTAAAAACCATGCGCGCGTCTATTTGGGCTTTGGGTCCATTGGTTGCTCGTTTTGGCCATGGTCAGGTGAGTCTACCTGGTGGTTGCGCTATCGGTGCGCGTCCAGTTGATCTGCACATCCAAGGTCTTGAGAGCCTAGGTGCGAATATCGTTCTTGAAGATGGTTATGTAAAAGCCTCTGTTGACGGTCGACTAAAGGGTGCACATATCGTAATGGACAAGGTAAGCGTAGGCGCAACCATCACCATTATGAGTGCAGCTACCCTTGCTGAGGGAACTACTACTTTGGATAACGCTGCGCGTGAGCCTGAGATCGTAGATACTGCTGAGTTCCTAAACGCTTTGGGTGCGAAGATTTCTGGTGCAGGCACAGATACTATCACTATCGAAGGCGTTGATCGTCTTGCTGGTGGTGAACACGCTGTGGTTCCTGACCGTATCGAAACAGGTACCTTCCTAGTAGCTGCTGCTGTATCTGGCGGTAAGATCGTATGTCGCAATACCCGTGCTAGCCTGTTAGAGGCAGTTCTAGCTAAGCTTGAAGAAGCGGGTGCTGAAGTGACTACAGGTGACGACTGGATTGGTTTGGATATGACAGGTCGTGAGCTGAAAGCTATTACAGTGCGTACAGCTCCACATCCAGGCTTCCCAACCGATATGCAAGCACAGTTCACTCTGCTTAACATGATGGCTAAGGGCGGTGGCGTAATCACTGAGACCATCTTTGAAAATCGTTTTATGCACGTACCTGAACTTCAACGTATGGGCGCAAAGGCAGAGATCGAAGGTCACACTGTTATTTGTGGTGATAGTGAAGGTCTGAGCGGTACTCAGGTAATGGCAACCGACCTACGTGCATCAGCGAGCTTGGTTATCGCTGGCTGTATCGCGAAGGGTGAAACCATTGTCGATCGTATCTATCATATCGACCGTGGTTACGACCGTATCGAAGACAAACTGAGCCAACTTGGCGCTAATATCGAAAGATTCAAAGATTAGTCGCTTTAGGTAGTATTTTATAGCCGAAACCTTATGGTTTCGGCTTTTTTATTTGATACACTTAGCCGTCATTATTTCCGCAAATTTTAACAATTTGCGCGAAATTTCATCGGTTTTACAGTTCGCGGAACATAGCCAAATTGCCTCAATATCTTCAATCATGAAGAGCCGAGAGGTTATCTGAGTATGAATCCGTAGGGAAAGAGTTAATGATTGCTTTAGTGCGCGTGATTATCGTCGCTATTTTTGCCGTGTTGATGTTTATCTTTGGATGCGGCTACTGCTTGTTTAGTCCAAGAAATCCAAAGCACGTGTTTACCTTTGGTCGTATGTTCGGTGCCATGCATCGCGCATTTGGTATTAAGCTTGAGTTGCGTCTTCCTGAGGATGCCTACAAGCGAGGTCAAGCAGTCTATATCGCTAACCACCAGAACACTTGGGACCTGTTTACGGTTTCTTCAGCAGTAACCCCAAATGTGGTTACTGTGGGTAAGAAGAGCCTGCTGTGGCTACCTCTATTTGGTCAGATCTATTGGTTGACTGGTAATATTTTGATTGACCGTGCAAACCGCTCTAAAGCTATGGGCACTATCGATCAGGTTATCGAGAAGATGAAGCAGACGCATCTGTCGGTATGGATGTTCCCAGAGGGTACTCGTTCGCGCGGTCGTGGTTTGATGCCATTTAAAACCGGAGCTTTCCACGCGGCTATCGGTGCAGAAACGCCGATTATTCCGATCGTGTGCAGTACCACTCAAGATAAGATCAAACTGAACCGTTGGAATAATGGCCATGTAATCATCGAGATGCTGCCACCGGTTGATACCTCTGAGTACTCTAAGTCGGATGTACGTAAATTGGCTGAGGTGTGTCGCGAGAGCATGAAGGAAAAGCTAGAAAGCTTGGATGCGGAAGTGGATGCGAGAAATGCCGCAGATGGCGTGAAAAACAAATAATAAAAAAGGGAGCTGAGCTCCCTTTTTTAATGCTTAAACCTAAGCGCGAACTGCGATAGCTTCAATCTCGATACCTACATCTTTAGGTAGACGTGCAACCTCTACACATGAACGAGCAGGGTAGTTCTCAACCTTGTGCTCATCAAAGAACTTGCCGTACACCTCGTTTACAGTAACGAAGTCGTTTAGGTCTTTTACGAATACGGTCATCTTCTTGATGTCAGATACGGTTAGGCCTGATGACTCAACTACCGCTTTAACGTTCTCTAGAGACTGACGTGCTTGGTCAGCGATGTCTGCAGGGATCTCACCAGTCGCTGGGTTGATTGGGATCTGACCTGAAGTCATTACCATGTTACCTAGGTCAACACCCTGTACGTATGGGCCGATAGCTGCAGGAGCTTGTTCTGTGTGAAGTACTTTAGTCATCTTCTGTCCGATTGTGTTTTTTTTGCTGAAGCTACTGTTATAACTCAGTAACTACCTCGCGTGAATAGACTTTCTCACAGTATTTGCACTTTAGTCGGATAGAGTCTTTTTTCTCGATAACGTTGAAGTGGCTCTCAACTGGCTCACCATGGGTGATACAGTTTGAGTTAGGGCACTCGAACACACCTTTTACTTGCTCAGGAAGGGTAAGCTCGAGCTTCTTCACTACCTGATAGTCTTCGATTTGGTTCACAGTTGCATGAGGTGCATACAGAGCTAGCTTGCTCGCTTGCTCTTTATTGATGAACACATTTTCAATCTTCAGTAGGTCTTTTGCACCCAGCGCAGATGATGGCAGGTTAAGGCCAACGGTTACACGCTGATTAGATTGGTCCATGGAGAACAGCTTAAGTACTTTGATGCCCACGTGAGCTGGGATATGGTCGATAACCGTTCCGTCTTTGATTGCTTCTACTTGTAATTGAGTCGGCTTAGTCATGATAAAAATCTCTTCTATTACAGGGCTTGATTAAGGACTAGAGCGAGCAGTGCCTCGCGAGCATATACACCGTTTTCCGCTTGAGTGAAGTAGTAAGCGTGCGGCGTTTTATCTACGTCTGTGGTGATCTCATCAACACGTGGTAGCGGGTGCAGAACCTTCAGATTCTCTTTCGCTTCAGTAAGAAGAGAAGCGGTCAGGATGTACGCTGATTTGATGTGTGCGTATTCAGACTCATCGAAGCGTTCTTTCTGTACGCGAGTCATGTATAGGATATCCAGTTCAGGGATAACGCTTTCCATATCTGTGTGTAGGCTATAGCTGATGCCTGCTTCGTCTAGCTCTTCACAGATGTAATCTGGCATAGCCAGTGCTTCTGGCGCGATAAAGTAGAAGCGCACATTGTTGAACTTAGCCAAAGCTTGAGTCAGGGAGTGAACCGTACGGCCGTACTTGAGGTCACCAACAAAAGCAACGTTTAGGTTATCTAGAGTGCCTTGAGTCTCATAGATAGAGAATAGGTCTAGCAGGGTTTGAGTCGGATGCTGGTTTGAACCGTCACCTGCATTGATTACTGGTACACCGTTAGAGAACTCAGAGGCTAGACGAGCCGCACCTTCTTGAGGGTGGCGCATTACAAAGGCATCAACATAGGTAGAGATAACCTGAACTGAGTCCGCTAGGGTCTCGCCTTTCTTTGCGAGCGAGGTGTTACCGCCGTTATCAAAGCCGATTACGCTACCACCAACGCGCTGAATCGCGGTTTCAAAAGAAAGACGGGTACGGGTAGACGGCTCGAAGAAGCAGCTTGCAACAACTTTGTTCTTTAGCAATTCCGGCATAGGCTCAGATTTAAGCTTGCCTGCGGTTTGAACGATCAACTCCAATTCATCTCTGCTCAACTCAGGGATAGAGATGACGTGCTTGTTAAAAAGCGTATTTTGCATGGTCTTCTTCCTTCAGTGGAATGGTAACTGGGCATAAAAAAGCCCCCCATAATGGGAGGCTATTATTAACTGTTTAAAAATAGGAGACGTACACGGCAAATGCAGTGTGCTTTATTCGGTTTGTTGTTGCCACTTGGTAGCATTCGCTCCTCCTATAATTTGCTCAGGATTATACGCGCCACCGTCTACAACGCAAGCGATTGCGTCACGATTTAGTGACCAAGTGTTGCAACCATAACCGCCTTGATGGTGTGCATTCTGTTCTCTGCCTGATCAAATACGATGGAGTGCTCAGATTCGAATACCTCATCGGTTACTTCTAGCCCTTGTAGACCGTATTTCTCACAAACCTCTTTACCGATGGTGGTTTGGTCATCATGGAAGGCGGGAAGGCAGTGCATGAACTTAACCTGAGGATTGTTGGTATCCTTGATGGCTTGCATGTTTACCTGATACGGCTTCATTAGCTCGATGCGTTCTTTCCAGGCTTCGTCGGATTCACCCATAGAGACCCATACATCGGTATATAGGTAGTCACAACCATCCACTCCGGCTTTCACATCCTCGGTTAGGGTGATCTTGGCACCGGTAGACTCTCCTATCTGCAGGCATTGCTCAACCAACTCTTGTTCGGGCCAGAATGCCTTTGGTGCCACCATACGCACATCCATACCCATCTTAGCTGCGCCAACCAATAGTGAGTTACCCATGTTATTGCGGGCATCACCAAGGTAGGCGAAGGTGATCTCATGCAGTTGCTTACCCTTACCATGCTCTACCATGGTGAGGAAGTCTGCCAGGATTTGGGTTGGGTGGAATTCATTAGTGAGGCCATTCCAAACCGGAACGCCGGCATATTGCCCTAACTCTTCTACACGCTCTTGGCCAAAACCACGATATTCAATGCCATCGTACATGCGACCCAATACGCGAGCGGTATCTTTCATCGACTCTTTGTGACCGATTTGAGAGCCGGACGGGCCGAGATAAGAGACCTGAGCTCCTTGGTCGAAGGCAGCCACTTCAAAGGCACAGCGAGTTCGAGTCGAGGCTTTTTCAAAGATAAGGGCGATGTTTTTACCCACTAATTTCTTTTGCTCGGTACCTGAGTATTTGGCTTTCTTCAGCTCAGCAGAAAGATCGAGCAGAAAACCGATCTCTTTAGGGGTAAAATCTAATAGTTTTAAAAAGTTGCGGTTTCTCAAATTGTACGCCATTGTCCTTTCCTTTACTGGAGTCGCATAAACTCATCCTAATGCATTTAAATTTAAAAATCATGCGTAAAAATACACATTGGCGTATTTTTAATGATTTTGTATTCTGTTGTGGTTCTGTTTTTACTTGGGCTTAGTTTGACTGCTAATAATAGGTTGGATGAACTTCTTTCATTTTTCCTGTAACCGTGCCATATTTCGTCCGGAACACACTTTGAATGATATAAAACTCGGGAGCATCTCCATGTCACAAGCAGAAGATTACCTATCTGTTGAAGAGCTGATTGAAATCCAAAAAGAAGATACGCGCGACATCATCGCAGCGCTTCTTGAAGATGGTAGTGAGCCGGATGCTCTGTATGAGATTGAACACCATCTAATGGCTGAAAACTTTGAAACCCTTGAAAAAGCGGTAGTAGAAGCATTTAAGATGGGCTTCGAGGTTCTTGAAGCAGAAGAAACCGAAGATGAAGATGGCACTAAGCTTCTTTGTTGTGATGCAACAATGAGCTGCGCTCTAGATGCTGAGCTTATCGATGAGCAGGCTGAAAAGCTTATCAACCTAGCTGAGAAATACGACATCATCTACGATGGCTGGGGCACCTTCTATGAAGGCGAAGATGCACTAGTGTATGACGATGAAGAAGACGAGCAAGAGTAATTGCCGTTAGCAGATTTAAGGGCCCGCTCAATTGAGCGGGCTTTTTTATGCGTGGGCAAAACGGTTGTCTTGGATTTTAAGCCATACCTTCTCGTGGAAGTAGTAGGCGACTGTGTTGATAGATGGCTCAAGTAGGGCAATGATACCACCAGCCAATGCGTCACCAGTTAACAGATACACTACGCTGAATGCGACGCTAAAATGGACGGCAGCGAAGCTGGCTGTTTTGATTTTTGGATTCTTAGCTATCTCTCTAAGCTTGTTAGAGCGCTGCCAAACCAGCTCATGGAAATAGAAGGCAACCGTGTTTACCGCAGGCTCAGTCATGGCTATCAAGCTACCTAGGATGATATCGCCAGTTAGAATGTAAGCGACACTAAAAGCGATGGTGAAGTGTAAGAATGCAAAGCTGATGGTCTTTTTCATAATTGGCTACTCATCTCGTGAATCTGAATTTATTATTGATAATAATTCTCATTATCACAAGTGATTTTTACCAAAAAGTGTGATAGGTGCTACCTATCAGGCATAAAAAAAGGGCTGACACATGGTCAACCCTTTCTCATTTAATTGCCTATTAAAGCGCGGCGATGGTCGCCATCTGCTCTTCAAGCTTGGTTAGTGTCTCTTGGTAGCCCACTAGCTTCTCACGCTCTTTAGCTACAACCGCTTCAGGTGCTTTCGCTACGAAGCCTTGGTTGTTTAGTTTGCCTTCAAGACGCTTGATCTCACCTTGAGTCTTCTTAACTTCGCCTTGTAGACGAGCTAGTTCAGCGTCTTTATCGATAAGGCCAGCCATAGGGATCATCAGCTCAGACTTACCCACTAGAGCCGTTGCACATGCTGGAGTCTCTTCGCCTTCAGCAAGCAGCTTGATGCCTTCTAGCTTAGCTAGAGATACCAATACCTGACGGTTTGCTTCTGCACGCTGTGCGTCTTTCTCATCAGCCACTTTTAGCATCACGTCTAGCGGTTTGCTTGGTGCGATGTCGTACTCTGCACGCAGGTTACGGATGCTAGTGATAAATGCCTTAACCCACTCGATGTCATCTAGAGCTTCTTGATTGAAGTTCGCTTCATCATACTGAGGCAGAGCCTGTAGCATGATGGTGTCGCCTTCAACGCCGTCAACCAGTGGCTTGATGCTCTGCCAGATAGTCTCGGTGATGTAAGGGATCACAGGATGCGCTAGACGCAGAGTCTTCTCTAGAACCGTGATTAGAGTGCGACGCGTACCACGTTGCTGAGCTTCAGTGCCTTTCCATAGAACAGGTTTGGTTAGCTCTAGATACCAGTCACAGAATTGGTTCCAGATGAACTCATAGATGGTGTTAGCAGCCATATCCAGACGGAAGTTATCAATGTGACCATTGAATTCTTTCGCTGCTAGTTCGAACTGAGATTCGATCCACTTGTCTGCTAGTGAGTACTCAATCTCACCACCATTGAAGCCACAATCTTGCTCTTCTGTGTTCATCAGTACGTAACGGCTTGCGTTCCATAGCTTGTTACAGAAGTTACGGTAACCCTCAAGGCGCTTCATGTCCCAGTTGATGTCACGACCAGTAGAGGCCATAGCTGCTAGGGTGAAACGCAGTGCGTCAGTACCGTATGGTTCGATGCCATCCTCGAATGTCTTACGTGTGTTCTTCTCGATCTTCTTCGCTAGCTGAGGCTGCATCATGTTGCCAGTGCGCTTTTCAACTAGAGATTCAAGGTCGATACCATCGATCATGTCGATTGGGTCTAGAACGTTACCCTTGGACTTAGACATCTTGTCGCCGTTCTCATCACGGATAAGGCCAGTAACGTAAACAGTCTTGAATGGTACTTGTGGTTTGCCGTTTTCATCTTTACAGAAGTGCATGGTCATCATGATCATGCGAGCAACCCAGAAGAAGATGATGTCAAAACCAGTTACCAGCACATCTGATGGGTGGAAGGTCTTCAGGTCTTCAGTGTTCTCTGGCCAGCCTTGAGTACCGAATGTCCATAGCGCAGAAGAGAACCAGGTATCCAGTACATCGTCGTCTTGGCGAAGAACAACTACAGGCGCTAGGTTGTTGTTTGCACGCACTTCTTCTTCAGTACGACCTACGTATACGTTGCCGTCGTTGTCGTACCATGCTGGGATGCGGTGACCCCACCAAAGCTGACGAGAGATACACCAGTCTTGAATGTCACGCATCCAAGAGAAGTACATGTTTTCGTATTGCTTAGGAACGAATTGAATCTCGCCATCTTCAACCGCTTTGGTTGCCGTCTCTGCTAGAGGAGCAGTACGCACATACCATTGGTCAGTTAGCATTGGTTCGATAACCACACCACCACGGTCGCCGTAAGGTACAGTTAGGTCGTGGTCTTTGATTTCGTCTAGTAGACCTAGCTCTTCAAACTCAGCCACGATAGCTTTACGAGCGGCGAAGCGCTCCATGCCGTGATATTTAGCAGGAAGCTCAGTTGAGTATGCATCGCTTGGCTCACCGTTAGTGGTGAACACCTCAGCCGCATCGCGGATGTCAGCGTTGAAGGTCAGGATGTTGATCATTGGTAGGCTGTGACGCTTACCAACTTCGTAGTCATTGAAGTCGTGCGCAGGTGTGATCTTCACACAACCTGTGCCTTTTTCCATGTCCGCGTGCTCATCGCCTACGATAGGGATAAGACGGTTTACAACAGGAAGCAGGATCTCTTTGCCGATTAGGTCTTTGTAGCGTGGATCTTCTGGGTTTACAGCAACACCAGTATCGCCAAGCATGGTTTCAGGACGAGTGGTCGCAACTACGATGTAGTCTTTGCCATCTGCAGTCTTAACACCGTTTGCTAGAGGGTAGCGGAAGTGCCACATGTGGCCCTTCTTGTCTTTGTTCTCTACTTCTAGGTCTGAGATAGCTGTATGTAGCTTAGGATCCCAGTTAACTAGACGCTTACCACGATAGATTAGGTCGTCTTCATATAGGCGAACAAACACTTCTTGAACCGCGTTAGATAGGCCATCGTCCATAGTGAAGCGCTCACGGTCCCAATCAACCGATGCACCCAGACGACGAAGCTGTTTGGTGATAGTGCCACCAGATTCGCCTTTCCATTCCCAGATCTTGTCAATGAAGGCATCACGACCGTAATCGTGCTTAGTTTTGCCTTCTTCTGCTGCGATCTTACGCTCAACTACCATTTGAGTAGCGATACCGGCGTGGTCGGTACCTACCTGCCAAAGGGTGTTTTTGCCTTTCATACGCTCAGCGCGGATTAGAGTATCCATGATGGTGTCTTGGAACGCGTGACCCATGTGTAGACTGCCGGTGACGTTCGGCGGTGGGATCATGATGCTGTATGATTCTTTGGTCGTGTCACCGTGTGGCTTAAAGTAGCCTTTTTCTTCCCAAGCTTGGTAGGTTGCTTGTTCAATCGAAGTTGGATTATATGTCTTTTCCATAATGCTCTTACATGGATCGTTAGATAGTTGAGTTAAGGGCAAACTGCATAAATTAAGGGTTTAGCCTAGTTAAGGGCTAAAAACTTTAGCTATGGAGTTTGAGCCACATTATTTTTTGATGGTGATGGTTTGCATTTGATAGCCCGCCTGACGGTAAATTTTATACCTTTCTCTGGCGGTATGCTTTGCTTTTTCATCGCAAGGGACGAAGTCTACCACTTGATGCACACTTCGAGCAAAGTTTGTCTCATTATTCGACACGTTGATGAGTAAGTTTCGGTTTCTGGAGAGGTGAGCGGGTAGAAAACCTATTTCAACGGGGGTGCCCTGGCGTGGGCCTTCACCGGTTAGGTTATGCGGAATAAAGGCATCATTATCTTGTTGAAACAAGAAGTCATCCCAAGATTCTGCGTCTTGTCTGTCGTCGGTATGCAGGTAGATGCGAGCACCTTGCGAAACAAAGTGCTTCAGTAGATAGAGAACATAGTCTTGAAAGCCTTGTGGACTATCGGCCTGACTGTCTGGCTCTATGATGTAAAAAGTGGCTGTGGTCATAAATCAATATACCCTTCTTACTTGAAGATGCTGGGGTGTTGGCTGGCACTCGCCAACGCCATCACATAGTTTATCTATGCTCAGGCGCTTGGCTCGTTGGCCGCCTACCAGCATCTCCAATCATTTCGGGTATACGGCCTCCCGAGGGAGGCGTAATCTATTACTCTTCGATCTCTTGGCCGCTGCGATTCAGTAGGAACTGAACCAGAAGCGATACTGGACGTCCGGTTGAGCCTTTGGCTTTACCTGACTTCCAAGCTGTTCCTGCGATATCCAAGTGAGCCCAGTTGTACTTCTTGGCAAAGCGCGCTAAGAAACAGCCAGCAGTGATGGTGCCTGCTGGGCGACCACCGATGTTTGCCATATCTGCGAACGGGCTAGCTAGCTGCTCTTGATACTCATCAGCCATAGGCAGACGCCATGCGCGGTCACCAGACTGCTCAGAAGCGTTTACCAGCTCGTGTGCAAGCGGGTTGTGGTTTGATAGAACACCACTGATGTGATGACCCAGAGCAATCACACATGCGCCAGTTAGAGTCGCAACATCGACAACTGATTCTGGCTCAAAACGCTCAACATAAGTCAGCGCATCACACAGCACTAGACGACCCTCAGCATCGGTGTTCAGAACCTCAACAGTTTGACCTGACATGGTAGTCAGAATGTCACCTGGACGGTATGCGTTGCTGCCTGGCATGTTCTCACAGCCAGCAAGTACGCCAACCACGTTAATAGGTAGGTTTAGCTGAGCCAGCGCTTTCATTGCACCGAATACACTTGCCGCACCACACATGTCGTACTTCATCTCGTCCATACCTTCGCCTGGTTTAAGCGAGATACCGCCTGAGTCGAAGGTTAGGCCCTTACCGATAAGTACAATAGGTTTAGCGTCTGAGTCAGGGTTACCCTTGTAGTCGATAACCGACATCATAGATTCGTTGTGAGAGCCACGACCAACCGCTAGATATGAAGTCATGCCTAGCTTTTCCATCTCTTGCTCACCGATGATCTTAGTGGTCACGGTATCGTAATCATCTGCTAGACGACGAGCCTGAGAGGCTAGGTATGCTGGGTTAGCCACGTTTGGTGGCATGTTGCCCAGATCTTTAGATGCGTTAACACCAGCCGCAACCGCAAGACCGTGCTTGATAGCGCGCTCACCAATGCTCAGCTCACGACGAGTTGGTACGTTAAATACTAGCTTGCGTAGCGGGCGACGAGTCTCAGGCTTGTTGCTCTTGAACTGATCAAAGGTGTACAGACCTTCGTGCGTTGCTTCAACTGCCTGACGAACCTTCCAGTAAGTGTCACGGCCTTTAACGTGCAGTTCAGTTAGGAAACATACCGCTTCCATTGAGCCGGTTTCGTTAAGGGTGCTGATGGTTTTTTGAATGATCTCTTTATATTGGCGCTCACCGAGCTCACGCTCTTTACCACAGCCAACAAGAAGAACGCGTTCAGAAAGCACACCAGGTACTTGGTGCAGGAGGAGCATTTGTCCTGGCTTTCCTTCTAGGTCACCACGACGCAGAAGTGAGCTTAGGTAACCATTACTGATCTCATCAAGCTGCTCTGCTACTGGTGAAAGACGACGTGGCTCGAATACTCCAACGACAATGCAAGCACTGCGCTGTTTCTCTGGGCTACCACTTTTTACACTGAACTCCATGCCTACTCCTACATCCTGAAGACAAACAACAATAAATGTTAGATAATGACGACTTAACTTGTTGAATCTTGGTCAAGAGCTATGTTTACTCAAGAAGTTTGAGCAAGTTAAATTGTTGTCGATTTATAAAAAAAATTGAAAAATAAAAGTTTCAATCAGAAATTATAGCGATTCCTGCAAAAATACAAGTTTTGCATCTGAGCTTATAGGGAATTTAGCGTGATTATTGTTAGATATTTGATCCGCGAGACCATAAAGAGTCAATTAGCGATCTTTTTCGTCTTGTTTTTGATCTTTCTAAGCCAGCGATTCATAAGCGTACTGGCAGAGGCATCCGACGGTGATATACCGGCGCGCCTAATCATGACTATTGTCGGTTTGAACATGCCTGCTATGGGCTTGTTGATGCTTCCACTGAGTCTATATATTGGTATTTTGCTCACTTTTGGTCGTCTGTACGCCGAGAGTGAAATTACAGTGATGAACGCGACTGGTATAGGGAACAAGTTCCTTATTCAGGCCGCGCTGTATCTTGCGGTTATCACCTCAGGTGTGGCTGCATTTAACTCTTTATACTTTTCGCCTTGGTCGCAAGACAAAGAAGCGCAGATCATGGATCAACTTGCTGCTGATACCAGTGTCGAGCTTTTGCAAAAGGGTCAGTTCCAACGTACGCCTGACGGCAGTGCGGTGGTGTTTATTGATGACCTGAAAGATAAGAAGCTCACTAATGTGTTTATTGCACAGACAGTTGGTCAGGGTTCGATTCGCCCTAGTGTAGCGTTTGCTGATTCTGGGGTAGCCCAAGAGCTTGCTGACGGTCGCCAGATCCTGAAACTGTTTGATGGTACTCGCTTTGAGGGAATTCCCACACAGCTTGACTATATGCAGACGGACTTTGATGAGTACGATGCGCTGATTGGCCAGCGTGAAGTAAAGCCTAAAGGGCGTGATTTTGAAGCGATTCCAACTATTGAGCTTTGGAATAACCCAGATCGCCGCGCTAGAGCGGAGCTTCATTGGCGTATCAGTTTGATTATCTGTATTCCGCTACTGACGTTGGTGGTTATCCCTCTATCAAAGGTAAACCCTCGTCAGGGGCGTTTCGCTAAGATGGGACCAGCAATTTTGTTCTATCTTGCTTACTTTATGTCTATCAGTGCGGCCAAATCAGCGATTGAGGATGGCAAAATCTCTGAAGTAATCGGAATGTGGCCGATGAATATCGGTCTTCTAGTGGTAGGTGTGGTCTTGAACAGTTTGGATAGTCTGCCGGTAAGGCGCTTCAAAGATAAGATTCGTCAGAAGAGGGCAGCATAGATGTTTAAGATACTAGACCTCTATATCGGTCGCACCATTATCGCGACCAGCTCTATCTGTTTGGTTACCCTAGTTGGGCTATCTGGCATCATCAAGTATGTTGAGCAACTGCGTAAGGTAGGTCGTGGTACCTATGACCTTATGCACGCCTTGTACTTCGTACTGTTGAGTGTCCCTCGTGATATCGAGCTCTTTTTCCCTATGGCAGCGTTGCTTGGCTCTTTGATCGCCCTAGGAACACTAGCAACCAGCTCCGAGCTGACCGTTATGCAGGCCTCTGGTTATTCAAAGCTAAACATAGGTATGTCAGTGCTTAAAACCGCGCTGCCACTGATGTTTATGGTCATGCTATTGGGTGAATGGGGCGCGCCTCAGGCTCAGAAGATGGCTCGTGAACTGCGTACCCTGTCTGTATCTGGTGGTCACATGGTATCTACCCGTGCCGGTGTTTGGGCGAAAGATGCCAATGATTTTATCTATATTGGTCGTGTAAATGGTGATGAGCTGAATGCGGTTAATATCTGGGAATACGATGCCGATAAGAATCTGATTCGAAGTATCTTTGCCCAGAAAGCAGAATATATTGGCGACAATGATTGGGAACTGCAAAAGGTAACAACTACCCTGTATACCAATGAAACACAGATCACCAAGGATACAGAGCCGACAATGGAGTGGAATAGCACGCTCGCTCCAGACAAGCTTGAGATAGTAACGGTAAAACCGGAAGAGCTATCTCTGTCGGGGCTAAATAGTTACGTCAATTATCTTAAAGACTCAGAGCAGGATGCATCTCGTTATGAGCTTGCGTTCTGGCGCAAGATATCTCAGCCATTGTCTATCGCGGTAATGATGTTGCTTGCACTCTCATTTGTATTTGGTCCGCTGCGAAGTGTAACCATGGGCGCGCGGATACTGTCGGGTGTAATTGCAGGCTTTGCCTTTTACATCTCTTCAGAGTTCTTTGGACCGCTGAGCTTGGTATATCAGATACCACCAATGTGGGGGGCTATAGCACCAAGCTTTGCCTTTATGCTGGTGGCGATACTCTTATTGAGGCGGAAGCTATAAATAAAAGAAAGGAGAGCATTTGCTCTCCTTTTTGCTATTTAAACCTTGGGTAAAACCACAACCTCAGATTTTGCCCAGATATCGTGGAATCCACGTTTTTGAGGGTCGAGCGGTACAGCGAAGTTACTCAGACCAAATGCTGAGGTAGCCACGCGAATTACTGCTTGGGTAATGCTGATGTTGGTGCCATCGGGGTTTTGTACTCTCAGCTTCCAAGCGCGCATGCCAACGGTTTGACCTGCTTTGCTCCAGAAGTACACAAAGAAGCCAATCCAGATTGTCGCTAGGTAGGCAGTGAATAATAGGCTCCATACCGGATGGCGACTCAGATAGTCGCTGACATCGATATAGTTGCCGTAATCCATCAAGCCAGCAGCAACCAGAGCTTCGAGAATCGCGATAACAATACCCGCTGCCATCATCTCGATAGCGATAATTATTAAACCGTCATAGAACCAGGCGGCAAGACGACGAAGTAGACCTGATTTAGGTAGGGTAGAAGATTTGTTCATTTTGAATGAAAGATAAAACTGCAAAAACTCGCGCCAGAATAGCCATTTACTCAGATATTGCCTAGCCATAAGGGGGGAAAACTGCCTCCCGTGTCTAAAAAAACAACGAACAAATAGAAATTATAAGATTTGATGTTGCGCCCTTAGTGCTGACACGTATAATGCACAACGTACCTCTGAGGTATAAAGCCGGTGTGGTGAAATTGGTATACACGACGGATTCAAAATCCGTTGCCTTCGGGCGTGGCGGTTCAAGTCCGCCCACCGGTACCATTATTTAGAAGGGTCGCTATTATAGCGACCCTTCGTCGTTTCTAGGCTTTGGGTTTTTCACTGGTTTGTACTTCAGTGAATCAAATCCTGCCTTTTCAAACAATCACTCTGCTAGCTCATATCTATCTCATAACTCTTCAATTTTCATTTAAGTAGGAACGTATTTTCATTTTTGAAATCATATTCTGTGCCTGTTTTCATATGTGCAAAAAAACATCATTATCGATAGCGAATTAATCACTAGTTTTAACCAAGCGATTGTCGGAAGTTGTATCGGGGGGGGCCTGATGAACGTTTGCATAATGTTTGGAGAAAAACATGTACAAATTAATCATACCTGCACTTTTAACCGCTTCTCTTGTTGGTTGTGGTAGTGATAGTGGCTCTAAAGCACCTGAAGTTCAGCCAAACAATGGTAATCCTGAGGCGATCGCCCAGAAAGTTCCTCAGCCAATTGCTCAAAAAGAACCAAGTTTGAGAGTGAATAAGACTCCGACACGAGTTTATGGTAACAAGACACCTAATCTGGTTGATGATGAAGGTCGCATCGCTCCACCAAACTATAAGGGCGACACTCCAGGACGTGGGCAGCTTATTGACCCTAATGCTCAAATTGCGCCACCGACCTACACTGGCGATACTCCTGGAATGGCTCAGTTGACCCCTGAAGCTCGCCGTGAAGCGGAACGTACATATCACGAGAAAGTAGCTTCGAGAAAAGCTGAAAAATCGATGAATGCTGCAAGAAATACAGCAGAGTTAACTGCTACTGAGAGAGAACAAGCCATCTTAGATGCTAATGCAAGAAATGAAGCGATTAACCGTCAAGATGAGTTGAAAGAAACATCTCTTCAACAAGATCTAGCTAACCAGCCGTCGGTAGCAGACCAGTTACAAGGCCTTAAAGACGGTACACTGGAGCGAGGTGAAGATGGTACTTTGCACCCTGTTCCTGGTGAAGACATGTATGTTGCTAGGTTAGTAGATACTTCTACACCAAATGTAAAAGAGGCAACGACCTTTGATGGTACAACTGCACTGTTTGCTCTTGTACCTCAGAAAGAGCTTTCTCTAGCAATGTCTCAAGTGGCTGCCGATGAATACAACGGTTCTGCTACTGTCGTTGTTGATGACTTGACCCTTGATATTTCAAGCTATGTTGCAATTTCTAATGATGAAGATGTAGACCTGAATATTCAGCCACAAGATTTGACCGAGCTGAACAATATTCACCACACTGCCTTCACACAACTTAAAGAGCTGGTAGGTAGCGATGGTATCTTGAGACTAGTAATAGGCTCACACACAATTAATCTTCGAGTGGAAGATACACAAGCTTAATAAAAAGCAAAGCCACCAATTAAATGGTGGCTTTTTTGTTCCTATTTTCATCAGAATGTTTTGATTCACCTGCAGCAAATGGCAAACCGATGGGGCTATGAAGCAGACACAAAAAAAGGGGCTAAAAGCCCCTTTTCCAATTCAATCTACCTCGACGCAGTCATTACTCAACAGTAACCGCTTTAGCTAGGTTACGTGGTTGGTCAACGTCGGTGCCCTTGATTAGTGCTACGTGGTAAGACAGAAGCTGCATTGGCACTGTGTAGAAGATAGGTGCCGTTACTTCATCAACGTGAGGCATGCGGATGATCTTCATGTTTTCGTCTTCTTCGAAGCCAGCTTTCTCGTCAGCGAATACATACAGTAGACCACCACGTGCACGAACTTCTTCGATGTTTGACTTAAGCTTTTCTAGAAGGTCGTTGTTTGGTGCAACAACTACTACAGGCATGTCTGCATCGATAAGAGCTAGTGGGCCGTGTTTCAGCTCACCTGCAGCGTATGCTTCAGCGTGGATGTATGAGATCTCTTTTAGTTTTAGAGATGCTTCCATCGCAATTGGGTAGAACTCACCACGACCTAGGAAAAGGGTGTGATGCTTGTCAGCGAAATCTGGTGCTAGTGCTTCGATCTCTTTATCAAATGTTAGCGCTTGCTCGATTTGTGCTGGAAGCGCGTGTAGAGATTTTACGATCTCAGCTTCACGCTCTGCAGTTACACGACCTTGTAGACGACCGATAGAAACAACCATCATTAGCATAGCCGCTAGCTGAGTGGTGAATGCTTTAGTCGATGCAACACCGATCTCGGTACCTGCGCGCGTCATGAAGGCGAAGTCAGATTCACGAACCAGTGAAGAACCTGCAACGTTACAGATAGTCATTGCAGCCATATAACCTTTCTCTTTTGCTAGGCGAAGAGCTGCTAGGGTATCTGCAGTTTCACCAGATTGAGATAGGGTTACAAGTAGGCTGTTTGGACGAGTTACAAACTTGCGGTAGCGGAATTCAGAGGCAATTTCTACATCACAGCTTACGCCAGCGATAGATTCGAACCAGTAGCGTGCTGCCATACCTGAGTTGTATGAAGTACCACATGCGATGATTTGAACGTGCTCAACCTTCTCAAGGATCTCTTCCGCTTTAACACCGATAGCATTAGTGATAACTGCTGTATCAGAGATACGGCCTTCCATAGTGTTGATAAGCGCAGTAGGCTGCTCGAAGATTTCTTTCTGCATGAAGTGACGGTATTGACCTTTGTCACCTGCATCGTGCTCAGCGTTAGACTCGTGAGCTTCACGAGTAACAGAGTTACCTTGCGCATCAAAGATAGTAACGTCACGACGAGTGATTTCCGCAACATCACCTTCTTCTAGGTAGATAAAACGGCGAGTCACGTTTAGCAGTGCAAGTTGGTCAGACGCTAGGAAGTTTTCGCCAACACCTAGACCGATTACGATAGGGCTACCTGAGCGAGCTACTACTATGCGAGAAGGGTCTTTGCGGTCAACAGCTACTGTGCCGTATGCGCCTTCAAGCTGCTTGGCTGTTTTTTGTAGTGCTTCAAGTAGCGTCTCAGAAGTACGCAGTTCCCACTCAACCATGTGAGCGATAACTTCGGTATCGGTTTGAGACGTAAATACATAGCCACGGCTTTGAAGAAGCTCACGCAGCTCTTCGTGGTTCTCGATGATGCCGTTGTGAACTACTGCAATGTCACCAGACATATGTGGGTGTGCGTTTTCTTCGCTTGGTTCACCGTGAGTTGCCCAGCGAGTGTGAGCGATACCAGTACCACCAGTTACGTCTTCAGCTTCAACTGCGTCAGCCAGTTCTTGAACCTTACCTAGACGACGAACGCGAGTTAGGTTTGAGTCTGCATCTACTACAGCAACACCAGCTGAGTCATAGCCACGGTACTCAAGGCGACGAAGGCCTTCAACTAGGATTTCTGCTACATCACGTTGTGCTACTGCACCAACAATTCCACACATGTTTTATTCTCCGGTTTCTAGTCGAAACTATGTAATAGCTTTAAAAATTATGCTGAAGCACGTAGAACACGTACTTGCTTAGATTCAATAATAGACACTTGTTCGTCGGTCAGGTCGACATCGGTGATTAGGATGTCGATGTTTTCCCACGCAAGTTCTAGGTTAGGGATACGACGCCCCACCTTTTCAGACTCGATCATTACGATAACTTCACGGGATACCTCTGCCATGACGCGGCTTAATCCCATCAACTCATTAAAGGTAGTCGTGCCGCGCTCAAGGTCTACACCGTCAGCACCAACGAATAGCTGGTCGAAGTCGTATGAGCGAAGGGCTGCTTCTGCCACTTGTCCTTGAAAGGCATCTGAATGGGAGTCCCAGGTACCACCTGTCATCAGCAGGGTTGGCTCACTTTCTAGCTCGTTTAAAGCGTTAGCTAGATTGAGTGAATTTGTCATGACCACCAGACCACGCTTCTCATTCAAATGAGGAACAAGAGCACCTGTAGTGCTACCAAAATCAATAATGATGCGGTTGTGGTCCTTGATTAATCCAGCTGCCATTTCAGCCATGGCCAGCTTGTTTTGAGAAACCTTCTTCTCAACAGCTTCTTGTAGGCTTTCGGTTGGAATAGAGACGGCACCGCCATAGCGACGTAGGAGTTGACCACTTTGCTCCAGAGAGGCGAGATCTTTGCGAATGGTGACTTCAGAGGTTTCAAATCGTTGAGCTAGTTCTTCTACGGTTACCTCTCCTTGCTGTTCAACAAGGGTGGCTATGGTATTTCTTCTTAGCTGAGTATTTCGTTTGGTCATAACAATGAAGTTTCGTTTCGATTTGTAAATTCTTTCACATCGAAACTTATCTGTCCACAAACGAAACTAAAAATATTAAATAAATAGGAGGTTCTTTGTCTAAAACATAATTCACCTAGAAAAATAATTACTAGTGTTTCGGGAATGTCTTCGATCTGAAAGATAGCTATTCATAAAAAATTAATGAGATATAGTTAAAAATTTGACCTAAAACAGTGGACAAAAAGACAACTTAATTTACACTACAAAAAAACATTGAAACCAAATCCCTAAAGGTAGAGTTATGAGACTGATTCCACTTACAAATGCAGAAAAAGTAGGTAAATGGGCTGCGCGCCACATCGTTGAGAAGATCAATGCTTTCCAACCAACTGCGGAGCGTCCTTTTGTTCTTGGTTTGCCAACTGGCGGAACGCCAATGACAACCTACAAAGAGTTGATCAACCTTTACCAACAAGGTGAAGTGAGCTTCAAACACGTTGTGACCTTCAACATGGATGAGTACGTGGGCATCGACCCTGAGCATCCAGAGTCTTACCGCTCTTTCATGTATAACAACTTCTTCAACCATGTTGATATCCAAGATGACAACATCAATCTTCTTGATGGTTTAGCGGATGACATCGATGCACACTGTGCAGCATACGAAGAAAAGATCCGTTCATACGGCAAGATCAACCTGTTCATGGGTGGTGTAGGCATCGACGGTCACATCGCATTTAACGAACCGGGTTCTTCTCTGTCTTCTCGCACTCGTATCAAGACACTGACAGAAGATACTCGTATCGCAAACTCTCGTTTCTTCGACAACGATATCAACCAAGTGCCTAAGTACGCTCTGACTATCGGTGTTGCGACACTGCTTGATGCTGAAGAGGTGATGATCCTATCTCTAGGCCACAATAAGGCACAGGCTCTGCAGATGGCTATCGAAGGTAGCGTAAATCACATGTGGACTGTAACTGCGCTTCAAATGCACCAAAAAGCAATCATCGTTGCTGATGAGCCAGCTCAACAAGAGCTTAAAGTGAAGACGCTACGTTACTTCCAAGAGCTAGAAGCTGAGAACATCCAAGATCTATAATCGAAAGATAAAAGGTTGGCTAGCAAACCCCTGACATGAAAGTGTTGGGGGTTTTTCTTTGGCCGAAAAAAGATAAAGTTTAGGAGTTGAGGGCGTTATCGCGGCCCAAAGATTGAATGATATCTGTGATGGCAAGAACTATGGTTGAGCGAACCTTTTGAAAGTGTCTTGCGAGAAACATATCTAGGGTAGAGCCGGAGAGTGAAGAGACTATCTCTTCATCAAATTCTAGAGGCATTATCGTACTGATAGAATTAACCCTATTTAGCTCGAATAGAACATTTGGGTCGTTAAAACTGACTTTGTCACCTTCGAGCTTTGCCCATTCGCGAAGGGTTACAAATACCTCAATATCATCGTAAACCTCTTTGCTGATGCTTCCTAAACCAAGCAAAAGCTTGGTTCTTACTAGGATCTCTCCTAGAGGACCATCATTAGTAAGCAAGGGGTCGACCACGTATTTTACCGAATAGTCCTCCTTGTGGAAGATTGCCTTTAATAGGGCATCCACAGTGTCTTCGAGGGCATCGTAGGCCGTCATTAGGCATTCGCTGGCTGTTTGCGAATCGGCTAGGGCTTCGAGCAGTTCGGTTTCGTGTTCTGAAGAAATGGGCATTAGATTCTTTGAACTAAAAAGTGCCGCCGGAGCGGCACTCGATATTGTTATCATTTAAGTGCTAAATATGTTTGTTCAGCCAGTTTAACAACTTCAGCATCAACTTTCAGCTCAGAGTAGTGAGCTAGTGTCTCTGCAAAGCCTTTTTCTGCAAACATAGCCTGAAGCTCAACCGCTTGTGGGTCGTCATCATTCTTATAAAGGAATGCAGCTGCGATACCTTTTAGTAGATGAGAGTTTGGCAAGCCGTACTCTAGAGTACCGTTTAGCGGCTTAACCAGGCGGTCTTGCGGACTTAGCTTACGGATTGGCTGACGACCAACACGGTCAACTTCATCACGTAGGTAAGGGTTTGCAAAGCGGCCTAGGATCTTCTGAATGTACGCCGCGTGCGCTTCTGGGTCGAAACCATAACGACGGATAAGCACCTCACCGGACTCTTGCATTGCCGCAAGTACATCTGAATGGATTGCTGAATCTTCGATAGCGTCTTTGATGGTCTCGTGGCCCGCTAGTACACCAAGGTATGCGGTGATCAGGTGACCAGTGTTAAGAGTAAATAGCTTACGCTCAACGAATGCCATCAGATTATCGGTACGCTCCATGCCAGGGATGTTTGGAATCTCACCCTTGAACTGAGTCTCATCTACGATCCATTCGCTGAAGGTTTCAACGGTAACCGCTAGTGGGTCAGTCTCGCCTTCTTCTGCTGGTGGAACGATACGGTCAACAGCAGAGTCTACAAAGCCAATCTGCTGTTCAGCTTTTGCTTTGGTCTCTTCTGAAAGGTGACCAAATACCGCTTCTTTAAGCTGGCTAGTACCACGAACCATGTTCTCACATGCGATGATGTTAAGTGGCGCTTCATTGCCGTTAGCGAAGCGAAGCTCAATACCGTCCGCGATAGTCTTAGAGATGATGTTCAGTACTGTTGGGCCTACTGCTGTAGTAACCATGTCTACTGATGCAATCAAATCTACAATCTCAGGGCTGGTTGAGTTGATTGCAGTAACGTTAGTTACCTCTTCAACCACAACGTCCGCACCTACTACTTTAACTGGATATTGGTTGCGCTCGATAAGGGCGTTAACCACAGTTTCGTTTACGTCAGCAAAGGTAACTGCGATACCTGCGTCTGCCAGTAGTTTTCCGATAAAGCCACGGCCGATGTTACCTGCGCCGAAATGTAGAGCTTTCATACTAGTACCTAAATATTGTTGGGAATAAAAAAGGAGGCCAGCGTAATTGAGGGGACTGGCCTCTGCCACTTAGGAGCAATGACGCAAAGGTGAATTAGTTACCATTCAGAATGCGTAGTACATCTTCTTTGTTAGAGGTTGTTTGTAGCAACGCAACTGCTTCTTCGTCATCAAGTGAATTCGTGATAGCCATTAGCACCATGTTGTGCTCATCGCCTTGTGCTGCGATACCGATAACCATCTTAGCTACATCGTCCTCATCTTCGCCCCACTGAATACCTTCAGGGTATTGGCAGAATACGATGCCGGTTTCTTTAACGAACTCTTTCGCTTCGATAGTGCCGTGCGGTACAGCGATAGACTCACCTAGGTAGGTAGATACAAGCTCTTCACGAGCAAACATACCGTCTACATACTCAGGAGCTACCTTGTTTAGCTTAACCAGTTGCTCACCAGCAAACTTAATTGCGTCTTGTTTGTTGTCTGATTTCAGACCTAGGAATACGCTCTCTTCAGTCAGTTCTAGTTTGTTGCCTTCTTCCTCAGCTTTCTCTTCAACTGCTTGAGCAGGAGCGGCTTCAGTTGAGCCTGATTGTGCGTCAACAAGTTGAGCTACTAGGTCGTCATATACTGCACCATCAAGGAAGTTGCTTAGCGAGATGTGGTGTGCGTTTGGCACTGTAGCGCGAGCACGGTCAGTCAGATCTCTGTGTGTGATAGCAATATCTACATCTTCTGGTAGTGAGTTGATTGCTAGGTTAGTTACTGAGATGTTTAGACCCGCAGCCTCAACCTTCTTACGAAGTAGGCTTGCACCCATAGCACTTGAGCCCATACCTGCGTCACACGCAACGATGATTTTCTTAACTTTTGCTAGGTCTAGTTCAGCTGCAGCACCTTTTGAAGAAGCCTTCATGTCTTTCATTTGGCTTGCTGCTTTTTCTAGCGAGTCTTCATCTTCATCAGTGTCTGCTTGAGTCTTCATTAGAAGAGACGCAACTAGGAAAGATACTGCTGCTGCTGAAACTACTGACAAGATTACGCCGATGAATGAATCCTTTGGAGTCATTAGAAGTACAGCGAAGATAGAACCAGGAGATGCTGGAGAGATTAGGCCTGAGTTAAATAGAACGTTAGTGAATACACCCGTCATACCACCAGCGATAACCGCAAGAATTAGACGTGGGTTCATTAGAACGTATGGGAAATAAATCTCGTGGATACCACCAAAGAAGTGGATGATAGATGCACCCGCAGCAGACTGCTTCGCGTTGCCTTTACCAAACATCATGTAAGCAAGCAGTAGACCTAGACCCGGACCTGGGTTTGCTTCAATCAGGAAGAAGATAGAACGACCTAGTTCTTCAGATTGCTGCACGCCAAGTGGAGTAAAGATACCGTGGTTGATTGCGTTATTTAGGAAAAGGATTTTCGCTGGCTCAACAAAGATAGACGCTAGAGGCAGTAGGCCCGCGTTTACCATGATGTCTACACCTTGTGCTAGCGCAGCAGATAGAAGTTTTACAGCTGGACCAATAACGAAGAAAGCGATGATCGCACAGATCATACCAACGATGCCCGCAGAGAAGTTGTTAACCAACATCTCGAAGCCGCTCTTAACCTTACCTTCTACAGAAGCATCAAACTTCTTGATAGCTAGACCACCAAGAGGACCAACGATCATTGCACCCATGAACATAGGAATGTCGGTACCAACGATAACACCCATAGTCGTGATCGCGCCCACGACTGCACCACGATCTCCACCAACAATCTTACCACCTGTGTATCCTATCAGCAGTGGAAGTAGGTAGGTGATCATTGGACCAACAAGTTGCGCCAGGGTCTCGTTAGGGAACCAGCCTGTTGGAATGAATAGAGCGGTGATAAAACCCCAAGCGATGAATGCGCCAATGTTTGGCATCACCATGTTGGAGAGGAATCGACCGAAGTTCTGGACTTTTATCTTCGCTTCTGGAGATAGCATAAGGGTGACCTCGATTTATTATGTTCGCCTCAGGGGGCATAGGTTGTTCGTTGTTTCAATGCCAGAAAATCTAACACACCTTTCCTAAAATGCCTCCCTGACACTAAATGTGTGATCTATATCACCTTTAAAAATTGTGATTGTTTGTGTCTATGTGATTTTAATCACATATTGATGCTGTTTATAAATTACAGGTTCATTTTGTTGAGAATTGATATCAACTATAGGTGATATTGGTCACATATTTATTTTGTGGGCTTTAAAAAAGTTGGTGATGTAGATCACTAATTTGGAATTAATAGTCCTTTGGTACGCAAAAGTGCGGTTTTAGTAAGCTGGTTTAGATTGTTTACTATGCGAAATGTCGTACCTCCAGATGGACGTGTAATTTTATTACAATGTTTGGTTTTGGATTTTAATTTTTAGAAGGCGGAAAAATGAGCGGAAATAAATACAAGGCTCTGTTGTTCGATATGGACGGGTTAATCTTTGATACCGAATCCGTGTACAAGAAGAGTTGGGTGTATGCTGCTGAAAAACAGGGATTGGAGCTACCAGATTCACTTTATCAAACCTTTATTGGTGTAAAGGACGTAGAGTGTGAGCGCATGCTATCGGACTTTTATACCGACAAGAGCTTTGATCTGGAGCTGTTTAAATCAGTGCGTGATAAGCACTTTCATAGTCTGAGAGCTGAGGGTATCGACTATAAGCCTGGATTTAGCGATCTTATGGAGGCAGCTAAGGCAAAGAACTATCGTTTAGCACTTATCACTTCATCAACACTTCCAGATGTAAAGGTGAACTTTACTGGTTCTGACTATCTAGATGGTTTTGAGGTAGTGGTTACCGCTGAGGATGTGACTCAAGGTAAGCCGAATCCAGAGGGCTATCTAAAAGCCATCAAACAGCTCGGACTGAAAGCTGAAGAGTGTGTGGTGTTTGAAGATTCGAACAACGGTATGCGCGCGGGTTTGTCGGCCGGTTGTGTATGCGTCATGGTGCCAGACCTGCTTCCTGCAGAGGCAGAGATTGAGCAAAAAGCGAATCATATCCTAGGATCTCTGGATCAATCAATTGCGCTCCTTTAATACCAATTTAATACAAATTCTTGATCTTAGTACTATCTCGACTTTGGGATGTACGCTAGTCTAGCCTGCAAAAATAAAAGACATAAGTGGGAGTAGTAATGGACGTTTTGAAACAAAGGTTCTTTCCGATGCAGAATGTTATCCAAAATTTTGCGTGGGGCAGTACCTCTTCTCTGAACACCCTGTTTGGCATCGACAACCAAGAGGGTCAACCACAGGCTGAACTTTGGATGGGGGCGCATCCAAATGGCTGTTCACAGGTGACGGTTAATCAAGAAAAACTGAATCTGTCTGAGCTTATCTCTGCGGATATGGAATCGGTACTTAATGCTGAGACTGCAAAACAGTTTGGTGAATTGCCTTATCTATTCAAGGTGTTGGCGGCGGAAAACGCGCTGTCTATTCAGGTTCACCCAAGTAAGGCACAAGCAGAGCAAGGGTATGATTTAGAGAACAAAGCTGGAGTGGACGTCAAAGCCTCTAATCGTAACTATCGTGATGCGAACCATAAGCCTGAGCTTGTGTACGCGCTGACTGAGTACGATGCGATGAATGGCTTTAGGGATTATGCCGAGATCGTTGAGCTTTTTGAGCAGGTTGCTATATCTGAGCTGGGAGCTGAAGTAGCGAGCTTCAAACAAGCTTTGAATGTAGAAGGTCTTGAGCAGTTCTTTAGCTCTATCCTTCGTCTTGAGGGCGATAAGAAGCAATCAGTGCTGGATAAGCTATTGGCCTATGCTGAAGCGAACACGCAAGAGAAATTATTTAATCAAATCATGCTCCTTGCGGAGCAATACCCTGGTGATGTTGGCTTGTTGAGCCCTCTAATGCTCAATCTCATCACCTTGAAACCGGGTGAGGCTATGTTCCTCGATGCCTGCACACCGCACGCTTACATCAAGGGTACAGCGCTAGAGATCATGGCAAACTCTGACAACGTTTTGCGCGCAGGTCTGACGCCTAAGCATATAGATGTAGACGAGTTGGTTAGCTGTACTCTGTTCGAGCCAAAGCCTTTCGATTCACTGTTAACAGAAGCTGTTCTGTCTGAAGGCGGTGAGCACTACCCAGTGCCTGTGCCTGATTTTAAGTTCTCTATCTACACGCCAACCCAAGGTGTGCAAGTAGAGGTTAAGAGTGCAGAGATCCTGATGGCGCTTGAGTCAGACCTGACATTAACCCATGAATCAGGCGAGTCTGTTTCTATAGCTATGGGTGAGTCGGTATTCGTGCCATTCTCGAGCCAAAGCTACAGCATGCAGTCCAGCGGTCGAGTGGCTAGGGCTTACAACTAGTTTATGGATAAACTGAATCGCCAGTTCTATGAAGTAGCGAGAAGCGGCAGTATTAAGGCTGCCGCTGAGAAGCTTCACATCAGCCAACCAGCACTCACCACGGCCATCAAAAAGCTTGAGGGTAATCTTGGTATGCCTCTGTTTCATCGACGCTCTAAGGGCGTTGAGCTGACAGAGTATGGGCATGTCTATTTCCAGTATGTTCAGGACATCCAAGAGAAGCATAGCCTGATGCTGCATCAACTCTCTGATATGCAAGAGAGGAGTAGCGGCAAGGTTAAGCTAGGTGTCGGCGAAGCCTGGTGGGAGTGCTTTGTCTCTGATGCCGTGACGGACTTTAGCCAGAAGTACAGTAACAGCTCTTTGCACCTAGAATTTGGTAACGGGCTCTCTTTGATTCATCACCTGTTAGCCGATGATATAGACCTGTTTGTAGGGCACGAGATCTTAGGTCTAGATACTAGGCACAAGATACGCTTTATCCCGCTGTTTCAAGACACAGAAGCATGGTACGTACGAGATGGACATCCACTGCTTGGCAGCTATGAGGCGTTCGCTAAAGCAAGTGAATTTCCATTGCTAAGGGTTACTCCAGACCACTCACGCCACGGTGATATCCTCAACCAGCAGTCGCTCGAGAAAATGTCTCTAATAGAGCGCTCTAAGCAGGTGATATACAGCGTTTATTCCCTTTCGGCGAGTATTGATATGTTAACGCGTAGCGATGCCGTCATGCCGTATACAAACCGCATGATAAGTAGATTTGAAGATAAGGGTGTGCGCGTTTTATGTCTTAATGAAGCTCAGATGGGGCAGGTTGGCATTTATACCAAGGCTGGCGAGCTAAGCGATAAAACCAGAAGCTTAATTGACTTGATAACCACATATAGTAATAAGGGCTGATTTCTCAGCCCTTATATTTTTATCTTAGGATTTGTTTGGCAGCGTCATCCAGTGCTTCTTTTGGCGTCTGCTTACCTAGAATCGCACTTTCGATAGCAGCACCTTCAGCAAACCAATAGGCGGTCATCTGAGGGATGTTCGGCATAATCTCGCCGTTCTGCGCGTTAATCATGGTAGACTTGATACGCTCGTCCGCTTCTAGCTTTTGCTGGAATGATTTAAGGGTTACGGCACCGAGTGGCTTGTCATCATTCATTAGCTTTAATGACTCATCTTTGAACAGGTAGTTCTCTAGGAACTCTACTGCTAGGTCATCGTTTGGACTCGCTGAGTTGATACCTGCACTCAATACGCCTACGAATGGGTTACCTCTACCACCATCAAGGGTTGGCAGCACTGCCACACCGTAATCGACCCCCATTCTATCTAGATTGCCCCAAGACCATGGGCCGTTGATGGTCATAGCCACATTGCCTTTGCTGAACTCAGCTTCAGCTACAGAGTAGTCCATGTCAGGATTCACAACCCCTTGGTTTACCATATCAACAAGGAACTGCAGGCCCTGAACGCCTTTAGCGTTGTTTACACCTGTGTCATTGGCGTCGTAGCCAGTTTCTGTTGTTTTGAAGGCATAAGCACCGCTAGCTGAGATCATTGGCCAAGTGAAGTAAGCATTCTTGATGTCCCACATGATGGCTTCTTTGCCTTGTGCCTGCATCTGCTTGTTTATTTCAACTAGCTCTTCCCAAGTCTTCGGAGCCTCTTTGATAAGTGCTTTGTTGTAGATAAGAGATGGTGCTTCGATTGCGAGTGGATAACCCATGATCTTGCCGTTAACTGAAACCGCATCCCAGCTAAAATCTACAAGCTTCTCTTTGAATTCTTTGCTTGGTTTAACTTCTTTGATTAAACCCGCTTCAGCGTAGCCACCGAACCTGTCGTGAGCCCAGAAGATAATGTCAGGGCCTGCGCCATTTGCCGCAGCTTGCTGGAACTTCTCTTCAGGTTTATCAGGATGCTGAACTCTTACAGGGATACCTGTATCTGCGGTGAATTGTTTACCAACCTCGGCTAGGCCTTCATAGCTTTTATCACCGTTGATCCAGATGGTCAGTTGCCCCTCTGTTACCGCATAAGAAGGTAGAGCACAACATAGGGCAGCAGCACAGAGAGAGAGTTTCAGTTTCATCGTTATATCCTTGTTCGGTATTGTTTTTATGAGCTCAGAGTAGGGAAGCCAACTTAAAAAAAGAAATACAATATTCGGATTTAGATATAAACAAAATCAATATCACTGCTGAATCAGTAGGCGTATTTGGTTCAAGAAGGCAGTCCTTATTGGTCGTTAGCAATTGAACGAATCGACTTGCACATATTTAAACTCGGTTCTAGTTTGAGAAGAAGCCTATCTCAACATAAGGAAGCAGAATGAGTCAGCTCACCCCCTATCTGTTCTTTTCAGGCAAATGTGCACAAGCTCTCGAATTTTATAAAGGCGTCTTTTCTGGCGAGGTTACAGCACTTCAGCATTTCTCTGATGCACCTCAGGCAATGGAGGGCGTTGAACCTGACTGGATAATGCATGCTGAGTTTAAATGTGCTCACTTTCACTTGATGATGTCCGACGGTTTGAAACGAACTGAGAGCGATGGCCCTATAGCATTGTCGATCATGCTAGATGATATGAGTGTGCAGGCTGAAATCTTTGCTGCTCTGTCTGAGGGAGGAGAGGTGGTTATGCCGCTAACGGATACTTTCTGGGGAGCTCACTTTGGACAGTTGGTGGATAAGTTTGGTATTCGATGGATGCTGCATTGCCAGACGAGTGAATCTATCTAACCAATCCCGAATTACAGACGAAAAAAAACCGCACCCAAGGGTACGGTTTTCTTAATTTGGCTCCCCCTGCGGGACTCGAACCTGCGACATACGGATTAACAGTCCGCCGTTCTACCAACTGAACTAAGGGGGAATTATAAGTGGTGCCGACTACCGGAATCGAACTGGTGACCTACTGATTACAAGTCAGTTGCTCTACCTACTGAGCTAAGTCGGCACGCTAAATTCTTGGTTTTGCACCTTGATTATCGTCTTAGACGCTAATCGAAAATATGGTGCCCGGAGGCGGAGTCGAACCACCGACACGCGGATTTTCAATCCGCTGCTCTACCAACTGAGCTATCCGGGCAACGAGGTGTATTAAACGGTTTTTCCCTTTTAACGTCAACACTAAAATGCAAAAAAAGTTTCGTTTGATGAAATTCTAGTCCGAATGGATTGTTTTTGTATGTTTCCTAGCTTAGTTTTACTAATTAATAACCTATATTTTTCAATTTATTCTCAATTAATAAGCCAATCAAGAGAGGCAACCCTAAGCTAATATTCTGCTGTTTGTATCAGTAGAGCTACATTTTGTTTTTTGATTGTTGTTCTAGCAGGGGATTTTTCTTATAGGAGCTTAGTTTGGCTAATAAGATTTTGTAGATGGGGAGATATTGAACAGGCTTGCTATCAGCTATCAGTTGATGGTGTTTGGGAATAGATTGGTATTAGAGTTCAGGGAATATAAATGCAAAAAAGGCTCTAGTCGTAAGACTAGAGCCTTCAATGTGGCTCCCCCTACGGGACTCAACGCGCCGGGCTTCCGGCTGCGGCATATCATCGTTCGCAAAGAGTAGATATAAAAAAACCGCACCCAAGGGTACGGTTTTCTTAATGTGGCTCCCCCTGCGGGACTCGAACCTGCGACATACGGATTAACAGTCCGCCGTTCTACCAACTGAACTAAGGGGGAATTATAAGTGGTGCCGACTACCGGAATCGAACTGGTGACCTACTGATTACAAGTCAGTTGCTCTACCTACTGAGCTAAGTCGGCGCCTGTAGTTAACTGATTTCTCAATCAACGTTTTAAAATGTCTCCATCTGTGGACTCGAACGCGCCGAGCTTCCGGCTGTGACATATCATCGTTCACAAAGGAGTTAGTTGCTCAATTATTAAATCAATCAACTTAAAATGGCTCCCCCTGCGGGACTCGAACCTGCGACATACGGATTAACAGTCCGCCGTTCTACCAACTGAACTAAGGGGGAATTACTTGCGAGAATCTCTTAGTTAAGAGTATCTGCACCAAATAATGGTGCCTCGAGGCGGAGTCGAACCACCGACACGCGGATTTTCAATCCGCTGCTCTACCAACTGAGCTATCGAGGCAAAAGAATGGTGCCGACTACCGGAGTCGAACTGGTGACCTACTGATTACAAGTCAGTTGCTCTACCTACTGAGCTAAGTCGGCACACTTTATTCTTTCTAACTAATTGTTCGTGTCTAGCACCAACAATATTAAATTGTGGTGCCCGGAGGCGGAGTCGAACCACCGACACGCGGATTTTCAATCCGCTGCTCTACCAACTGAGCTATCCGGGCAACGGAGCGCTATTAAACGTATTTTTGCGGTTGCCGTCAACCTGTTTTTTGTTTTTTTTATCGAATCTGTATCGTTTGCGCTTAATTTGAGCGATTTGTTCAACCTTTGCCTTGATTGAACTCTCTTTTGTAGTTGGTCACCTTTTCTAGGTAACGTCTCGCTTCCGCGTTGCGGTGTTTATTGGTCAGTGCCCAGTACACCTGATTTGGCTGCAAAGAGTTCAATCGAGTCATAGCATTAGAGCGACTATTACTGTCAAAGGTGTTCAATACCCCTCCAGTACCGCCGTTGTATGCAGATATCATGCTGTACTCAAGCGAGGTTGGATTGCGCACATCCTTGAGATATCGATTCTTCAGAATATAAAAATAGGCGGTACCCGTATCGATATTGTTTTCTGGGTTGAACAGATATTCGGGTGTTGGGGTGCCCGGTTTTTTCTTCACTAGCTTGAATACGTCAGCCCCAGCTGTCTTAGGTACAACCTGCATCAATCCATAGGCATTGGCCCAGCTCACCGCATAAGGGTTAAAGCTACTCTCGGTTTTGATGATGGCGTAGATAAGGTCTTCAGGGATGCCATAGCGCTGAGAAGCACGGCGCACAATATCGGCGTACTTGTAGGAGCGAACTGAAGAGTGAGTAGCAACCATAGGTATTTCAACGTAGTGAGCTACCTTGAAGTCCACCTTCTTAGTTTTCATTTTATTTGCAATCAGATACTCCGCAAAGCGATTGGCGCGCCAGTTCCACTGCATAGGCTTACCGTCTTGGTCCACAACCTGTTTGTATAGGAAGGGTTCTCCACCTAATTGGATCGCAGATGATGAGAAAAGATCGACATGAGCGGGATCGTCGGGTGTTAATAGGGTAGTAACAATCGCTTTCTTTAGGTGCGCGGTAGGATCTTTTGAGGCAACGGTTTCTATAGTTATCTTACCGGCTGCAAAGTTTACCTCGGCGCGACTCTCATAGTTATCTATGTATTTTACATAGTTACTTTTACCGGCAACCTTAACCTGCTGCTTACCCCATTTCTTTTCGATATCACCGGTAAAGCTGTTGATCAAAGAGTCGAGCGCAGCGGTGTCTTTCTCAAATTGACCTGGCTTGGGCGCTAGATTTTTTGCAGCAAAACGGCTGGTGGGTTCATAGTTGACGTCGTAGATCTTCTCAACGAATTCGCGACTACAGCCAGAGAGGATAAGAGGGAGAAATAGGTAAAGCAGTTTTTTCATTTGATGCCAATAAAGATATAAAAAAGAGTGACTTAATAGCCACTCTTTATAGGTGATGAGTTCTACTTGCTCGGAGGAGTATAGCCGTCGATTACGATATCTTTCCCCTCGAATAGAAAGTTTACCATTTCGGTTTCTAGACGCTTTCTGTGCTCTGGGTCCATCATATTTAGCTTGTGTTCATTGATAAGCATGGTTTGCTTACCTTGCCAAAGCGCCCATGCCTCTTTTGAGATGTTGTCAAAAATACGTTTGCCTAGCTCACCTGGATACAGTTGAAAATCCAAGCCATCAGCTTCTTTCTTTAGATGTTCGCAGAATACGGTACGGCTCATCGAAATGTCCTTAATTCAATTCATGATGCAGCGTTGAAAGTAGAGCCTTTACAGGGGCTGCCAATCCGAGCTGCTGTGGTTGAGATAAGTTATACCAAATACCTTTATTCTGTTCCATTACTTGAGTCGGTTGGTCGGATAAATCGAACAGAATTGGAGTGATATCCAGGTGATAGTGGCTAAAGGTGTGCTTGAAGCTTATCAGTATCTGTTCACTCTTTATTAGCTTTCTATCGGGTTTAAGTGATTGATTATCATCGATTGATTCAGTTTCAGGGAAGCAGTGCAGCCCCCCCCAAACACCTGCTGGCGGGCGCTTTTCAAGCCATACCTGACCATTGCAGTGAAAAATAAGAAATGTGGTTTGTTTAGTCGGTTTCTCTTTTTTCGGTTTCTTGCCAGGGTAATCAAGCGGATTACTTTGCTTATTTGCAACACACAGTTTCTTCACCGGGCAAAGTGTGCATTTAGGCTTGCTACGGGTGCACAGCATGGCTCCCATATCCATCATTGCCTGGTTGTAATGCTCTACTTCTGTGCTTGGTGTATGCTGCTCAGCAATTTCCCACAATTGGTTTTCAACGGTTTTCTTACCCGGCCAACCCCCTATAGCATTTGCTCTTGCCAATACACGTTTGACGTTGCCGTCGAGGATAGCGTGAGGCTGATTGTAGACTGATGAAAGGATAGCTCCTGCTGTGGAGCGACCAACTCCGGGTAGCGCTAACACATCCTCAAATTCAGTTGGAAACTCACCATTGTGCTCATCGCGAACCATCTGTGCTGCTTTATGCAGGTTTCTTGCTCTAGCGTAGTAGCCAAGACCGGTCCAAAGGTGCAATACCTGATCGATATCGGCATCGGCTAGCGAGACAATATCTGGAAACTCCTCTAAGAAGCGCTCGAAGTAGGGAATGACAGTAGCGACTTGCGTCTGCTGCAACATGATTTCCGAGAGCCATACCTTGTATGCGGTTTTGTTTTGTTGCCAAGGAAGGTGTTTACGTCCGTACTGGTGATACCAAGTTAGGATCTGCTGAGCGAAAGGGGTCACTAAATTTTCCATCGTGTAGTGCTAAGAGGAGCTAAAATTGCACCACAACTCAGATAATTTGCAAGCACAAGTGCGGTGAACAGTGGTGAAATTCTCGCATATTGTAGCGACTTGAGTATAATCCCCGCTTTGATTAATCGATGAACAGGCAGAACAATGAGCGAAGTAACGACTAATGAATACACTGAAGACGGAAAACTAGTACGTAAAGTACGTAGTTTTGTACGTCGAGAAGGTAGACTAACAAAAGGTCAAGCGGCAGCCATGGAAGAGTGCTGGCCAACTATGGGCATCGATTACCAAGAACAACTACTGAACTGGGAAGAGGTGTTTGGCAACGCTAATCCTGTAGTGCTTGAGATCGGTTTTGGCATGGGTACTTCTCTGGTTGAGATGGCAAAAAATGCGCCGAATAAGAACTTTATCGGTATCGAAGTGCACCGCCCGGGTGTAGGTGCTTGTTTAGCGCTAGCACGTGAAGAAGGTGTAACTAACCTCCGCGTAATGTGCCACGATGCCGTAGAAGTGTTTGCGAACATGATTCCTGATTCAAGCCTGCATACGCTACAACTATTCTTCCCTGACCCATGGCACAAGAAGCGTCACCACAAGCGCCGTATCGTTCAGCTAGATTTTGCTGAGATGGTTCGTCAAAAATTGATTCTTGGCTCAGGTATCTTCCATATGGCAACTGACTGGGAGAACTATGCAGAGCACATGATTGAAATCATGGACCAAGCTCCTGGTTACGAGAACATTGCTGAAGAGGGCGATTATATCCCTCGTCCAGAAGAGCGCCCATTGACCAAGTTTGAGGCGCGTGGTCATCGCCTAGGGCATGGCGTTTGGGATATCAAATATAAGCGTAACGCTTAATTGATTACTCTCTATAAAGCGATGCATCAGGCATCGCTTTTGGTTTCTACCCTATAGGAAAAAGAATGTTTCAGTACGCGATTCTTGCTAACCCAGGACACAACCGAATCTACTTTGATACTGCAGTTAAGATTGCTTGTTCTGAGCTAAAGGCTATCTTGGACTCTATGGGTCTGACAGTCACTGAGGTTACAGAAAAAGAGATTGGTCTTCCTGCTGCCTTGGTGTTTGAGAGTGAGCAAGAACTAAACGAGGCTCAGCTGACCCGTATTTCAGCATCATCTATCTACTACGCTATCTTTCAAGTTGTTGAAGGTGGTCTGCTTAAGCCATTGCAGCCAACGCCGTTCAATACCTTCCCTGAGAGCATGAGTCAGATCCTGCGCTACACAGGCAAGACCAACGAGCAGTTTACTCGCTTGATGGTGAATTTAGGTTTGAGTGCTGCCGCGACAAATAGCGAACAGAAATGCTTGATGGATCCTATGTGTGGTAAAGGCACCACCCTTTATGAGGGCTTGATCCAAGGCCTAGATGTGATGGGTGTCGAGATCAACGCCAAATGGGTGCAAGAGACGCAAACTTTCATTGTTAAGTACATGAAAAATGGTCGCTTTAAGCATAAGGTAACCAAAGAGAAACGTACTGGTGCTGGTGGTAAAAAGGTTGCTGATGGCTTTGCTCTGCAGGCGGCTCACTCAAAAGAAGCGTTTGCCAATGACCAAGCACAGAGCATGAAGCTATATGCGGCTGACACTCGAATCATTAACCAGATCGTAAAGAAGAACAGCTGTGATGTGATGGTATCGGACCTTCCTTACGGTGTTCAGCACGGCAGTAAGAACGCCAAAGATACCAAGATGGCTCGTAGCCCTTTGGAGCTTTTAGAGGAAGCGCTACCAGCGTGGAAGCAGGTGCTCAAGCCAAAAGGCGCAATCGTACTTTCGTTTAATGAGTTTACGCTGAAATGGAAGCAGCTAGCTGAACTGTTTGAGAGCCAAGGCTTTAAGGTGATGGATGAGGAGCCTTATATTGGTTATCTGCATCGCGTTGACCAGTCTATTAATCGAAACATCTTTATTGCAGTTAAACCTTAACCTGCGACCATAATAAGAATAAAGAGAAGCCAACGTGATGTTGGCTTTTTTATCCCCCGAAGAAGGTGAGCAATGAAACCTACTACTCAAATTCTGCAAGATATTCTAGAAGAAGTGACTCCATTGATAGGGCAAGGGAAGGTTGCTGATTATATTCCAGCTCTCGCTAGGGTACCGAATCATAAGCTAGGTATCGCGGTTTATACCAATGAGGGTGAAGTGCTTAAGGCTGGGGATGCCGATGAGGCTTTCTCTATTCAGTCTATCTCTAAGGCGCTTAGCTTGACGATGGCAATGCGTCTTTATGATCAACCAGAGATTTGGGCTCGAGTAGGTAAAGAGCCGTCAGGTCAGGCCTTTAACTCCATGATCCAGCTTGAGATGGAGCAGGGTGTACCGCGCAATCCCTTTATTAACGCAGGCGCTATTATTATCGCCGACTTGCTTAACTGCCGCCTATCGGCACCGCGTCAGTATCTTCTGGAGTTTGTACGAGAGCTTTCTGGTGACTCGCATATCATCTACGACAAGATAGTTGCTGCCTCAGAGATGATGCACGGCGATCGTAACGCTGCTATCGCTTATCTGATGCGCTCGTTTGGTAATTTCAATAGTGAGGTTATTCCGGTTCTGCAGAACTACTTTTATGCCTGCGCCCTTAAGATGAGCTGTGTGGATTTGGCTAAGACCTTTAGCTATCTGGCTAACAAGGGTGTATCGGTGCAGACGGGTAAGAGAGTGGTTTCTGCGACTCAAACCAAGCAGCTTAACGCGCTGTTGGCTACCTGTGGTCTATATGATGGCGCGGGAGAGTTTGCTTATCGTGTTGGGATGCCTGGCAAGTCAGGTGTTGGTGGTGGGATCATCGCTGTTGTGCCTGGGGAGATGACGATATCGGTTTGGTCGCCTGAGCTTGATGCTTCCGGGAACTCGCTGGCGGGTACTAGAGCGCTAGAGTTGCTGTCTGAGCGAATCGGACGTTCGATTTTTTAACTGACCTTCCTTAGGTGGAAGATCCCGGATAACGCGATGCGCTTCCGGGATGACGGTCTCTCAGGGGGCTTTCTTTACTATCATCATTATTCAGAACACGTCATGCCGGTATGCTCTTGAGCCGGCATCTGTAGGTGGGAGTTTCTTTCACTGATAGCTGATCGCTACTCTTCCTCAGCCATAAACGCCTCAAGCAAGTCATTTAAAAACAACTTACCTTTCTGCGTGATCTGCCAATGGGTATCACTCTCGGTGAGGTATTCCATCTCCAGAGCCCAATCGATTGTTTCTTGAATCGAGCTCAATGGCAGGCCAGTAGTATCGATAAAGTCCTGCTTAGGGCAGGCTTCAATCAAGCGGAAGCGGTTCATAAAGAACTCAAACGGACGGTCTACTTGTTCCACATTGTGCTCACTATCAAGGTATGGCTTTACCATGTTTTGATAAGCGGCTAGATACCCTCTAGGGTGTTTAATCTTGGTGGTGCGGATAATGCGACCATCTTCAAAACTCAGCTTGCCGTGAGAACCACAGCCGATCCCCAGATAGTCGCCAAAGCGCCAGTAGTTGAGGTTGTGCTGGCATTGATATCCTGGTTTGCTGTAGCCAGAGATTTCGTACTGCACATAGCCTGCGTCTGTGAGTCTCTTGTGCCCTTGTTCGAAGATATCCCATAGGTCATCGTCATCGGGTAGAGTTGGCGTCTTGTAGTAGAACATAGTGTTTGGTTCTATGGTCAACTGATACCAAGACAGGTGCGGTGGAGCGAGTTCGATCGCTTTATCTAGATCTCTCAGCGCCTGATCGATGCTTTGGTCTGGAAGGCCGTGCATCAAATCAAGATTAAAGCAGTTTAGGCCAATCTTATGCGCAAGCTTAGCCGCATTAACCGCTTCATCTTGACCATGAATACGACCAAGTCGTTCTAGTTTCTGCTGCTCAAAACTCTGCACTCCAATAGAGATACGGGTAACCCCAGCTTCAACATATTTAGCGAAACGCTCAGCCTCTATGGTGCCTGGGTTAGCCTCCATAGTGATTTCTATGTTGTCAGAAAATGGGATTCTTGCTTCGACCCCTTTAAGAAGCCTAGCTATCTCACCCTCGGAGATAAGGCTCGGGGTACCACCACCGATAAAGATGGAGGTCAGCTCTCTATTTTGTACAGAATCGCTGTATTTTTCGATGTCGGTTGCTAGGTCTTCTAGCAATGCATCGATATAGAGCTGTTCTGGGATATCACCCTTGAGTGCGTGGGAGTTAAAGTCACAGTAAGGACATTTCTGCACGCACCAAGGAATGTGGATATACAGACCGAGAGGCGGTGGAACTAGGGTGCTCATAGAACCTTTTTCAGCTCTTGGAATAGCAGAGTTAGAGCCTTGCCGCGGTGTGATAGTTCTTTCTTACGCTGTGGAGCAAGTTCGGCAGAGGCGCAGCCATCTTCAGGCACAAAGAACACAGGATCATAGCCAAAGCCGTTTTCACCATGAGCTTCTTCTAGGATGCGTCCTTCCCACTTGCCGTGACAGACGATTGGGGTTGGATCCTCAGCATGACGCATATAAACCAGTACACAGTGGAAGCGAGCAGAGCGTTCTTCTGTCGCAACGCCTTGCATCTCTTGCAGTAGCTTATCTAGGTTTTGCTGATCGCTAGCGCCTTCACCTGCAAATCTAGCAGAGTAGATACCTGGAGCACCTTGTAGAAAATCGACCTCTAGACCCGAGTCATCCGCGATAGCCGGAAGACCTGTCTCTTTGGCTGCATGGCGCGCCTTGATAATGGCATTCTCGATAAAGGTAGTGCCGGTCTCGGCTACCTCAGAAACGTTGAACTCGTTTTGCGCTCTAACATCGAAACCAAAGTCCGCGAGTAGGCTCGCCATTTCGCGAACCTTGCCTTGGTTGCCGGTTGCTAATACAAGTTTTTGAGATGCGCTCAAGGGTTACTCCTGAATATGAAAGGTTTGGTTGAATCTGAGGATGCCACTGCCTTTATTGCCACCATCAACATTGATTTCAAAGCTGAAGGTCTCGTTCTCAGTGATAGGAAGCTCGGCAATGTAGTAAATAGCTTCACCTTGTTGGATTTGCTTGAAATCTAGTTTTCGGGTGTTGCCGACTAGATTTTTAGCCTGTCCTTTGAGAGAGACTTGGGTTGCTTTCTTGCCCACGGTATAGAGGTCGAGGGCGCTGATATTGATCAGCGCAACATAAGGGTTTCGCTTGAGTTTCAGCTCGCGCGCAACCTCAGCGGGGATAAAGGTGGAGTTAAATGCTGAGTAGTGCACTTCGATATCCTTAAAGCGCATAAACTGCTCCGCCATGCTAGGTGCTGCGAAGCTGATAAAGGCCACTAAAGATAGGAATCGGATCAGAGCATTTTTCATTATATCCCCCTGAGAAGTTACAAGCTGTACCAGATAGGACCGAATAGGCTGCTAGTCAGGTCGCCAATTAAGAAGTTAGCGAACTGAAGAATGATAAACAGCACCAGTACACTTAAGTCTAGTCCGCCCATCGCTGGGATAAAGCGGCGGATCGGAGCAAGCATTGGCTCAGTCAGTTGATGGAATACATACTCGATAGGGCTACGACCTTGGCTAACCCAGCTAAGGATTGCACGTAGGATAAGAACCCAGAATAGTAGAGTACCAGCTGCTTTAACCAGAGCCATTAGGCCAATAATGAGTAGGTCAGGACTAAAGCCCATAGCGCCATTCGAGGCGATGGTCATCAGTAGGACAAACTTAAGTACACAAAGCACATACGCAAATAGCACTGTCGCTAGGTCAATACTGCCGATAGATGGAATGATGCGACGTAGAGGTTTAACTACTGGTTGTGTTGCCTTAACGACAAACTGTGAAAACGGATTGTAGAAGTCAGCGCGCGCCGCTTGTAGCCAGATGCGCAGGATAACAATCATGATATAAAGGTCGAAAAAGGTGTTGACCAAAAACTGCATAGAGTTCATTGCAATTCCTTGTTTGATATAGATTTAAAATAGGGATTCCATCTCTTCCGCACGCTTGATAGCAGCGCGCATTGCCGCTGATACCGTGTCCGGAAGTTTGTGATCTTTAAAGGTTTCAATGGCTTGTGCTGTGGTGCCACCCTTTGAGGTAACTTGGGCTCTAAGGGTTTCAAGATCAAGCTGAGGGTTAGCTACCACCATTTGTGCTGCGCCCAGTGCAGATTGTTGAACCAGCTCACGAGCGGTCTCTTCAGAGAAGCCCTGCGCTTGAGCTTCTTTTTGCATCGCTTCCATAAATAGGAAGAAATACGCAGGAGAGCTACCCGCTGCTGCAATGATGTTGTTGATGCCAGACTCTTGTTCAACCCAGCATACCTTGCCAACTGCTTCCATAAGCTGCCCTGCGTATAGCTTGTCTGAATCAGAAACAGATTCAGGGGCGTATAGTCCACTCATACCCAAACCAAGCAGGGAGGGGGTGTTTGGCATAACACGAATGATGTCTGCTGGTGTGCCTAGCATCTCTGCAAGACGCGGTACTGTGATGCCTGCAGCAATAGAGATAACGAGTTTGCTTGAAAGGTCTAGCTCGGCAAAAGGTGCCAGAACCTGCTCCATAATCTGTGGTTTTACCGATAGAACTAGCACATCAGCTTGTTCGGCGGCTTGTAGGTTTTCAGACGTAGATTGAATACCGTACTCTTGTGCTAACGCATCTCTTCTGTCTGGGCTAGGGGCCGTCGCAGTAATGTTTTGTGCTGGATATCCGCTTTCAACCAATCCCGCGATGATAGAGCGAGCCATATTGCCTGCACCAATAAAGGCAATCTTTCTGTGTTCAATCTGTGCCAAGCTACGAATCCTTGTCTAGAAACCTTTTATTAAAGGCAGATTATCTTACTTTAGAACCAGTGTAAGCAACCTAATTCGAAAACTCAGCAACAGGCCCTACTCATACCATTTGAATATTAATCGATGCCTGTCACAGAACCTAGTTAATAAGTGCTTTTATCACACACTTTTCCCGTACGAAGATTGACCAAATTAAACTTGGTATTAACAATTTGTTTACGGAGCATTAATTTCTGAAGTTTATGATTTTTATGCCTTTTCAGGGGCTATTGGCCTTCTGACTCTAGCAACAGTTAATTGCATAAGGTCAATAGATCCTCGGTAATAATAACTAGATAGGACGTCACAACATGAAACAGAAAATCTTCGGTGCCCTGCTGGCGCTTACTGTATCCGGTGCGGCTGTGGCTGAGATGCCAAAAAGCTTCACCGTAGGCACAGCATCTCAGGGTGGTACCTATTTCACCTATGGCTCGGGCTGGGCAAACCTAGTGTCGAGTAAGCTAGGTATCCCTGGTGGTGGTGAGGTAACCGGTGGACCAACGCAGAACCTCGCCTTGGTACACACAGGTGAGCTTGAATTTGGTTTGACGACCATGGGACCTGCCTCTGAGGCCCTTGCCGGCAAAAGCCCACTGATGCCAGGTATGAAGATGGATCAGGTGCGTGCAATCTTCCCTATGTATCAGACTCCATTCTCTATCACGACCCTTTCTTCATCTGGTATCACTTCGATCTCTGAGATCCCTAAAGGTGCGAAGATCGGTTTCGGTCCAGCGGGTTCAACCTCAGACACTTACTTCCCTAAGATGCTAACCATGCTGGGCGTGGACTATCAAAAACGTAATGGTGGTTGGAACGACTTAGTTGGACAGCTTCAAGATGGATTGATCGATGTGATCGCCTTTGCAGCGGGTATTCCAATTCCAGCGGTGAGTCAGCTAGAGGTACAGCAAAAGATCAACATCATCTCTATGTCTGATGATGAGATCGCTAAGATCACTAGCGAGTTCCCTGTTTCTCCTTTCGAGATCCCAGCTTCGACCTATACAACTTTGGGTGATAAGTCTTCTAACGTAGTTTCTATGTGGAACTTCGCTATCGCGAATGCCTCTCTTGATGATGACTTTGTTTACAAGGTAGTGAGCATAGTAATGGGACAGCACGACGACATGATGCGTATTCATAAGTCTGCGAAAACCACGATTCCAGAGAACTACATCCACAATACTACAATTAAATGGCACCCAGGTGCGGTGAAATGGTTCGAAGAGAACGGCTATAAGATCCCTGAAAACCTGAAGTAACTCTGTATGGGTGGGGCGCTTTTGTGTCTCGCCCTTTGTTTTATAGAGAGTGCCTATGAACGATACAACAAAACTAAATACTGAAGACGTCGACAGAGACATAGTGATGCCCAATCAGCGTATCTTTTCCGGTTGGATGAGTGTGCTTTTTATTGTGGTCACCATAGCTTACGCTCTGTTTCATATTGTCTCGCTAAATATCTATCCTTTGGAAAGCTGGACCTATCGCATCATACACGTTGCCGGTGCTGTGGGTATTGGCTTCATTTTATATAGCTCAAGAACCTTTAAAGACCATGGCTCTGATTCTCGAATAGAGCAGAACAAGTTTTATCTGGCGATAAGTGGTATTGCTTTGGCTTTGATCCTGTATGCCACTTACGCCTTAGGTGTTATCCATTTCCAACTGGCAGCAGGTGAATACCCGACCCCTGATTTTGAGACACTCCATTTTGGTTACCCACTCACGGCAGGCGCTGTGATGGCCATAGTGGCGGGATTTTTTCAGCCTAAGCTAAGGCACACCGTATCTTTGTCAGACCTAGGATTAGTGCTCGCTATGTTAGCGGCATCCTACTATTTCTTGGTTAACTTAGATGCGACTGCACTGCGTATGCGTGCGGGTACCAACTTTGTGACTCAAGGAAATGTGTGGGCGGCCTTAACAGGTATGTTGCTTCTATTAGAGTTAACACGTCGATTGACGGGTAATGCGCTGGTGGTGATCATACTTGCTTTCGTTGGCTACGGCTTTGCGGGTCCTTGGCTGCCGGGCTTTTTGAATCACAACGGCTTCCAGTTCAACCGCATCATTACCTATCTCTATACCGATAAGGGTATTTTGGGTACTACAACAGCGGTATCTTCCACCTATATCATTCTATTCATCATTTTTGCCGCCTTTCTGCAGGTGTCTAAGGTAGGCGAATACTTTGTTAACTTCTCTTTTGCTCTAGCAGGCAGAAAGCGTGGTGGTCCGGCTAAGGTAGCCATCTTCTCATCTGGCTTGATGGGCACCATCAACGGCACCAGTGCGGGTAACGTGGTTGCGACCGGTTCTTTGACGATACCTTTGATGCAAAGGGTTGGCTATAAGCCGAAGGAAGCGGGGAGTATCGAAGCGGCCGCTTCTACCGGTGGGCAGATCATGCCACCTATCATGGGGGCTGGTGCCTTTATCATGGCGGAGATCACTGGTATTCCTTATACCGAGATAGTGGTAGCGGCCATTCTTCCTGCTATCTTCTACTTCTTTAGTATCTATTTGATGGTGGATACGGTAGCGGCGCGAGAAGGCATGCTAGGTCTTCCTAAGGAGCAGATTCCTAAGCTTGGTCTTATCATGAGACAAGCGTATCTGTTTATGCCGATCCTGATCCTTATCGTGGCTCTGTTCCTAGGCTATTCAGTGATCCGCTCCGGTAGCTTGGCTATCGTAGCGGCTATTGTGGTGAGTTGGCTGACGCCATATAAGGTGGGTATACGCGGCATAGGTAGAGCGCTGAACACGGCCTCTATGATGTCGGTACAGATCATCACAGTGTGTGCCGCTGCCGGTATCATTGTTGGCTGTATTGCGCTTACCGGTATCGGGGCTAGGTTCTCCTCTATGCTGTTGGCGCTAGCGGAGAACTCTCAGATCTTAGCGCTAGTGTTCGCCATGCTTATCTCTATCATCCTTGGTATGGGCATGCCGACGACTGCGGCCTACGCCATTGCCGCATCGGTAGTGGCGCCAGGCTTGATTGAGATAGGGATAGAGCCGTTGGTGGCGCACTTCTTCGTATTCTATTACGCGGTGCTGTCAGCTATCACACCACCAGTTGCATTGGCGAGCTATGCGGCTGCAGGTATCTCTAACTCTAACCCAATGGAGACCTCGATTACTTCGTTCAAGGTAGGTATCGTCGCCTTTGCTATTCCATATATGGCTTACTTTAATCCAGTGGTATTCATGGACGGGAATAGCTTTGAGATCGCTTATACCTTCTGTTTCGGTATTGCGGCTATTTACTTGATGATAGGCAGTATCCAAGGGTGGCTATTTGGCCCCGCTAAAAAGCTACTGCGTCTTGCCTGTTTTATCTATTCTATCCCGATGATAATGGGCTTTATGGTGTTCGAGATAACGGGGGTTATTTTATTGGGGGCACTGTATATTAAGAACCGAAAGAATAAACCCGTCTCAGGGCTTGCCGAGAGTCGGGTAGATTAAACGAAAAAGAGCTCTGAAATCAGAGCTCTTTTTTTATCACTTCTTATAGTCTCGGGCACCGAAGATAGCGGTGCCGATGCGCACCATGCTACTGCCTGCCTCGACCGCAGCCTGCATATCACCGCTCATTCCCATAGATAGTGTGTCTACTTGAGGATACTGAGCCTTCAGCTGCTCAAACAGAGCCTTTAGTTCATTAAATGCATCTAGCTGCTGCTGATAATCCTGCACGTTAGCTGGGATGGACATAAGGCCGCGCAGGGTGATGTTTGGAAGCTCAGAGATGGTCTTTGCAAGCTCTAGAGCTTCTTGCTCATGCACACCTGACTTACTCTCTTCAGCACTGGTGTTTACCTGGATCAGAACCTGCAGTGGTTCTTTATCCTCACCGCGTTGATCGCTAAGACGTTTGGCTATCTTGGCACGCTCCACAGAGTGAACCCAGTCAAAGTTTTCTGCAATCGGTTTGGTTTTATTGGATTGGATCGGTCCGATAAAGTGCCATTCGATATCAAACTGACTATGATGTTCTTGAAAATATTGAATTTTTTCTACGCCTTCTTGCACATAGTTCTCGCCAAATTGTCTATGGCCAGCCTCTATGGCATCGAGGATCGCTTGGTTTGGCTTGGTCTTGCTGACGGCAAGAAGTTGCACCGACTGAGATGGGCGCCCAAACTTAAGCTCATAGTCACGAATCTCGCTTTGGATTCGCTCTAGGTTTGATTGGATTGTCTGCATAGTTTTGACTTAACAGGAATTTTTATGGATATCACGGAATTGCTTCGCTTTAGTGTAAAGCATAATGCATCAGATCTACATCTGTCATCGGGTTTACCTCCCATGGTGCGAATCGATGGTGATGTACGTCGCTTAGAGATAGATGCGCTGACGGAGAACGAAGTGCATAACCTAGTGTTCGATATTATGGATGATGCTCAGCGCAGTGAATTCGAAGCCAAGCTAGAGATAGATTTTTCTATCGAGCTGCAATCGGTAGGGCGCTTTCGTGTGAATGCCTTCCAGCAAAGCCGTGGTGCGTCGGCCGTGTTCCGAACCATTCCGACCGTTATCCCATCCCTTGAAGAGCTCGAGACGCCCCCGATCTTTGAAAAGATTGCCAATTATGAGAAGGGCTTAGTCTTGGTCACCGGGCCTACTGGTTCGGGTAAATCCACCACCTTAGCGGCCATGGTTGACCATATTAACAAGCATCAGAACAAGCATGTGTTGACCATAGAAGACCCAATCGAGTTTGTGCATCACAGTGATAAGTGCCTGATAAACCAAAGGGAAGTACATAGAGATACCCACAGTTTTAAGGCGGCGCTTCGCTCTGCGTTGCGTGAAGACCCAGACGTTATCTTAGTGGGTGAGCTTAGGGATATGGAAACCATAAGCCTTGCTCTGACTGCGGCTGAAACTGGGCATCTAGTATTCGGTACCTTGCATACGAGCTCAGCGGCTAAGACTATCGATAGGGTTATCGATGTCTTTCCTGCTGGAGACAAGAACATGGTGCGCTCAATGCTGTCGGAATCGCTAAGAGCAGTGATAGCACAAAAGCTATTGAAGCGAGTTGGCGGAGGGCGTGTGGCCTGTCATGAGATCATGCTGGCGAATCCTGCTATTCGTAACCTAGTTCGCGAAGACAAGGTGGCGCAGATGTATTCCGTGATTCAAACAGGTGCGGCGCAGGGAATGAAAACCATGGAGCAATCGGCGCGTGAGCTTCTGCAAAGAGGGGTGGTCTCGGTTGATGAGGTCAACGCTAAGATTGAGCAGACCATGGGGTTGGAGTTCTAGGAGGGCGTATGGAGCTAAAACAAGTGTTAGAGGCCATGATTGAGCAGAAGGCCTCAGATCTCTATATCACGGTAGATTCACCCTGCATGTTCCGCATCGATGGCGAGCTAACCCCATTTGGTGAAAAACTGCATCAATCTGGGGTGACGGCTCTGCTCGATAGCATCATGGATAATGACAGGCGCAAAGAGTATCGCGCCTCTCGCGAGTCTAACTTTGCTATCGAATCTGGCGAAGGAAGATTTAGGGTCAGTGCCTTTTTCCAGCGAGACCTTCCGGGGGCGGTTATTCGTCATATTGAGACGCGAATTCCAACTATGGATGAGCTAGGCCTGCCACAAAGCATTAAGGATCTTTCGCTAGTTAAACGAGGGCTAGTGTTAGTGGTGGGGGCAACAGGCTCAGGTAAATCCACCACACTTGCTGCTATGGTTGGGCATAGAAATCAGACTCAGCGAGGGCATATCCTAACCGTTGAAGACCCTATCGAATTTGTGCATCAACATAACTCGAGCATCGTTACTCAGCGTGAGGTGGGATTAGATACCGAGAGCTATGAGATTGCGCTTAAAAACTCTCTTCGTCAGGCACCAGATATGATAGTGATAGGCGAGATACGAACGCCTGAGACTATGCGCTATGCCATGACCTTTGCAGAAACGGGTCATCTGTGTGTTGCGACCTTGCATGCAAATAATGCTAACCAAGCCCTAGAGCGTATCTTGCATTTGGTTCCTAAAGAACAACGAGAGCATTTTTTATTGGATCTTTCGTTGAACCTAAAAGGGATAGTTGCTCAACAGTTACTCAAGGATAAAGAAGGCAAAGGACGTCACCTTGCGCTTGAGGTACTCCTGGCAACGCCAAGGGCATCAGAGTTGGTGCGTCAGGGAGAGATCTCCGAGGTGAAGAACTATATGTCTAAGACCAACAATGAGGGAGTTTGCACCTTTGATAACTCTCTATTCCAGTTGGTTATAGATGGCAAAGTCAGTGAGGAAGATGCACTGAGATCGGCTGACTCTAGCAATGAACTGCGCCTAAAACTAAAGAATCACCGCGGAGGTGATTCTAGTAGTAGCTTGGATACGGTGAGTATCGATATGGGCTAACCCCATTGATTTTCGAACCAGCTTTCGAGGATAACCACTGCTGATTGACAGTCTACATTGCCCTTAGATAGGGCCTTGTAGCCACCCATAGAAAAGAGCTCGGCGCGCGCTTCTGTGGTTGATAGGCGCTCATCGTGCAGCTCTACTTGAACTCCAAACATACCGTGTAATCGGTTAGCGAATTTCTTTGCCCTTGGAGTGATGGTGGCGAGTTCTTTGCCGTGAAGGTCTGTTGGCAAACCTACTACAACCAAATCTGGCTTCCACTCTTTGAGTTGAGCCTCGATATCGTTCCAGTTTGGGATGCCGTCTTTTGCTTTAAAGGCTTTTAAAGGTGAGGCTGTGCCTGTGACCTCTTGGCCTATGGCGCTACCAATACTCTTGGTGCCATAGTCGAAGGCCATGATGGTTCTGTTACTCATGCGTGTCCTATTTGGGCAGAGAGTTGGGCTACATCGATACCTAAAGATTTTACTGCACTGTTCCAACGCTCTTGCACTGGAGTGGTAAAGATAATCTCAGGGTCGGCTTCCATGGTGAGCCAAGAGTTCTCTGCAAGTTCGTTTTCAAGCTGTCCCGCTTCCCAGCCCGAATAGCCTAGGGCGACTAGATACCTATCTGGCTCATCTGCTGTACCCAGCACCTCTAGAATATCTTTTGAGGTAGTCATACTCAGGGCTTCAGTCATGTCGATGCTTGACTGATACTTGTCTTTTGGCTGATGCAGAATAAAACCACGATTCTCCGCCACAGGGCCACCGTTATGTACTGGCTGATTGAGGCTATCTTGGTCTTGTGGAAGTTCTGGTTCAACCTCCACCTGCTTGAGCATACCGCCCACAGTGATATCGATAGGGGCGTTGATCATGATACCCATGGCGCCATTTTCATTGTGCTCACAGACATAGATGACCGAGCGCTTGAAAAACGGGTCTTTCATAGAGGGCATGGCTACCAGAAAGTGATTGGTCAGATTCATGCACTATCTCCAAAATGTCGACCACCATTGCTGGTGGTCGTTACAACTAGATTTATGGGCGAACGTAGCGCTCGATTGCTTCCATCAGCTTGCCTGTGATTGATACATCGAATGCAGCTTCAATTTCGCGAATACAGGTAGGGCTGGTTACGTTGATTTCAGTAACCTTATCGCCGATCACGTCAAGACCGACGAAGATCAAACCCTTCTGTTTAAGTGTAGGCGCAATTGCATTCGCTATTTGCCAATCTGTGTCGCTAAGTGGGCGAGCAACACCGGTACCGCCAGCGGCTAGGTTACCGCGAGTTTCACCTTCAGCAGGGATACGAGCTAGGCAGTAAGGCATAGGCTCACCATCGACGATAAGGATGCGCTTGTCACCGTTACTGATATCAGGCACGAAGGTCTGAGCTAGGGCATAGTTTTGACCATGGTTAGTCAGAGTCTCGATGATTACCGATACGTTAGGGTCGTTCTTCTTCACGCGGAAGATAGATGCGCCGCCCATGCCATCAAGAGGTTTTAAGATCACGTCGCCGTGCTCTTCTTGGAATGCCTTAATCTTCTCAGCTTTGCGGGTCACGATAGTGGTTGGAGTTAGGTCAGCAAACCAAGCCGTGTACAGCTTTTCGTTACAGTCACGCAGGCTTTGTGGCTTGTTTACGATAAGGGTGCCTTTCTCTTCCGCACGCTCAAGGATGTAAGTCGCGTAGATATACTCGGTATCGAACGGAGGATCCTTGCGCATCAGCACTACGTCTAGGTCAGAAAGTTCGATGGTCTGCTCAGATAGGAACTCGTACCAAGAGTCAGGGTTTTGCTCAACCTTTAGAGTCTTGGTATCTGCCATAGCAACGCCTTGATCTAATTGAAGATCTTGCATTTCCATGTAGTGGATTTCATAGCCACGTTTCTGTGCTTCAAGAAGCATAGCGAAGCTTGAGTCTTTCTTGATGTTGATGGACGAGATTGGGTCCATCACTATCCCTAATTTGATCATTGTTGTCTCCTAACCAAGGTCGCCGAAGCGGACTTGCAATGCGGTAATAGCGGTTAGCGCCGCGGTCTCAGTTCTAAGAACGCGAGGGCCTAAAAGGGTTTGTTCAAAGTTCTTTTCGCTGGCCATTTCGATTTCGCCATCGGATAGACCACCTTCTGGGCCGATCAATAGCTTCACCTTTTGTACAGGCTCAGGTAGCGAGTTAATAGAGTAGGGTGCGCGTGGATGAAGGTTTAGCTTGAGGCCTTGGTACTCCTCCTCACACCAATCTTCCAACTGCATAATAGGGCGGATAACAGGCACCTTATTTCGGCCGCACTGCTCACACGCTGAGATGGCAATCTTTTGCCATTGCTGAAGTTTTTTCTCGAAGCGCTTAGCGTCAAGTTTTACTCCGCAGCGCTCAGATAGCAGAGGTGTGATTGTGTTTACCCCAAGCTCGACAGACTTCTGGATGGTGAATTCCATCTTGTCACCACGAGAGACTACCTGCCCAAGATGAATATCCAGTGGCGATTCCACATGACTTTCTGTCTTGGACTTTATCTCTACGGTCACGTTCTTCTTGGTGACCTCGGTGATAGAGGCTAGGTATTCGAATTCAGAACCATCGAACAAGAGAACCTCTTGTCCAGGTTGCATTCGTAGGGCTCGGCCGACATGCCCAGCTGCATCTTCGCTTAGCTGAACAATGGACGCAGACTCAATTGGATTTGGGTGATAAATCCTTGGGACGCGCATAAGGGATGTTTCCGTAACTATTTGAACTAATGCTTAATATGGTATCTCGCATAGCAAATAACAAGCCTCTAGTTCACTTGAGAACATTGCTCGCGGACAAAGGGGTTGGAATTTCCTTGGATAGCTTGGATTTGTCTGTCTCTTTGGCACTCCCAGTCTGTGACTGGGTACTGACGATTCCAGGCATGCATTAGTTGTTGTTGCTGTTTAGACAGCCTGATTGGATACTGGTTTTCCATATATAAATAAGCGCGAGCGACGGGGCCACGAGCCCCCTCTGGAGGCATTACCATGTCGTCTTTAAAGCTTACATACATGCTGCACTGACCATAGCTAACATCAGAACTGTTGGGTTTCCATTGGTTGAATTGATAGTTGGAGCGATCGCCGTTTACTTCACCTATAGCAGGTACTAGGTTGTGTAGATCTGCTTCCATCACTTTGTAGGTTGAGTCATTCTTGGTGCAGTTTTTACGACCTCCATCCTGCCAGCATTGGCGTTGTTGTCCTAGGTGCGCGGCAGGGACTATATGTTCCCACTCGATGTGGCTGGCACGCTTTTTTTGCTTACGTACTTGATAGCCACAGCTATTCAGATCAGGTATGCCTTTTTTGCCGTTCCACTCAATATCACATCCACAATAGAAGCTAGTGGGATGCTGCTGATAGATAGAGACAGCAAGCTTTTTGGATTGATAAAAAGAGTGTGGAGCTGCCAGTGAAATTGTAGAAAACAGAACAGCAAACAGGGCGAGGAAGCGAAACAACATCTTGAATACTACTTAAAACAAAACCGGCGCATGATAGCGCCTTGAAGAAAAATTAACCAGTGGCTTAGGAGAGCTGTTTGCCGGTAAAGATCAGTTTGTCTCCACAAGAGCGGCAGGAGTAACTCATCTCACCTCGAACAACCTTGTTATGTCGACGGATGGATAGCGGGTAATGATTGCAACCACACTGGTACTCAAAGGTTTTACCCTGTACCGATTGAACGTCCATAGAGTGAGTGCGCTTGGCCGGTATCTTAAATACTCGCTCCATAGTGTATTGCCATTCTTTTCCATGTGGGCGAACGCGACCAAACAGTTGATAGGTTATTAGATGGGCCAACTCGTGAGGCAATACCTCTTCGATGAACGCCTGTTTGTTCTCTTCGGCCAATATAGGGTTCAGCTTGATGATGTTCTTTTGTAGCAGAGCTTGCCCCGCAGCTTTCCCGCGCAGATTCAAAAGTAGTTCAGGTTTGGGAAACTGCTTATCGAAGTGTTTATTAGCGGTTGCGAGTAGGCTGTCTAGCTTCTGATTTAGCTTGAGCTGATATTGATTCATCTTGGAGCAGGTGTGGTAAAACTGACATCAGTGTATCTGTTAGCTGAACATAAAAAAAGCGGGCATCAAGCCCGCTCGATTGTTTAGTGATGTTTTTTCTGTATGGTGGCGTGGTACGCATGCCATGTTCCGTAGCCTAGGATAGGCATGGTTACTATCATGCCAATGCCATAGGTAGCAAAGCCGATCAGTACACCTCCGCAGATGATCACCGCCCAAACCGCCATAGGTGCTGGATTCTTTCTTACCGCATTAAAGCTGGTGAAAACTGCCGTCATCATGTCTACACGGCGCTCTAGCATTAGCGGAATAGAAAATACTGAAATGCTGAACACTAGGCTAGCTAAAATGAAACCTGCGATAGAGCCCGTGATCAGGAAAGGTGCAAACTCGATAATACTAGCCCCGGCTACCGATGGGTATAGAGCATGCAACAGGGCTGCAATGCGCATCCAGAAAATCATGGTAACAACCAAAAGCACAGCGAATGCCCATTGTGAGGTAGAGTTTCTACCAATGGCTTTCATCGAGTGTACTAGGTTTGGTTGTTTACCTTTTTCTCTAGACCAACTTACGTCATATAAGCCCAAGGCCAGAAACGGCCCTATTAGCATGTAGACGATTAGTGCTGGCAACACCACGAGGTGAGAGTGCACACCCTGAAGGTTAATTAAGCCCACAATGCCCGCTGCTGCGGCAGCAAAACAGAAGCCATAAAAGAAGCTAATTATGGGTGAACGCACCATATCGTTGAGACCCATGGCTAACCACTGGAATGGGTCTGAGATGCTTATCTGGTTACAAGGTATGGTCTTAGCGTATTCGCCGTCGCTGATACGCTCAGAATCCTGAAAGTCGTTTTCATTAAATGTACGAGGCATGACATCCTCCTGTTTTTGTCCCGTAAACTCGTCACCTGCTTCGAAGTAGCGCTCTTCTCTAATACGAGGGTGACGGCAAACTGTAGCCAAAAATTTTTTCATCGTTCCTGATGCTATACAAAACTTGATTGGCTTCACAGTTCCTTCAGGTATAACTATTGTCGCTGATGGTGCTAAATACAAATTTTGCACAGAAATTGTGCTTGCTAGTTTTCTACAGGTATAAAAAAAAACCTCAGCAAGCTGAGGTTTTTTCAAGATTAGGGTGTCGAGGCGATTACTTAATGCCTGCGAACTCTTTCAGCATTTCTGCTTTGTCAGTCGCTTCCCATGGGAACTCTTCGCGACCGAAGTGACCGTATGCTGCCGTCTTCTTATAGATAGGCTGAAGAAGGTTTAGCATCTCTTGTAGGCCGTAAGGGCGTAGGTCGAAGTGCTGACGTACCGCTTCGATGATGATGTCGTGAGACACTTTCTCAGTACCGAAGGTTTCAACCATGATAGATGTTGGATCAGCAACACCGATAGCGTAAGAAAGTTGGATTTCACAACGATCGGCCATGCCTGCCGCAACGATGTTTTTAGCAACGTAGCGAGCTGCGTATGCCGCAGAACGGTCAACTTTAGATGGATCTTTACCAGAGAATGCACCGCCACCGTGACGAGCTGCGCCACCGTAGGTATCAACGATGATCTTACGACCTGTAAGACCACAGTCACCCATAGGACCACCGATTACGAAACGGCCAGTTGGGTTGATGAAGAACTTAGTTTCTTTGTTCAACCACTCAGAAGGAAGTACAGGCTTGATGATGGTTTCCATCACAGCTTCACGTAGGTCTGGAGTAGAGATGGTGTCACAGTGCTGTGTAGAAAGAACTACAGCATCGATACCAACGATCTTACCTTGGTCGTACTGGAAAGTTACCTGAGATTTTGCATCTGGGCGCAACCATGGAAGGGTGCCGTTCTTACGAACTTCAGCTTGCTTCTCAACTAGACGGTGAGAGTAAGTGATAGGAGCTGGCATAAGAACGTCGGTTTCGTTAGTTGCGTAACCGAACATGATGCCTTGGTCGCCCGCGCCTTGATCTTTAGGGTCAGCTTTATCAACACCTTGGTTGATGTCTGGAGACTGCTTACCAATGGTGTTTAGTACTGCACAAGAGTCAGCATCGAAGCCCATGTCAGAGTGAACGTAACCAATTTCACGAACGGTTTGACGAGTTAGCTCTTCGATATCAACCCATGCAGAGGTGGTCACTTCACCACCAACCATTACCATACCGGTCTTCACGTATGTTTCACACGCAACACGTGCTTTAGGGTCTTGCTCAAGAATTGCGTCTAAAACCGCATCAGAGATTTGGTCTGCAATTTTGTCAGGATGTCCCTCAGAAACCGATTCAGAGGTAAACAGGTGCTTAGCCATGCTGGGCTCCCTTATTCTGTAGTTAAGAAAAGACGCTTAAAGCGTCTTTTTTGATGATTATTTAGTAGATGTTTCTACTTCTGGACGTCTATTCTAATTTTGAATGAGTGAAATACAAGTTTTTTTGTATATAAAAGTTAGCCAAACGATTGCGCGATATGGGGCTAGTTTATGTAAATTGGCTAAAACTTGTTGCACACCAAAGTTTGAATAGTTGCGTTTGCATATTTGAAAGGGTTTGCGGTAATAATTATGCTCTGCGACAATAGTCGCGCTTAGTGCTCGTCCTAGTTGGGCATTAAGGTCAGGAATCATTTAATCAATTGCATACGCACTCAGGAGCAGACATGTCTTCCCGTAAAGATCTAGCCAATGCAATCCGCGCTCTAAGCATGGATGGTGTACAAAAAGCTAACTCTGGTCACCCAGGCGCCCCAATGGGGATGGCTGATATTGCCGAAGTATTATGGCGTGGTCACTTGAACCACAACCCTTCAAACCCAGAGTGGGCTGACCGCGACCGTTTTGTACTTTCAAACGGCCACGGCTCTATGCTGATCTACTCTCTGCTTCATCTATCAGGCTACGAGCTATCTATCGATGACCTGAAAAACTTCCGTCAGCTTCACTCTAAGACTCCTGGTCACCCAGAGTACGGCTACGCACCGGGTATCGAGACTACCACTGGTCCTCTAGGTCAAGGCATCACAAACGCTGTAGGTATGGCGATTGCTGAGAAAGCTCTGGCGGCTCAATTCAACAAGCCAGGCCATGACATCGTTGACCACTTCACTTATGTATTCATGGGTGACGGCTGTCTGATGGAAGGTATCTCTCACGAAGCGTGTTCACTTGCGGGTACTCTAGGCCTAGGCAAGCTGATCGCATTCTGGGATGACAACGGCATCTCTATCGACGGTGAAGTTGAAGGCTGGTTCTCTGACGATACTCCTAAGCGTTTTGAAGCGTACGGCTGGCACGTAATCCCAGCGGTAGACGGTCACGATGCTGACGCTATCAACGCAGCAATTGAGGCGGCTAAGGCGGACCCACGTCCTACTCTTATCTGTACTAAGACCATCATCGGCTTTGGTTCTCCAAACAAAGCAGGTTCTCACGACTGCCACGGCGCACCACTAGGTGAAGCTGAAATCGCAGCGGCACGTGAATTCCTAGGTTGGGAGCACGCACCATTTGAAATCCCAGCTGACATCTACGCTGAGTGGGATGCGAATGAAGCGGGTAGAGCTAAAGAAGCAGCTTGGAACGACAAGTTCGAAGCATACTCAAAAGAATTCCCTGCAGAAGCGGCTGAGCTTAAGCGTCGCGTAAACGGCGACCTTCCTGCTGAGTGGGAAGCGAAGACTGCAGAAATCATCGCTGACCTTCAAGCAAACCCAGCGAACATCGCATCACGTAAAGCATCTCAAAATGCGCTAGAAGCGTTCGGTAAGATGCTACCTGAGTTCATGGGTGGCTCTGCTGACCTTGCTCCATCAAACCTAACCATGTGGTCTGGCTCTAAGTCTCTTGAAGCTCAAGACTTCTCAGGCAACTACATCCACTACGGTGTGCGTGAGTTCGGTATGACGGCGATCATCAACGGTATCGCACTGCACGGCGGCTTCGTACCTTACGGTGCAACCTTCCTAATGTTCATGGAGTACGCGCGTAATGCTATGCGTATGGCGGCTCTGATGAAGGTTCAGAATATTCAGGTTTACACTCACGACTCAATCGGTCTGGGTGAAGATGGCCCAACGCACCAACCTGTAGAGCAACTTGCTTCTCTGCGTGTAACTCCAAACATGAGCACATGGCGTCCATGTGACCAGGTTGAGTCTGCTGTGGCTTGGAAACTGGCTATCGAGCGTAAAGATGGTCCAACATCTCTGATCTTCTCTCGTCAAAACCTTGCACAGCAAGAGCGTGACGCAGAGACAGTAGCAAACATCGCTAAGGGTGGTTACATCCTCAAAGATTGTGAAGGTGCGCCTGAGCTGATCATCATTGCAACCGGTTCTGAGGTTGAGTTAGCAGTAGCAGCGCAAGCTGAGCTTTCTGCACAGGGCAAAGCTGTACGCGTAGTATCTATGCCTGCAACTGACGTGTTCGACAAGCAAGATGAAGCATACCGTGAAGCGGTTCTACCTGCATCAGTAACTAAGCGCATCGCAGTTGAAGCGGGCATCGCTGACTACTGGTACAAGTACGTTGGCTTCGGTGGCAAGATCATCGGCATGACTACCTTCGGTGAGTCTGCACCAGCAGGTGAACTATTCAAGATGTTTGGCTTTACTACTGAAAACGTAGTAAACACAGCGAAAGAGCTTCTAGCTTAATCGTCTAAATATCTAGATGAGAGCCAGCAGATTACTGCTGGCTTTTTTTATGTCCGAAGAAAGGCGTTCTGAGGTATGTAACCATCTTTCGCTCCTTTCGTCCCCGGCTGACGTTATCTAGAATTAGTCCACTAAATAGGGACATGACCGCAATGAGTGCGATGGAGCTTGCAAGGATTGCGGTTGGGAATCTCGGGACTAGGCCCGTTTCGAAGAACTCAAATATAACAGGCAGGCCTAAGAAAAGAGACAGGGTGATTAATGTTGCTGAGATACAACTAAAGAAGAAAAGTGGTCTTACATCTCTGAGCAGGAACATAATAAAGTTAAGTATTTTGAATCCATCTCGGTAGGTTTTTAGTTTGCTTTCAGTTCCTTCTGGACGAGAGATGTATTTTGTAGGAACTTCTTTGATAGGGATTTTGTGCTGAAGGGCATGAACGGTTAGCTCGGTCTCTATTTGAAAGCCGTCGCTGAATATGGGTAGTGACTTTACAAAGCGATTGCTCATGATTCGGTAGCCAGAAAAAACGTCTTCTAGCTTCGAGTTGAATGCTCGATTTATCAGATTAGAAAAGACTTTATTTCCAAGTACGTGTCCCTTCGGATACGAGCTTAGTTCTCGAGAGCGAGTCCCTACTATCATATCCAATCGCTCGGATACGAGAGTGTCGATAAGCTCGGGACAGATGCTCGCATCATAGGTGTTGTCCCCATCAGCCATAACGTAAACGTCTGCTTCTATGTCAGCGAACATTCGCTTGACCACTTCCCCTTTACCTTGTCTAGGCTCAAATCTGACAATAGCTCCAGCTTGTCTTGCTTCTTCTGCGGTTTGGTCACTAGAGTTGTTGTCGTATACATATATGGTTGCTCTCGGCAGGGCTTGCTGGAAGCTTGCAATAGTCTCTCCTATTGCTCCTTGCTCGTTGTAACAGGGAAGAAGAACTGCAATGTCCAAATCCATCATTACACCTCTTTGATTTTAAATAATTGGTAGTCATCCTTTGACGGGGTATTAACTCTTTCTGCCCATATAGGTAAGTCACCTGACTTGAGTCGTAATATCAGGGCTCCCTCATTAGCGTTTTTTTCAATTACTCTTAACTGATTGTCTCTGTTGATCAGTATGTAACTTACGTGATGTTTTTTGAGTAATTTAAAAGCCCTATTCATATCGGTTTCAAGGAAACCTGAGATCATGAAGCTATTACCATGAGTATTCCTGTGATAGGGCGCGGCTACTATCTTGTTGTCACTGAGAGCCAAGATTTTAGCCCCTGTTTCTATTCCGGTCATAAGGACAGTGTCGCTGATCTTGTACTCTGAAAGCAGCTCAGGTAATGAGGAGGGGAGGCTGGTTTGATTTTTCTCAGCACTTTCTGGTTTGGGTAGCATATAGCTTAATAACAATATGGTGACTAAAGGCGTAGCTAGGATTAGCGCAAATGCTTTAATAACTTCGAGCTTTGGCTCCTTGAACCATTGGTAGATGACATAGGCTTGTAGTGGGGCACTTAGAATGAAACATAGATTGATAGCTCTTATTTGCCACAGTAAGGCGATCACTAGATTCAATATCAGTAGTGAATAAAGCAGGCTTATAGCCGTCGTCTTGTTTTTTATTAATGGATAGCAAATTGCAGGGATAAAATAGAGAAAGTAGTTTTCCACTGAGAAAAAGCCATCTTTTTGCATCCAATCCCACATGGAAAGAGCTTCTGATACGTTACTTAGCCAAAATTCTTGAAGTATTGCTGGGTAATCAGCGTAGGCTCCTTTTATTAGCTCCGGGTACAGCAACACTAATGAGCCAAAGATAGGTAAAGCGATTAAAGCTGTAAAAAAGATTCGCTTTATCGGATTGAGCACCTTAGTAAGACATTTTTCGTAGATTAAGAGAAGTGCACCTCCACCTAAAAAACACAGAACAAATGGCAGAGAAATAGCGTCATATCTTGGATAGAAAAACTCTGATATGGGCCTGTTTATCAACATTAGAACAAGACCGAGACCAAACACAGTAAAGCAGAGTCGCCTTAAGTGAGAGACTCTTGAAGAGTCATACCAGATCGCATGTAGTGTATATACACCGAGATAAAGCACCCACAAGATGAAGTTTTCTAACCCTGTCCAGAGAGATAGGGCGAGCACTAGCCCTTGTAAATATGCCCACCATCGTTCCTGAAACTGCTGCTGTGTGATAGGCGAGAAGAGCAAGAAAGCCACAACGAACAAGAGTTGGACGTTATGGTGGTCGATAGAGCCTGGAAGAAATTTGCCAATTAATGGCGAGAGCAAGATAAATAGAGTAGCGACAAATCTCTGTTCTTTCCCTAGATAATGGTCGCAATAAGCAAAGCCCAAAATGGCCAGAAGCAAAAGATAGAACAGAGGAACCACACTCATCGCAATGGCATGAGCTGTGGCGGGTTCTAAAAACTCCATAAACAAAAGGCTAGTTGCCGCTAACGGGATATCTGGGAGGCGTGACCAGTGGATGAGGACACCGTCTTGAGGATTGAAGTCCGGCATGGGTTGAAGGTACCAATTACCGACTTCTAGCCAAGAAGTAAACTGCACGTAGCGCATGTAGTTGTCGTTGTCGCCCAGTTGCAGGGTAGACACGTTTGGCCATTCTTTAATTAGATAGGCTGTTGAGAGAACGAACCAAAATAGAACGACAAAACCGAGATCCTTGCGGTTTGTCCATAACCAACTTCGTAGCACTTTGAGCATCCTTGTTCATTTGCTTTCTTTAGCATGGGCGAATTAGTCAATGCAATCAAGCGACTATGATTACTACATGGATCTCCAATTGTGATCTGATACACTTCCGTGACATAAAAAGACAAGAAGCAGGGTAGGGAGTAACACCATGCTAAGAGTGGCGATTAATGGCTTTGGCCGTATCGGTCGAAACGTCCTACGAGCCGTGTACGAAAGCGGTAAACATTCTCAGATTCAAGTGGTTGCGGTAAACGAATTAGCGCAGCCGGATGCGATGGCGCATCTACTTCAGTACGATACTAGTCATGGTCGCTTTCAGAAGAAGGTCTCTCATACCCAAGAGTACCTTTACGTGCACCATCAAGATGGTAGCAAAGATGAGGTTCGTATCCTTCACCTAGCCGATATTGAACTGCTTCCTTGGCACGACCTAGATGTGGATATTGTTCTGGACTGTACCGGTGTGTTTGGCTCTCAAGCGGATGGACAGCAACATATCAAGGCCGGGGCTAAGAAGGTGCTCTTCTCTCACCCTGGCTCTCAGGATCTAGACAACACTATCATCTACGGTGTTAACCATGACACCCTTAAAGCTGAGCACAAGGTAGTATCCAACGGCTCTTGTACCACCAACTGTATCGTTCCTATCATCAAGGTTCTCGATGAAGCCTTTGGCATTCAGCACGGTACTATTACCACCATTCACTCCTCAATGAACGACCAGCAAGTCATTGATGCCTATCACTCAGATCTGCGTAGAACCCGAAGTGCCAGTCAGTCAATCATTCCGGTGGATACTAAACTGCACAAGGGAATTGAAAGAATCTTTCCAAAGTTTGAAAATAAATTTGAGGCGATTTCGGTGCGAGTGCCAACTGTTAACGTAACAGCTATGGACCTGAGTGTAACTGTAGATACAAAAGTGAAAGTTAATGACGTAAATCAAACACTCCTGCAGGCCTCTCAGTGTACATTACAGTCAATCGTTGACTATACTGAAGCGCCGCTCGTATCCATCGACTTTAATCACGACTCTCACAGTGCCATTGTAGATGGCTCTCAGACTCGTGTTAGCGATGGCCAACTGGTTAAGATGTTGGTGTGGTGTGACAATGAATGGGGCTTTGCTAACCGTATGCTGGACACCGCTCTAGCGATGCAATACTCAAAATAATACATAGCTCAAAATAAATGAATAAAGTTTGTACTTTATGCCTTGAACTTGTGTAGATTGACCCCATGTAAATCTCATATTGACTGAATTCGAACGCCTGAGCCGAGGCTTGGGTGAAAAATTTTTGTAATATTTATACAAGAGGACAAAGAATGTCTGTAATCAAGATGACTGACCTGGATCTAGCAGGTAAACGCGTATTTATCCGTGCTGACCTAAACGTTCCAGTAAAAGACGGTAAAGTAACTTCTGATGCACGTATCCTTGCATCACTTCCTACTATCAAGCGTTGCCTAGAAGCTGGCGCTAAAGTAATGGTTACTTCTCACCTTGGTCGTCCTACCGAAGGCGAGTACGCTGAAGAATTCTCTCTACAACCTGTTGTTAACTACCTAAACGACGCTCTAGATTGCGAAGTTAAGCTAGCTAAAGACTACCTAGAAGGCCTAGAGCTAAACACTGGTGAGCTTGTTGTTCTTGAAAACGTTCGCTTCAACAAAGGCGAGAAGAAGAACGAAGAAGAGCTTTCTAAGAAGTACGCTGCACTATGTGACGTATTCGTAATGGATGCATTTGGTACGGCTCACCGTGCTCAAGCATCTACTCACGGTGTTGGTACTCATGCTCCAGTTGCATGTGCAGGTCCTCTACTTGCAGCAGAACTTGAAGCACTAGGCAAAGCAATGGACAACCCAGAGCGTCCACTAGTTGCTATCGTTGGTGGTTCTAAGGTTTCTACTAAGCTGACTGTTCTTGAGTCTCTATCTAAAGTAGCTGACCAACTAGTAGTTGGTGGTGGTATCGCAAACACCTTCATCGCTGCTGCTGGCCACAACGTAGGTAAGTCTCTGTATGAAGCAGACCTAGTTGAAACTGCTCAGAAGCTAATGAAAGAGTGTTCTATCCCAGTTGCGACTGACGTTGCTTGTGCAAAAGCATTTGATGAGAACGCTGAAGCTGAAATCAAGAACGTTGCAGACGTTGCAGATGACGACATGATCTTCGACCTAGGTCCTGATTCAACTGCAGCTCTTGCTGAAATCATTGGCAACGCTAAAACCATCCTATGGAACGGCCCTGTTGGCGTATTCGAATTCAAAAACTTCGAAGCGGGTACAGAAGGTATCTCTCGTGCAATCGCTGAGTCTGCAGGTTTCTCTGTAGCAGGCGGTGGTGACACGCTAGCGGCTATCGATAAGTTCGGTATCAAGGCTGACGTTTCTTACATCTCAACTGGTGGCGGTGCTTTCCTTGAGTTTGTAGAAGGTAAGGTTCTTCCTGCTGTAGCTATGCTAGAAGAGCGTGCTAAAGCGTAATATTTTTAGGCGGGATCACTCCCGCCTTTTTTAATTTTTTTGCTACAATGCGGCAGTGTTGTATGCGATATTTTTCATACTTTGCAAAGTGCAATTAATTAACGACAGAAAATAGGATTAATTCCATGTCTAAGATCTTCGATTTCGTAAAACCAGGTGTGATTTCTGGCGACGACGTACAAAAAGTTTTTGAAGTAGCAAAAGAGAACAAATTTGCTCTTCCAGCAGTAAACGTTGTTGGTACTGACTCTGTAAACGCAGTTCTAGAAGCTGCTGCGAAAGTAAAATCTCCTGTTGTTGTTCAGTTCTCGAACGGTGGTGCTGCTTTCTTCGCTGGTAAAGGCGTTAAACTAGAAGGTCAAGGTGCTCAAATCCTTGGTGCTGTAGCTGGTGCTAAATACGTTCACGCTGTAGCTGAAGCTTACGGTGTTCCAGTAATCCTACACACTGACCACGCAGCTAAAAAACTTCTTCCTTGGATCGACGGTCTACTAGACGCGGGTGAAGAGTTCTTCGCTCAAACTGGTAAGCCTCTATTCTCTTCTCACATGCTAGACCTTTCTGAAGAGTCTCTAGAAGAAAACATCGAAACTTGTGCTAAGTACCTAGAGCGCATGGCTAAGATGGGTATGACTATCGAGATCGAACTAGGTTGTACTGGTGGTGAAGAAGACGGCGTAGACAACACTGATATGGATCAGTCTGAGCTATACACTTCTCCAGAAGACGTAGCTTACGCTTACGAGAAACTAAACGCTGTTTCACACCGTTTCACTATCGCAGCTTCTTTCGGTAACGTACACGGTGTATACAAGCCAGGTAACGTTGTTCTAACTCCAACTATCCTACGTGATTCTCAAGCATACTGTGCAGAGAAGTTCGGTATCGCTCCTAACGCTCTAAACTTCGTATTCCACGGTGGTTCTGGTTCTACTGAAGCTGAAATCCAAGAGTCTATCGGCTACGGTGTAATCAAAATGAACATCGATACTGATACTCAGTGGGCTACATGGGATGGCGTTCGTCAATACGAAGCTGAAAACCGTGATTTCCTACAAGGCCAAATCGGTAACCCAACTGGTGAAGATGCACCAAACAAGAAGTACTACGATCCACGCGTATGGCTACGTGCAGGTCAAGCTTCAATGGTTACTCGCCTAGAGAAAGCGTTCGCTGACCTAAACGCAGTAGACGTACTATAATAAGCTCGCAACTTATTAATTAGTTTAGAAAAACCCGCTCTCGTAGCGGGTTTTTTTTGTCTTCTGTACTATAGTTTTTGGGTGATATACTCAAAGTTCCAAGGAATTGAATTTTCTGACAATTTCTTGACCTTAGATGCATATACGGAAGTATGATGCAGATCACATAAATGATTTGTAACGCTTTATTACGGAAGAGAATTTTACGATGTCACAAGAAGCAGAAGTACCTGAAGTCCCAAGTGTAGACGCCCTTCATGAAGGTATGCAGGAAGCCCATCATTGGTTGACCAACAACCAAGACCTACTGATCGGTTATGCCGTCAATATTATTACCGCTATTCTCATTCTCTTTATCGGTAATATCATCACTAAAATGATCGCAAACAGTGTCGGTAAGATGCTTGAGAAGCGACGTATGGATAAAGCGGTTGTTGACTTTGTTCATGCCATGGTTCGCTATCTACTGTTTGTAATCGTGCTAATCGCCGCTCTTGGTCGTCTTGGCGTTCAAACAGCATCAGTGGTTGCTGTAATCGGTGCCGCGGGTTTGGCAGTTGGTCTTGCTCTACAAGGCTCACTATCTAACTTTGCCGCAGGCGTGCTTATCGTCGCATTCCGTCCATTCAAGTCCGGTGACTATGTAGAGATTGGTGGTGTAGCGGGTTCTGTAGAATCTATCCAGATCTTCCAAACTGTATTGACTACTCCAGATAACAAGATGGTTGTTGTACCAAACGGCAGTGTTATCGGCAGTCCAATCACTAACTATTCGCGACACGCTACACGCCGTGTTGACCATGTTATCGGTGTTTCTTATGGTGCTGACCTTAAGAAGACCGAACAGGTTATTCGCCAAACCCTTGAAGCCGATGATCGTCTAATCAAAGAGAAAGGTATTCAGATTGGTGTACTAGCTCTTGCAGATTCTTCAGTAAACTTTGTAGTTCGCCCGTGGTGTAAGACAGAAGATTATTGGGATGTATATTTTGATACGCTGCAAGCTATCAAGATTGCACTGGATGAGAATGGTATCGAAATTCCATTCCCACAAATGGATGTTCACCTAAACAAGGTCGACTAATCCGCAAACAGATACAAAGGGATGCCAAATAGCATCCCTTTTTTGCGTTTGATGCTTTAGAGAGTCGCGAGCCGGGTTGGGACTAAAAAGCAGTGTGTTATGAAACCTTCACCGGCAACTAGAGTCCTAATCCTATGTACGCATAGTTATAGAGGTGTTTATGAAGTGGATAAAAACGTTGTTGTTGGGTGGTATGGCTTGTTTGCCGTTGCAGATGGCACAGGCTCAGAGCTTTGATTTTCCGCATCTGATAACGACAGGTCAGGGCGAGGTTACCGCGACTCCAGATAAGGCTGACGTTGCGCTGCAGGTGGTTATCAACGATGAGAGCGCTGAGAGTGCCAAACAGCAGGCGGATAAGGTTGTTGCTCAGCTTAGAAAGGCACTAAACGACTTGGGCATCAGCGAGGCTAGCATCCAATCCGGCAATCTTAATATTGCCCCTCAGATCCACTATCCAAAGAATGGTACACCTGAAACCAAGGGCTATAGAGCAAATCGCAGAATCAATGTGGAGATAACCAACCTAGCTATTTTGCCTAAGGTTTTAGAGGCATCTTTAAAAGCAGGAGTGAATCGTGTGGATAGCGTACGCTTGGGTGTTCAAGATGCAGACATGTACCAATCCAAAGCACGGCAAGCTGCTGTGAAGGATGCTCAGGCTAAAGCTAAGGCATTAGCGCAAGACTTTGGCGAAGACCTTGGAAATGTATGGCAGATCCAATATCAGTCTTCATCGGCATCGCCTGTGATGCGCGCTATGAGCATGGATGAAGCGAAAGAGTCTTCTGGTTATGTAGATTCCACCATCACTATCCGCGATAGAGTAAGCGTGGTGTATAAACTGGATTAAACGAAAAAGCCCTTCGATATCGAAGGGCTTTTTTCTGTGATTTGTCCCGTCCTGAAATGTGTTTACACATTGAGGACGAATTATGACTACTTCAAACAGACCCTACATTAAGCGCACTCAGTGCGATTACACACTAGGCTTTAAATTACAGGTCGTTGCCGCTGTTGAAAGAGGCGATATGACCTATAAACAAGCCCAAGCTATCTATGGTATCCAAGGCCGTTCGACAGTTCTAACCTGGCTCAGAAAGCACGGTCAGATGGATTGGACGCGAAACCCAAGGAGAACAGCCATGCATAAAACCGCTAAGACAAAAGAGTCTCCTGCTCAAAAGATAAAGCGTCTCGAGAAAGAACTTGAAGATGAACGTCTAAAAACTCTTTTCTATAACGAAGTGATAGATATTCTTGATGCAGAGTATGGGACCGGCCTCAGAAAAAAGTATATAGACAAGGGGCCAGAAGCGTTCAAAAAGAGAAAAGCGTAAGTTTAAGTCGGCTATGTCGACTACTTTGATTCACTAGGCAAAGTGTTTATCAACGTGAAAAACGGGAGGCTGTACGTCAGGCTGAGCTTGAGTCTGTCCGGCAAATGGTGCTTGAACTTAGGCGCTATATGCCTCGTTTAGGAACAAGAAAGCTGTACTTTTTACTTAAACCGAAGTTTATCGCTCAAGGTATCAAGCTTGGTCGAGACGCATTCTTCGACTACTTAAGACAAGAGTTGTTACTCGTTCGGCCCAAGCGCAGTTATACAAAGACAACCAATAGTAAACATTGGATGAAGAAGCATCCTAATCGACTGAAGGACTTTGTTCCTTGTCGGCCTGAGCAGGTACTGGTCAGTGACATTACTTATGTTCAGTCGCGCGAGGGAACCCACTATCTGTCGTTAGTCACAGATGCTTTTAGCAGAAAAATAATGGGATACGAGCTCAGTAACGAGATGAAAACGACGGACGTAGTAAAGGCGCTAGACATGGCGATAAATAAACGCCAATACCACAGTCCATGCATCCATCATTCTGATCGTGGGCTTCAGTACTGCTCAGGTCTTTATCAAGAGCGCCTGAAGATTGGCAACATGCTGGCTTCAATGACGGATGGATACGACTGCTACCAAAACGCACTGGCGGAGAGGATAAATGGCATACTTAAACAGGAGTTCTTACTGGAAACTTGTCAGAATATAACTGAGTTAAACAAGCTAATCAGTGAATCCGTAGCTACCTACAACAGCATCAGGCCACACCTCAGCTTAGGGATGAAGACACCAAATGAGGTACATGAAAAAAGCCAACAGCTAATGCTGTTGGCTTAAGAAAACTGTCAACGTATTTTAGGACGAGACAATTAGTGAAGCAGACGAGCTCGAACGGTACCGTCGATCTCCTTAAGTTTGGCTAGCGCTTCTTCTGAGCGAGCCGCTTCTACGTCGATAACTACATAACCCATATCGCCTTTAGTCTGTAGGTACTGACCTGCGATGTTGATATCCGCTGATGCGAAGATGGTGTTGATCTGGGTTAGGATACCAGGACGGTTCTCGTGAATGTGAAGCAAGCGAGATGTACCACTGTGCTGCGGTAGAGATACCTCAGGGAAGTTAACGCTCGAGAGTGTAGAGCCGTTATCAGAGTACTTAGCCAGCTTACCCGCAACCTCAAGACCGATGTTCTCTTGTGCCTCTTGGGTTGAACCGCCCACGTGAGGAGTCAAGATAACGTTGTCGAACTTGGTCAGTGGCGACTCGAAGGTATCTGCATTGGTCTTAGGCTCAACAGGGAATACGTCGATAGCCGCACCAGCAAGGTGACCCGCTTCTAATGTGTCACATAGCGCTGGAATATCCACTACAGTGCCACGAGCAGCATTAATGAAGATTGAACCCGGTTTCATCATGGCAAACTCTTCGGCGCCCATCATGTTCTTGGTTCCTGCAGTTTCTGGTACGTGCAAGCTGATCACATCACACTTGTTTAGTAGCTCTGCCATGGTCGGGATCTGAGTAGCGTTACCAAGCGATAGCTTATTCTCGATATCGTAGAAATATACGCGCATACCTAGGTTTTCAGCGATGATGCCTAGCTGAGTACCGATATGGCCGTAGCCGATAATACCAAGGCGCTTACCACGTGCTTCGTAAGAGTGATCGGCACTCTTCTTCCAGATACCACGGTGGGCAAGGGCGTTCTTCTCTGGGATACCGCGAAGTAGCAGCAGGATTTGGCCTAGCACTAGCTCAGCCACACTGCGGGTGTTAGAGAAAGGTGCATTGAATACAGGCACACCTCTAGCTGCGGCGGCATTTAGGTCGACTTGGTTAGTACCAATACAGAAGCAGCCGATAGCAACTAGCTTGTTGGCTGCTGCAAGTACACGTTCATTAAGGTTGGTGCGAGAGCGGATACCGATAAAGTGAACATCTTTGATAGCTTCAATTAACTCTTCTTCCGATAGAGAGCCTTTAAGATATTCGATGTTGGAGTAACCAGCGCTTTCTAGTACCTCTACTGAAGAAGGGTGTAGTCCTTCCAAGAGTAAGATTTTGATTTTATCTTTATGAAGCGAGACTCTGGTCATGATAGTCGTTCCTTAACGTATAGATCGAAGAAGTTACAAAAAAGCAATCGTTTACCTGTGACGGTTTATGATTAAGTTAACAAAAAAACTAAGTCATGGGTAAGAAAATTACTTAAAAAAAAGCGATGGACCCATTTTAGGGCCCATCGCTGTAATTTTTTAACAATTTTTTAGAATTGCTTATTCTTTACTCTTCGACTTTTGCGCCTTCAGGAGTACCTGTGATTACCACGTCAGCACCACGGTGTGCGAATAGACCTACGGTTACTACGCCAGGAAGAGCGTTGATTTGATCTTCAAGCTGCTTAGGGTTCTCGATAGCCATACCGTGTACATCGAGGATAACGTTGCCGTTGTCGGTAATAACGCCTTCACGATACACAGGATCACCGCCAAGCTTCACTAGCTCACGTGCCACGTATGAACGTGCCATTGGGATAACTTCTACTGGAAGTGGGAATTCACCAAGAACGTCAACGCCTTTGGTGCCATCAACGATACATACAAACTTGTCAGAGATAGCCGCTACGATTTTTTCGCGAGTAAGAGCAGCACCGCCACCTTTGATCATCTCACGAGCTGGGTTGATTTCATCTGCGCCATCAACATAAACATCAAGACCTGCAACATCATTGCAGTCGAAAACCTGAATACCTAGTGCTTCTAGTTTCTCAGTAGAGGCTACTGAGCTAGAAACTGCCCCTTTAATTTTGTCACTCATGGTGCCCAATGCATCAATAAAGTGATTTACGGTAGAACCTGTACCAACACCAACAATAGATCCAGCTTCAACATATTTAAGTGCTGCCCAACCAGCTTCTTTTTTCATTTCGTCTTGGGTCATTTTTAGTTCTCCGAGAGTAAGGGGGAAAGACGTCGCGATTATATACAGATGCAGTATAGATGACACCTGTTAATCGTTTTCGTCTTCAATTTTCTCGACCTTTACCACTGCCAGATTTGGCTTGGGGTAACGATCTTCTGCAGTGGCATATCCCAGCTCTCTATCGGTACCTTGTCTATCTTTTGCTGGTCGAAAGCGAGTCCTATGGCTAGCGGTTTATGATTGGTCTGAAATGGCGCTAGTGTTCGGTCATAGTAGCCACCGCCCATACCTAAACGATGCCCAAGATCATCAAAGGCAACCAATGGAGTGAAAATGATATCCAACTCACTCACAGGGCAGATATTTTGCATGTCGAGTCTGGGTTCTGAGATCCCATACTTGTTGGTAACCAGTTCTGTACTTGCAGTGAAATGGAGAAACAATAAATGTCCCTTAGAGAAGGGATGCAGAACGGGAACATAAACGTCGATGCCTTGTTGCCACAGCCATTTGATACTCGGCATAGGGTTTAGCTCACCATCGTTAGCCAGGTACAGGGCAACTTTCTTAACGGATTTAAGCTCAGTTAACTGCGCAATGTGAGTTTTTAGATTAAGGCTAGCTTGGTCGATAAATGATGATGAAAGAGTGTTGCGTATGGAGCGCATCTGCTGTCGGATTTGTTGACGAGAAGAGGAAATCATAAGGGTACCCCAGAGTGCCGTTGAGGATTGTGGCCCTTGAACCAGCTGGTTCAAGGCGGATCAGCAATGATGACCGTAGGCTTCTCGATACGAGTCGAGCTTGCTCAATAGCTACCAAGTACTAACCCTTAAGGATTGCTTATCGGCTCAGGGACTTAAATCCTGCTGACGCACACCCCAGGGTAAATCTAATCTTATGCTATTTGACTTTTATCTTGCAACGCTTGTTCTAGCTTTCCATCCAATAGCTCGAGACGCTGTTCGATGTCGCTTTGTTGTTGCTCGTCAATTTGCCGTTCCAAGAGTTCATAACATACGTTCAAAGCGGCGATAGTCATCAATTTTTCGGTATTGGCTACCTTAGTTTTGTCTGCCATTTCTTTGATACGACGATCAAGGTCGCGGGCGGCTTGACGCAGTGCGTCTTCCTTCCCAGCGGGGCAATTTACTCGGGTAACTTTACCTAAAATTTCAATTTCTACTGCTTGGCTGCTCATGTTCGATAACTCGTGATGGCTTAAGTAAGCATGTGCGTCCGGTGCACCTACAGGAAAGAAACTATAGAAAAACCCATTTTAAGATTCAAGCTTTTCCGCCCTGTGGCGAGACGTCTGCGTCCTATTTACACAAAGGTTGGTGAAATCTGCTTCGCAAAACCGCAACCTGATGCTTTTTTGCGATGTATCGGTCTATAGCTAGTGTTACTATAACCTTAAACATTATCGTCGAGATTTAACTATGAGCCAAACTAAACTCCCTCAATATCAGTCAACTGCAGACCAATTTGCGAGCTCAGGCCTATCTGTGTCGCCAGCTGAAATGCACGGTTTGTTGGTGGGAATGCTAAGTGGTGGCTTACAGACAGATAGTGACGGCTGGCAACCACTTATTTTTGATTACACTAATGATGGTCAAGGTTGGCCAATGGCAAGCCTTGCTGCTGCTGAGTTAGCACTCAAGGCGACTCAGGAAGAACTAAATGACCAAGGCTTTGAATTGAGTCTTTTGCTTCCAGAAGACGATGAGTTAGTCGCTTATGCTGAAGCTCTGAGTGAATGGGTGAGTCACTTTGCATCAGGGCTTGGTTTGATTGGTGCGAAAGTAGATAAAGCAAGTGAGCAAGCCCAAGAGGCTCTTGAGGATTTGCTAGAGATTTCTAAGCTTGAGATTGACCCTGAGGATGATCTTCAAGAGCAAGCTCTGCTTCTTGAGCAAGTGATTGAGCACGTGAAGGTATGCGTGCTGACCATTCATGCTGACTTAGGACAAAAGCCAGCAGAAACAGAATCTAAAACTATTCATTAAGGATATCCGTGCGCTTCGATGTAGTAATTTCTGGAGCAGCGATGAGCGGAGCAACACTTGCTCTCGCTCTAACTAGACTTGCAGGTAAAAAGGTAGCTGTGGTCGACCCACACAGGCCAAGCAAGGAACACCCTGGGTTCGATGCCCGCTCCATCGCACTCTCATATGGCACCATAGAGCTGTTAAAGCGCTTCCAACTCTGGGATGCGCTTGAAGAGCAAGCGAGTCCAATACGCACCATTCATGTCTCTGATAAAGGACACTTCGGCCAAACCGGTTTCGAAGCCGATGCGATGAATAAGCCTTATTTAGGCTCCGTCGTAGAGCTTGAAAAGGTAGGCCAAAGCTATTTTCAGTTGCTTGAAAATGAGCCTGAAATCACCTTGTTTTGTCCCGATAGCGTAGCGTCGGTGACCCAGTTTCAGGACAAGGTTGAGGTTGGTCTTAGTAGTGGTGAGACGCTCGAGGCTGAGCTTCTGGTTGCAGCTGATGGCACTCGTTCTAAGGTGGCTGAACTCCTTAAAATACCGAATCAAATTGAAGAGCTGGGTCAGAATGCGCTGATAGCGAATATTGAACTTGCGGAGCCTCATCAAGGTCAGGCATTCGAGCGTTTTACTGAGAATGGCCCACTGGCCTTGCTACCTATGACACAGCAACGTATGTCGTTGGTGTGGTGTCTGGATGACGCTCAGCTTGCACAAGCTACACAATGGGATGACGAAACCTTCTTAGCGCAGTTGCAACAAGCCTTTGGTTGGCGTTTGGGTAAACTGGTTAAGGTAGGTTCAAGATTTTCTTATCCGCTCTCTTTGTATACTCGCGAGCGTACTATCCATCATAGAATTGCCTTTGTCGGCAACGCCGCACAAACCCTGCACCCAATCGCAGGGCAAGGTTTCAATCTAGGTATTCGAGATGTCGCCACGTTAACAGAGGTTATTGCTCAATCTACCGATGTAGGGAGCTACCGGTGTCTCTCTGAATACCGCAGTGCAAGAGAAGATGACAGGAATGCAACCGTGGGTATGACCACTGGGCTGGTTCGCCTTTTCTCAAATAATTGGGCGCCAACAGTAGTTGGACGAAATCTAGGCCTAATGGCCTTCGATACCCTGACACCGGTGCAAGCATGGATAACCAACAGAAGTTTAGGATTGGTAAAGAATTAGTATGATTAAGAACGTGGACTTAGCCATTGTTGGCGGGGGTATGGTCGGGCTTACTTTGGCGCTGGCACTGAAGGATACGGATATGCGTATCGCAATCATCGAAGGGGCAGAAACCAAAGAGATCAGTGATGAGCCGGCTTCTCGCGTCTCTGCATTGAGTCGTGCCAGTGAGCGTATTCTAGAGCGCTTAGGTGCTTGGGATAATATCGCCCAGCACAGGTGCACTCCTTACAATCAGATGCAGGTGTGGGAGAAGGATAGCTTCGCCAAGATTGAATTCACTGCCAATGATGTGCTTCAAGATAACCTAGGCTATATCGTTGAAAATCAGATTATCGCATCAGGCCTTCTAAAGCAGGTTGAGCAGATGCCAAACGTGACCTTTTATCGTCCTAATCGCTGTCAAAGCTTGGCAGTAGGTGAGCGAGAGGCATGGCTAACTCTCGACAATGGTCAGAATCTGACGGCAAAACTTGTGGTTGCCGCAGATGGCGCTAACTCTTGGGTGAGGCAGCAACAGGATATTCCTCTAACAGAGTGGGATTATGACCACACCGCGATAGTATGCAATGTTGAGATGGAAGAGCCACATCAGCATACTGCGCGCCAAGTATTTACTAAACACGGCCCGCTGGCTTTCCTACCTCTCGACGATGACAAATTGTGCTCTATCGTATGGTCTCAGCAGACAGATAGAGCGACCGAGTTACTCAACCTTTCTGAAGAAGATTTCATTAAACCCTTGGTAGTAGATTTTGACCTTCAACTCGGTCGAGTTCAAAGTATCTCAGAGCGTCAGGGGATCCCGCTTCGAATGCGTTATGCAAGAGACTTTGCTCGCTCACGTATCGCTTTGGTGGGGGATGCAGCACATACTATCCACCCGCTTGCGGGGCAAGGTGTAAACCTAGGCATGTTGGATGCCGCTAGCCTTGCTGAAGAGCTACAGAAACTTTGGGATTCGGGCAGGGATATAGGCGATTACCTTAACCTAAGACACTATGAACGTTGGCGTAAAGCTGAAGCTGTAAAAATGATCTCTGCTATGCAGGTATTCAAAGAGTTGTTCAGTGGGGACGATCCAGTGAAAAAACTGGTGCGTGGTATGGGCATGAACCTAGCAGGCAGTCTACCCGGATTTAAGAACGAGGTGATGCATCGAGCTCTGGGTCTCAAAGGCGACCTGCCTAAATTGGCAAGATAAAAAAAAGAGGAGGCTAAGCCTCCTCTTTTGGTATTACACGTAACATTCTCTAAGTCGTTTGATCTCTACGTTTACTTCTTTTACTGCTTTGAAGTGACGCTCCTCAGCGTGGTGAGGCAAGATCAGTTTACCCTGGTCAAATTCGAACTTACCAATGCCGTAGATATAAATTCGTCCCTTGAACAATCTACTTATGTGCTTGGCAATCAAAGATGGAATATAACGCTTAAACAGTCTCATTACTGATACCTTTTATAGTTTTGCTGTGCCTCCATGGCGAAGCACATTATAGGCTATTTGGTATTACGAAATTGTGATGTGGCTGGATTTATAAACAGAACGGCTCACATGCACGAAACTTTCATCTGAATAGGTGACATAAGTCGGAGTTATATTGCATAAAGGTGTAAGTGGTTGAACGTTAAAACTTTTGTCACTGATAGTTGGATGAATTAATGTTCAACTAGTTCAAAAATCATCGAACTCTATTTGTAACGAACTATGTCATTGATGTGTGGGGTGCACAGTTCAAGCATATCTTGGGTGCTGAGAAGCACACCTGCCATGTCTGTTCCACTACTGATGGTCACTTGAGGCAACTCTAATATCTGCCGATCAAAGATAACTTGAATATCTCGTGAAAGGTGAAAAGGAGTGAGTGTGCCAGGCTTATAACCTGTAATGGATTGCACCTCTTCAAAACCGACACAAGTAACGCGTCTGCACTCAAAGTGGGCTCGGACCTTTTTCGGGTCGACCTGCTGATCTCCGGGAACACAGGCGACGAACATCAGTCCTCCCATATCTCGAAGTAGCATGGTCTTTAGCATGATGCTAGGGCTGATGCCGCGTTGACGAGCCGCGTCTTCGATAGAAACGGCAGGGGTTTTATGTGGAAGCAGGGTGTAAGATACACCCTGCTGGTCTAGATATTGGGTTACTGAGGTATCAGTCATCGAGGGCGTAAGGCAGTGGTTCAAGCTTCCAGATGTTCTCGGGTGCTTCTTTTAGGCGAAGTTTGGTCTCGTCCTCTAGGTCTTTGTTAACCACGATAAGCGCCATAGCTGTACCGTCCTCGGCTACATAGTGCGCTAGCGCTTCACCTGCGCCGCGCCAGTTTTCACCTACCTGACGTTCAAACTCAAAACTATCACCCTGTGCCGTACCTGAGATGATGCGCATGACTCGCTTATTCATACCACGGTACTTAGCGCGAGCCACGGTTTCTTGGCCTGTGTAGCAGCCTTTCTCAAAGCTAACCCCACCTAGAGCTTGTAGGTTCAGGTTTTGCGGAATGTGCTGACTTTGATCTTTGGCTTCAATGCGAGGGATGCCTTGCGCGATATCCAGACCGTCCCAGATACCAGCGTCCAGTTGTTCAGTATCTGTCAGTTTGGCTTTGAGCTGCTCTGCTGTGTTGCTATCAACAAGCAGGAGCCAACGCTGGTCATCGACTTTAACCGCTGAACCACCTTCGATAGCGCGCACTGAATCTCGGCTCTCACTTAAGGTGTCGATAAAGGTTTCTGCTTTTTCACCCAGAACACCCAAGCTGACTGCATCACTGATGTTCATCTCTACCTTAGAGAACACAGAATACTTCTTTAGCTCTGTAAATGCGGTATCTATACCTGAGGCAGGCTGCCAAAGGGCATAGCCTTCAGCGTGATTAAATAGACGGAAGATGCTCCACATCTTTCCTTTAGCATCGCAGTGAGCACCTAGGGTTGAGGAGCCTAGGTCTAAGGTTACTAAGTCACAGGTAACTTGGCCTTGAAGATAGCTCTTCTTATCGTCGCCAGTTACTGTGATGGCTTTCCATTGGTTGAGCTCTGTCCATGCTAAAGCGGGTAGGTTCATGGTGTTTCCTTGCTTCGAAATTATAGGCACATGGTAATAGTTAAATCTGAGCTTGTCTAAGCGAGTTAAAAAGCTGTGATTTAATTAATGGTTACGACCTCTCGCTATTGATACACTCGGGTAAAACGAAAATGGATTATTAAGAGGTTAACTCATGTTTACAGTTGAGGATAAAGCACGTATCAAGTGGGCATGCCGTCGTGGAATGCTAGAGCTAGATGTGGTTATCATGCCTTTTTTCGAAGAGTGCTTCGAAGGTTTGACGGAACAGGAACAGAGAGATTTTGTATCCCTACTAGAATGCGATGACCCAGACCTATTTACTTGGGTAATGGGCCACGGTCGCAGTGAGAACTTAGCCCTTGCCTCTATGGTAGATAAGGTGGTTGCTCACAATATGAGTAAGGTTAGATAAAACAAAAAAGGCGCCGAGGCGCCTTTTTTTATGGTTCTAGGATGGTCGGTTTTGCCTCTGGTAAGGTGTCCGGATAATCCAAGGTGTAATGTAGGCCACGGCTCTCTTTGCGCTCCATGGCGCTTTTCACCATAAGCTCAGCCACCTGAAGTAGGTTACGCAATTCAAGCAGGTTGTTGGATACGCGGAAGTTGCTGTAGTAGTCGTGTACCTCTTGCTGAAGCAGCTGAATACGACGAAGTGCACGCTCAAGGCGCTTATCGGTGCGCACGATACCCATGTAGTCCCACATAAATAGACGCAGTTCGTGCCAATTGTGTTGCAGCACTACCTCTTCATCTGAGTTACATACCTGGCTTTCATCCCAGTTTGGAAGTTCGCCTGGCATATCGGCCGCATCGATTTCTTGCATGATGCTTTTAGCTGCCGCCCATGCATAAACCACGCACTCTAGCAGTGAGTTTGAAGCCATGCGGTTTGCACCGTGCAGACCTGTGTAGCTTACCTCACCGATGGCATACAGACGCTCAACATCCGTCTCACCCTTTGTGTTCACCATGACACCACCACAGGTGTAGTGAGCGGCAGGTACGATAGGGATCTGCTCTTTAGTCATGTCCAAACCAAGGTCTTGTAGACGCATATAGATGGTTGGGAAATGCTTCATGATAAATTCTGGAGACTTGTGAGTGATGTCCAGGTACATGCAGTCTGCACCCAATCGCTTCATCTCAAAGTCGATGGCGCGTGCCACGATATCACGCGGTGCCAGTTCTTCACGTTCATCGAAGTCCGGCATAAAGCGTGTGCCGTCTGGACGACGTAGGTAAGCGCCTTCACCACGCAGTGCCTCTGTTAGAAGGAAGTTACGAGCCTCTGGGTGGTACAGGCAAGTAGGGTGAAACTGGTTAAATTCCAGGTTAGCTACACGGCAACCTGCACGCCATGCCATCGCAATACCGTCACCAGAGGATACATCTGGGTTACTGGTGTATTGATACACCTTAGACGCACCGCCCGTTGCCAGAACAACGAATTTCGCAGCTACTGTCTCTACGTGTTCGGAATCACGGTTCCAGATATAAGCGCCGACGATCTTTTTGGCATTGCCGCCTTCTTTTATCTTGTCTTCAGTGATCAGGTCGACTGCATTGTGGCGTTCAAGAACAGTGATGTTCGGATGGTTGAGTACGTTTTCTTGCAGAGAAGTTTGCATCGCCATGCCGGTTGCATCGGCAGCGTGCAGGATACGTCTGTGACTATGACCGCCTTCACGGGTCAGGTGGTAGCGAGGTTCATCGCTCTCTTCATCTGTTTCTTCCTGATCGAAAGGAACACCGCCGTCGATGAGCCATTGCACACATTCACGTGCGTTTTCTGCAATAAACTGAACCTTATCTTTTTCACAAAGGCCAGCACCAGCAATCAAGGTATCATCTACGTGCGACTCAATAGTGTCGCTCTCGTCAAAAACGGCCGCTATACCACCTTGGGCATAGAAGGTCGCGCCCTCACGACTCAGGCTCTTGCTGAGTACTATTACCTTTGCCTTATTGGCGATACGAAGTGCCAGAGACAGGCCAGCCGCGCCACTGCCTACAACCAGAACATCGCACTGTTGCTGAGTATTTGAATTCATCGAAATGTCGTTCCCTATTTATATTTGCTAGCTCTAACTCACTGGATAGGTATTTGTAGTTTTTACTTGTTATTAACTTCAGTGATAGTTAGGGTGCTACTATTCGACTATGTGTCGTTTTTATGCGCCTTGTGTTGAATCAAAATGCGCCGAATTCGGACGCTAAATAAGAAGAAAAAGGCGTAAATACACGCGTAGTACATCACATTTTTGATTAAGTTTGAAAAAAACTTAATCAATTTGAACTTTTGCAGGCCCTATAGGTCACAATAGTGCTCAAGCGAATAGTGGTGTCAATCATAGATCACATTCTAATACACCCACACCTGAGAAGGTGCGGATGAACATAGGAGTATAAGCTCGAATGAACGAGCAGTTGACCGATCAGGTTCTGATTGAGCGCATTCAAAATGGGGACAAACAGGCATTTAACCTGCTGGTGGTCAAGTACCAGAATAAAGTATGTAACTTGATCTCCCGATACGTGAATAACCCGAGTGATGTGGCGGATGTAGCCCAAGAAGCTTTTATAAAGGCATACCGAGCTATCCCAAACTTTCGTGGAGAGAGTGCCTTTTACACTTGGCTTTACCGTATCGCCGTAAACACGGCCAAGAACCATATTGTTGCTCAAGGGCGCAGACCTCCTGCTACCGACGTAGATGCGGAAGACGCTGAATACTACGAAACAGGAAATGCGCTCAAAGAAATTTCGAACCCAGAGAATTTGGCATTGTCGAAAGAATTGAAGCAGGTGGTATTTGATGCGATCGAAGCACTACCTGAAGACTTGAAAACGGCGATGACGTTACGTGAATTGGATGGCCTCAGTTATGAGGAAATAGCGGCTGTAATGGAATGCCCCGTTGGGACAGTACGCTCCAGAATTTTCCGTGCGCGTGAAGCGGTAGAAAAGAAGATGAAACCGCTTCTGCAACGATAGTGACCATTAAGGTGAAACTAATGTCTAACAAAGAAAATATTTCTGCTCTACTCGATGGGGAGACCATCGATAAGGCCCTGCTTGCCGACCTAGAGCATGACAAGGATGCGCAGCAGACATGGCAGAATTATCATCTCATAGGTGATGTAATGCGAGGTGACGCCCCTCAATCTGCGGATTGGGATATCGCTTCTCGAGTAGCTCTTGCTCTAGAAGACGAACCAGCACACTCGACTAACGTTAAACCTATGATGGAGCCTCAGCCTACACCTTCGCAGGCTAAGAAGGCGTTGCCACAATGGCTAACCCAGTTTGGTCAAGTAGCGGTTGCTGCTTGCGTATCTTTTGCGGTTATTGTGGGCGTACAACAGTACGGTGGCAGTATTGACGGTAATGGCGTGGAGCAAAGTGAGATTCCAGTGCTTCAAACCGTTCCACTAGCAGGTAGTGTAGAGCCAGTGAGCCTGACCCGTGAGTCAGTGCGTCCTCAGGCTGAGACCGCAGCGAGCGATGAAAAAATCGCCGAACAGCGTCGTCGTATCAATACTATCTTGCAAGACTACGAACTACAGTTACGCTTGAACCAAGGTTCAGAACCATCCACACAAGATTCGGAAATCAAATGAAAAAATTCCTGGCCAGTGCCGTTGCACTGATCAGTCTTTCCCTTCCATCCATCGCGTCGGCCAACGAAGGTGCGTCGGTGCTGTTGGATAAGATGAGTGAAGCGAGCCATTCGCTTAACTACGAGATGTCTTACGTACTGATTCGTAAGAGCAGTATCGAACCCCTTGTATATCGCCAAGCCGTAGATAACGGCAATCAACTTGCACAACTGGTGTATCTCAGTGGACCTGTCCGCGAGGTGATCCAGCGTGGCAACCAGGTGAGCTACATTGAGCCTGGCATTGACCCTTTTACCATTGAGTCTGATAAGATGGTGGCCCCTTTGATGCCTATGCTGAAGGTGGACGTTAACAAGCTCAAAGACAACTATGACGTAGTCAAGGTAGGCAGAGCACGCGAGGCTGGTGCGGCAACGGATGTTATCCGTGTGGTCCCAAAAGATGGCCAGCGTTACTCCTATATCGTCTGGGTTGAAGAACAAAGTGGATTACCACTGCGTGCTGATCTCATTGACCGTGATGGTGAAATCCTAGAGCAGTATCGTACCGTTTCTTTCTCTGTTACTGACCATCTAGTCCCTGTAATGAAAGGGCTGGAAAAAGCGACATTGCCTGAGGTGGTAACTCTGCCTGATAGTCAGGTAACACAAGTAGGCTGGCAAGCCACTTGGATGCCGCAGGGCTTTAAGAGTAAGAAGATCCAGAGTCATCCATTGTTTGGCTCAAACCGTGTAGTAGAGAGTCAAATCTATACCGATGGTCTGTTCCAATTCTCTATCTATGTTGCACCGGAAGACGATTTCTCGTTGAAGCGCCAACTTGTGCGGCAAGGCCGACGTACTCTACAAAGTGCTGTAGTCGATAAGCACGAGGTGATCGTGGTGGGCGATATCCCGCCGAGCACTGCGCAACGTATCCTACAATCTGTAACCTTCCAGTCGGTACTCGTGCAATGATGCGAGCACTGGCTGAGGTGACTAGCGTGTCATCCGACCCAAAAGACTCTGCGAGTTACATCGTGGGGCTTTCTTGTGAGCAGCAAACCTCATGCAGTGGCTGCGCTTCCAAATCTCACTGCGCTACGGGTCAAGTTTCGAAGGCAATCGGCAACCGCCAACATGCTTGGAGCATGAGTACCACAGTAAAGCTTTCTGTTGGGGATGTCGTTGAGATTGGACTGCCTGAGAAAGAACTACTCTCGATTGCCTCTATTGTTTATCTAGTGCCTCTATTGGGTTTGTTCATTGGTGCTGCTATCGGCGCCTATATCTCTAATCTTGCTTTTGACGGAGTTGAGTGGCCTAGCATCGTACTCGGTGCTCTGGGTGCACTAATCAGTGGCCTTATCATTAAGGCTCGCCTTCGCTATAGCCAAGCGGACCAAAGGGTTACGCTAGTACGCACATTGGGTCAACCTTTAGAAATAAAATGAGGATAGCTACCTAGGCTGAAATTAGGTAGAATCTGCCCACTTGAGCAAAATGTAGCTACATTTTCCCTTTCAATTAGTAAGAGTCTAACCGCATCTAAAATGAAGAACATTCGTAACTTTTCTATTATTGCCCACATTGACCATGGTAAATCCACTCTATCGGATCGTCTGATCCAGGTATGTGGTGGCCTTAGTGACCGCGAAATGGAAGCGCAAGTTCTTGATTCTATGGATCTTGAAAGAGAGCGCGGTATCACCATCAAGTCACAGAGTGTGACTTTGGACTACAAAGCGAAAGATGGGGAAACCTATCAGCTAAACTTCATCGACACCCCAGGACACGTGGATTTCTCTTATGAGGTTTCTCGTTCTCTTGCTGCGTGTGAAGGTGCACTGCTAGTAGTAGACGCAGGTCAGGGTGTAGAAGCTCAGACGCTAGCGAACTGCTATACGGCTATCGAGATGGATCTAGAGGTTGTGCCAATTCTAAACAAGATTGACCTGCCTGCCGCTGATCCAGAGCGTGTATCTGAAGAAATCGAAGAGATCGTTGGTATTGATGCGATGGAAGCTGTTCGCTGTTCGGCGAAGACAGGCCTTGGCGTTGATGAGGTGTTGGAAGAAATCGTGAAGGCGATCCCTGCACCAGAAGGTGATCCTGATGCTCCTCTACAAGCACTAATTATCGACTCTTGGTTCGATAACTACCTAGGTGTTGTTTCTCTTGTGCGTATTAAAAATGGCGTATTGAAGAAGAACGACAAGATCAAGGTAATGAGTACCGGCCAAGTGTGGGGTGTAGACCGTCTAGGTATCTTTACTCCAAAACAAGTAGACACCACTGAACTGAATACCGGCGAAGTAGGCTGGGTAGTATGTGGTATTAAAGACATCCTAGGTGCACCAGTAGGTGATACCTTGACCCTAGCTAAGGGGGGTTGTGAGGAAGCTCTACCAGGCTTCAAAAAAGTGAAACCTCAGGTTTATGCAGGTCTATTCCCTGTATCTTCTGATGACTATGAAAGCTTCCGTGATGCGCTAGGTAAACTGAGCCTGAACGATGCGTCTCTGTTCTACGAGCCAGAGAACTCGGCAGCACTTGGTTTTGGTTTCCGTTGTGGCTTCCTTGGTATGCTTCATATGGAGGTTATCCAGGAGCGTCTAGAGCGTGAATACGACCTTGACCTAATCACCACAGCGCCAACCGTAGTGTACGAAGTAGCTAAGACTAACGGCGAAATCCTATATGTGGATAGCCCAGCGAAGCTTCCAGCGGTCAATGATCTAGAAGAAATCCGTGAGCCTATCGCTCGCTGTAACATCCTAGTACCTTCTGACTACCTTGGTAACGTAATTACCTTGTGTGTTGAGAAGCGTGGTGTTCAGGTTGACATGGTTTATCACGGCAATCAGGTTGCTCTGACTTACGATATTCCTATGGCAGAGGTAGTTCTAGACTTCTTCGACCGATTGAAATCGACCTCTCGAGGCTACGCATCACTGGATTACAACTTCCAGCGTTATGACGCGTCGAACATGGTACGTGTAGATGTATTGCTTAACGGCGACACCGTAGATGCACTGGCAATCATCACTCACAAAGACCAAGCGCAAAGCCGCGGCCGTCTACTGGTTGAGAAGATGAAGGAGTTCATTCCTCGTCAGATGTTTGATATCGCGATTCAAGCGGCGATCGGTAACCACATCATCGCACGCTCAACGGTTAAGCAGCTGCGTAAGAACGTAATCGCTAAATGTTATGGCGGTGACGTGAGCCGTAAGAAGAAGCTTCTGAAGAAGCAGAAAGAAGGTAAAAAGCGCATGAAGCAGATCGGTAACGTTGAGCTTCCGCAAGAAGCTTTCCTAGCGATTCTTCATGTTGGCAAAGATTAATAGATTGACCGTCTAATAATGAATTGTATAAAAGTGAAAGGGTCATCGGCTCTTTCACTTTCGTTGTTTTTGAAACAGGTAATTTTAAGGGATTTAAATGGCTAACACGTTTTCTCTAATCCTAGTCATCGTGACTCTTGTGACTGGTATTGTTTACGCCTTTGAAAAACTAAAATGGGGCAAGCAGCGTCAAGCCAAGGTTGCTGAAGTCGAGGCTCAAACCAATGAGTTGGATGAGCAAACCAAGGCAAAGATCACTGCTCAGCCATGGTGGATCGAGAACAGTGTTTCTATCTTCCCTGTAATTGCTTTCGTTCTGGTGCTTCGTTCATTTATTTATGAACCATTCCAGATCCCGTCTGGCTCTATGATGCCAACTCTGCTAGTGGGTGATTTCATCCTAGTTGAGAAGTATTCATACGGCCTGAAAGACCCTGTATTTCGTTCTCAGTTGATAGAGACAGGTAAGCCTGAGCGCGGTGATATCGCGGTGTTTAAGTTCCCACCTCAGCCAAATATTGACTACATTAAACGTGTTATTGGTCTGCCGGGTGATACGGTGCGTTACAGCCGTGACAAGCAACTGTGTGTGAAGCCAAAGGGTGAGAGTCGCTGTAATCCAGTGCCTCTGACTAATTATGCAGAGAGCGAATTTGTTCAAAACAACATTCCGATGATTCGTCTAGACGAGAGCCTAGGTGAGCATCAACACCAGATTTTGATCAACCCACTTCGTCAGGACAATGTGGCGGCGTATCAGCCTCGCTCTGGCGTGAATGAATGGGTTGTTCCTGAAGGTCATTACTTCATGATGGGCGATAACCGTGATAACAGCGCAGACAGCCGTTATTGGGGCTTCGTACCTGAAGCCAACTTGGTTGGCAAAGCGGTAGGTATCTGGATCAGTTTCGAGTTTGAGCGTGGTCAAGACAGCATCCTACCATCTTGGATCCCGACAGGGGTTCGTTTTAACCGCATTGGCGGTATTGAGTAACTAGAGAGAGTATGAATTCTCAACTATCAAGACTAGAGAAGAGCATAGGTTACAAGTTTGAGAACCTTGCTCATCTTCAATTGGCACTCACTCATAGGAGTGCCAATAGTAAGCATAATGAGCGACTAGAGTTTCTGGGCGATTCAATTTTAAGTTTTGTTATCACCGACGACTTGTACCATCGTTTTCCTCAGGTAAACGAAGGGGATATGAGCCGTATGCGTGCGACCCTAGTCCGAGGTAAAACCTTGGCTGAGCTTGCGCGTGAGTTCGAGTTAGGTGACTACTTAAAATTAGGTCCAGGTGAGTTGAAGAGCGGCGGTTTCCGTCGTGAATCTATCTTGGCGGATGCAGTTGAAGCCATCATAGGTGCGGTTTACCTAGACAGTGACACAGAAACAGTTCGCAAGATGGTACTGGGTTGGTATAAGACACGCCTCGAGGAGATCAAGCCTGGCGTATCTCAAAAAGACCCTAAGACTCGTCTTCAAGAATTCCTGCAAGGACGCCGTAAGCCACTTCCTAGCTATGAAGTGACTAGAATTAAGGGTGAGGCTCATAACCAAGAGTTCACCGTTATGTGTGCAGTAACGGGTATCGATCAGCCAGTAAAAGGCGTGGGTACTAGCCGTCGTAAGGCGGAACAAGCAGCAGCTGAACTTGCATTGGAGAAACTAACGAATGTCTAATCACGATAACTCAGAAGAGCAAGAGTTCGATCTAGACGCCTATTTTGCGTCTCACAATCAAGAGCAAGCGACCTCTGAAGAAAACCAACATTGTGGCTTTATCGCTATAGTTGGTCGTCCAAACGTAGGTAAATCGACTCTACTGAACCATATTCTGGGTCAGAAGATCTCTATCACCTCGCGTAAGCCTCAGACCACACGTCACCGCATCATGGGTGTTGATACTGACGGTGATTATCAGGCTATCTTCGTCGATACCCCAGGTCTTCATATCGAAGAGAAGCGCGCTATCAACCGTTTGATGAACCGCGCGGCGAACAGTACATTGAGTGATGTGAATCTAGTGTTCTTCCTTGTGGATGGCACCCACTGGACGGCAGACGATGAGATGGTTCTGAATAAGCTTAAGGCTGCCAACTTCCCAGTTGTTCTGTGTGTGAATAAGGTTGATCAGGTTAAAGACCGCAATCTAGTTATGACTCATATGCAAGATATGTCTGAGAAGATGGATTTCGTGGACATGGTGCCTATCTCGGCTAAGCAAGGTAAGAATATCGATGTGCTGCGTAAGCATGTTCGCGAGCATTTGCCGAAAGCTATTCATCACTTTCCAGAAGAGTATGTGACTGACCGCTCTCAGCGCTTTATGGCTTCAGAGATCGTACGTGAGAAGTTAATGCGCTTTACTGGTGACGAACTTCCATATTCAGTAACCGTTGAGATCGAGCGTTTTGACTACAACCCAGATACAGATGGGTTCCACATCAATGCCCTGATTCTGGTTGAACGAACAGGTCAGAAGAAGATGGTTATCGGTAAGGGTGGCGATAAGATCAAAACCATCGGCCGTGAGGCTCGTCTAGATATGGAAGAGCTGTTTGGCCGTAAGGTGTACCTCGAAACCTGGGTTAAGGTTAAGTCTGGTTGGGCTGATGATGAGCGAGCGTTGCGCTCTCTGGGCTACATGGACGACCTATAATTATTTCGAAACTCCACCGCTCAGGTGGAGTTTTTTGTCTCTAGGGTGTGATAAGTGAGTGTGATTGATGGCTTTCAGCGTTGCTTTGTGTTGCATCGCAGGCCCTACACAGAATCAAGCTTAATATTGGATGTCTTCTCCGAAGACTATGGTCGCGTCACCATACTCAGTAAGGGGGGACGTAGCAAACGCTCGCCCCTAAAAGGGGCACTGCAGCCCTTTACCCCATTACTGCTCAAGTGGGGTGGTGGTGGCTCAATGAAAACCCTGCGTCAAGCTGAGCCAATCAGCCTTGGTCTGCCCCTGTCAGGGGTAAACCTCTACTCGGCTATGTATGTGAATGAGATATTGGCTCGAGTGACAGCCCATGAAGTGCCATATCCAGAGCTATTCATCGACTATCTGCATGCATTGACTGAGCTTGCTCAAGCTACCAACCCAGAACCAGCTCTCCGCCGGTTTGAACTGGCCTTATTATCCGCGCTTGGCTACGGGGTAGATTTCATGCACTGCTCGGGTACTGGTGAACCCGTCGATCCTAAGATGACCTATCGCTATCGTGAGCAACAAGGCTTTATCGCCTCGGTGCGCAAAGACAACCTTACTTTTAGCGGTGAGGAGCTTATCGCCATAGCGGAAAGAAGATTTACAACACCGGCACAATTAAGTGCGGCCAAGCGCTTTACACGTATAGCATTAAAGCCTTATCTTGGTGGCAAACCATTAAAAAGTAGGGAACTTTTCCTTCCCCGCACACGGAGCATTGGACAATGAAACCGATTCTACTTGGCGTCAATATTGACCACGTAGCAACCCTAAGAAACGCCCGCGGCACCAAATACCCAGACCCTGTACATGCAGCAGAGATTGCTGAACGTGCAGGTGCTGATGGCATCACTATCCACCTTCGCGAAGACCGTCGTCATATCCTTGACCGCGACGTTCGTATCCTAGCTGAGACCATTCAAACGCGCATGAACCTAGAGATGGCTGTGACTGAAGAGATGGTCAACATTGCTCTTGAGACTAAGCCTGAGTATGTATGTCTAGTACCAGAGAAGCGTGAAGAGCTAACCACTGAAGGTGGTCTGGATGTGGTTGGTCACCTAGATAAGATCAAGGCGGCGACTGAAAAACTAACCGTAGCAGGCATCAAGGTATCTCTATTTATCGACCCTGAGCAGTCTCAGATTGATGCATCCAAAGCAGCAGGCGCACCATTTGTAGAGCTTCACACTGGTCACTACGCTGAAGCGACCGATGACAAAGAGCTAGCAAAAGAGCTAGAACGCATTGCAGAAGCGGCACGTTACGCTGATTCTCAAGGTATTACGGTGAATGCGGGTCACGGCCTGACGTATCACAATGTTGGCCCTATCGCTGCACTTCCTGAGATCTACGAGCTAAACATCGGCCACTCTATTATTGGTCGTGCGGTATTCGACGGTCTGCACAAAGCAGTAGCGGATATGAAGGCTGTGATGGAGCAGGCGCGTAAATAATGGCAATTCTTGGTTTGGGTACAGATATTGCTGAGATTGAGCGAGTAGAGAAGGCGCTGACACGCACTGGCGATCCCTTTGCTAGGCGCATTCTTACTGAAGCTGAAATGACTCAGTTTGATTCCATCAAACCCCAAGCCAAGTTTTTGGCTAAACGCTTCGCAGCCAAAGAGGCTGCATCAAAGGCTCTGGGAACGGGTATCGCTAAAGGTGTCTCGTTTCAAGACTTTGAGATCCGCAACGATGAATTTGGTAAGCCCTATCTAGAGTTATCAGGGCAGGCTAAGGTCATTGCTGACAAGATGGGTGCCACTCATTGCCACCTATCTATCTCAGACGAGCGCCACTATGCAGTGGCGACCGTTATCCTCGAGAGTTAACCTAGTTTTTTTAGTTAACTAAGGTATAGACGCGCTGTGGTCTGTACCTTCTCCATCTCATCCTGAAGCTCTAGCAATTCTGGTTCGATATCCTCAACAGTACCGCCGGAGCGAAGCATTTTCTCAACCTGTGCACAGGCGATTTTGAGCTTAGGCACACCGCAATAACTGCTACTGCCGTGCATCTTGTGTACATGATGGATAAGCTCATCTTTGGACACGGACTGCTCGTCGATGGCCTTTTCAATTACCTGATTTACCTCAGGGATATAGTCCACCAACATCTGCAGCATCTCTTTGGCGAGGTCTTCTTTATTCGCAGACTGAGTCAGAGCCGCGTCCCAGTCGATGATGACATCGCTTTTCTGGTCTTCAGGTTCAGCATGAATCAGCGTATTGATGGGCATGCTCTCGGTAACTGGTTCTTTCTGGCCCCAATGGTTTAGCACCTTGAGCAGAACCTGCTCCTCGATCGGCTTGGTCAGATAGTCATCCATACCTGCGCCTAGCAATCGGTCACGTTCTCCACTCATGGCGTGAGCGGTTACCGCAATCACCGGCGTATCTTTGTTAAGGTCACTCTGCTTGATGGCCTGACAGGCGGCAACGCCGTCCATACCCGGCATCTGAATGTCCATCAGAATCAGGTCGAAATGTCGGCTGTTAGCCTCTGTCACTGCATCATGGCCGTTGTTGCAGGTGACTACTGACTCTACGTGTTCTTCCAAAAGCGCACTGATGAGCTTGAGGTTGGCTGGGTTGTCGTCCACGGCCATCACTTTGAGAGGCAGTTTTTCTAGCAGCACAGGCTCTGGCTTAGTATATGGCAGGGCATGCATCTCTTGACCGTGAAGCAGTGCCTGCATCAACTTGGTACGTGTTAGCGGCTTGATCACACAGGTGACCGAGTGTTGTGACATCAACATCTCAGATAGTGCTAACTGATTACTCGGCAGACCCAGAATAATATTTGGTGATACCGCTTTGGCCCTATGGATAAAGTCGATCAGCTCGGTTTCGCTGTACACTTCATTAATCGGCAGGTTGTAGACGATATAGTCGTGCGAAGACAGCTTATCCGGTATCGAAGAGCGGTACTGAGTAATCACGCCTTCTTGAGTCAGAAGCTGCTGAACCACGTTTGCTGCCTGTAGGTTTTGCTCGATAAGCAGTACTTCTTTCTCACGGATAGAAGTAAGGTCAAGCTGCTCTAGAGGTAGGTCTGTGGTGGTTAATCGAATAGTGAACCAGAAGGTCGAACCTTGGTGTAGGCGACTAGTCAGGCTGATCTCACCGCCCATCTGACGAACCAGTTTTTGGGTGATAACCAGGCCAAGGCCTGTGCCGCCATAACGACGGGTAATACTCGCGTCTGCTTGGCTAAAGGCCTGGAATAGCTGGGCCTGCTGGCGCTCTGAGATACCGATACCGGTATCGCGAACCATGAACTGGATCTCGACCTGATCTTCTTTTTGCGAACGTAGCTCGATAGAGACATCGATATTGCCACGCTCGGTGAACTTGATGGCGTTCCCCACAAGGTTGGTCAGTACCTGCTGAATGCGCAGTGAATCACCCACAACCCCTGCAGGGATCTTAGGATCGACCTTAAGGGTGAGTTCTAGGCCTTTTTCATGGGCGCTTGGTGCTTGCAGGTTAACGACCTCTTCGAGAGACTCTTGCAGATCAAACGGAATGTTCTCAAGGAGCAGTTTACCTGCCTCAAGTTTCGAGAAGTCCAAGATGTCATTGATGATGTTAAGCAGGTTGTTTGCTGAGCGTTCAATGGTTTGCAGATAGTCGGTCTGACTGTGGCTGAGGTTGGTTTTCAGCATCTGACGGGTAAAGCCGATAACGCCATTAAGCGGGGTTCTTAGCTCGTGCGACATGTTGGCCAAGAATTCAGATTTCACACGAGCGGCTTCCTGGGCACGCTTCTTCGCAATATCCAGCTCAACGTTTTGGATCTCTAGCTGCTCTAGGGTCTCACGCAAGTCAGAGGTAGCTTGGTCGATACTGTGCTGCATCTCGATGTGATATTCAGACAGCGACATAGCCATGGCGTTGATACCGGTTTTTAGCGAGTTCAGCTCACCGTGCATCTTACCCTCGATACGCACGTCAAGCTGACCGCGGCGAATCCTATCCACGCTGTTTTTCAGGTGGGTGATCGGCATGGTGATGTCTTGCATCAGGCGATAGGCGAAGAATGCGGACAAACCGACACCCAGGAACATCACGATAAGCGCGACCACTATCTCTTGATACTGTTGCAAGCGAAGGCTAGAAAGATCTAGCTCGATAGCGATATAACCGAGCACCTGATCCGTCTCTTTGGCATCCGCTTGCGGGGCAATAAACTGAGCTTCGGCTATGATAGGTGCACGAATGATCAGCTTGGTATCGACAAGATCTACTGTGCTGTGCATAGGGATCGGTTGATCCTTCGAGAACATCAAGCTTTGAAAATTCGGATGGAAGTTTGAGGTTACGAATAGCTCGTGGTTGGCGTCGAATACCGCGATACTGCGCACCACGTCAGAACGCTTTCTGTGGCTATAACTGATAAGACGGCGCACCGCTTCTCGGTTTTGTTGCAACATGGCAAATTCACTGGCGATAGCCAAGGGTTCGACGATGTTGGTACCGGCAGTGATTAGCTGAGATTCAAGGTCGTTGTAGCGATTTGAAGTGAAAAAGACGCTCAATAGCAGACCCACAATAAGGGTAGGTGCAAGGGTCAATGTGATTACGCGAGCGCGTAAGCCGTATCTTGTCATGTTTTATTGGTGCGCTATCTGTGAAAAAATAAGCCGAATCCTTTCCTCACACCGGTGTGAGGGTGCAATGGATATAGTCTAACCCAATATTTCTTGCTAGCGAATGCATAGTATGGAAATTGTTTAACCGAGAATTTGATATATGGCCAACTTTTTTAAGCCGACGAAGAAAACCTCTACCTCTAATAAGCACTTTGCCGTCGATATCGAACGATATGACTACCAAGGGGCAGGGATTGGCTTTAATAACAAGAAGTTGGTATTTGTGGAGGGGGCTCTAGTTGGCGAGAAGGTGTTGGTTCAGCCTACCGAGACCAAGAGTAAATTTATCCGCGCTAAGCTAATTAAGGTTCAGCAGAAGAGCGATGCTCGACGCGAGCCTTTCTGCCCACATTTTGACAAATGTGGAGGGTGCTCACTGCAACATATGCCTTATCAAACCCAACTTGAGGTTAAACAGCAGGCCTTTAAGAAATTGATGTCCAAGCTGGCACCTTCAGTAGAGCTCTCCTCTATCATTCAAGGAGACGAGAGGGGATATCGCAGACGTTCTCGCATCAGTCTGCGTTGGAATCCTAAATCTCAGCAATTGGAGTTTGGTTTTAGGCAGGGTAAGAGCAACCAGATTGTCTCAATTGACCAGTGCCCTGTAATGTCGCCAAACCTGCAAGGCTTATTAGCACCTGCTCGTGCCACTCTTTCCTCTCTTTCTCAACCAAGAAACCTTGGGCATCTGGAGCTGGTGGATGCCGACAATACCCAAGTGGTATTGCTACGCACGACTGAGGAGCTCAAGGTTGCAGATAAAGAAGCCATGTTGGAATTTGCCAAAGCGCATCAAGTGAGCCTGTATCTGCATCAAGGCAAGACTGAGCCTGAGATTGTCCATGGCGATGCTCCAGTATGCTCTGAGACTGGCTCAGAGCTCTCATTTCTACCCACGGACTTTATCCAAGTTAACCGCAGTGTGAACCAGCAGATGGTTTCAGAGGCGATCAGTTGGCTAGATGTGCAAGCAAGTGAGCGCGTTCTGGATCTATTTAGTGGCATCGGTAATTTTACCTTCCCTATTGGTAAACTCAGTAGCAAGGTGATAGGTATTGAGGGCGTGCAAGAGATGGTTGACAGGGCTTCTCATAACGCAACTAAACTGGGCGTTGAGAATGCTGAGTTTTATCAGGCCAACCTTGCCGATCTGAATGGCAACGAGGAGTGGTCAAAGCAGGGCTTCGATAAGATCTTGCTCGACCCTGCTCGTGCCGGTGCGCAGGGTATCGTTGAGCAGCTTGGACAGTTTAATGCTAGTAAAATAGTGTATGTCTCCTGTAACCCATCGACCTTGGCTAGAGACAGCGAATCTTTGCTAGAGCAAGGTTACAAAATAAGCAAAATGCGTGTGCTGGATATGTTCCCGCAGACAGGACATCTAGAGTCCATGGTTTTATTTGAGAAATAACTGAAATTACTCAAAAAACGACAAATTCAATTACAGGGATGTGATTGAGAAAGGTATACTGGGCTGGTATTCCGCAAAGGTAATCAGAGCAAGATTTTAGGGAAGAAATATGGTTGCAATACGCAGTGCGCATATCAACAAAGACGAAGAGTTTAACCTCGAGCGCTGGGTAGATAGTCTTCACCAAGGACAGAAGACAGAGAATAAACTTAAGAAGCTGTACGGTGAGTGTCAGGAGATGCTTGTCGGACATGAACGCAAAGAGCTACTGCTCTGGCGTGGTCGCGAGATGATAGAGATTTTGATTACTCTGTCGATGGACCGCGCAACCCTTCAGGCCGCGATGCTGTTTCCAGTTGTGTCCAGTGGCCTATTCGATGCCGAAGAGCTTAAAGAGCGCTACGGACAGGAGATCATGAAGCTTATCGAAGGTGTGGAAGAAATGGCGGCCATTGGTCAGCTGAACTCCTCTCTCGATGGCTCTGGCGCTTCCGGTCAAGTGGATAACGTGCGTCGAATGCTACTGGCTATGGTAGATGACTTCCGCTGCGTGGTTATCAAACTTGCCGAGCGTATCTGTAATCTTCGTGAAGTAAAAAATGCACCTATCGAGGTGCGTCAGCGCGTTGCTAAAGAGTGCGCCAATATCTATGCGCCACTGGCGAACCGACTTGGTATAGGTCAGCTTAAGTGGGAGATAGAAGACTATGCCTTCCGTTATCAACATCCAGATATCTACAAGAAGATCGCCAAGCAATTGGCTGAGCGCCGTATCGACCGCGAAAAATACATCAAAGACTTTGTGGATGACCTCGAGCTTGAGATGGGTAAGTCCAACATCAAGGCAGAGGTAAGCGGTCGCCCTAAGCATATCTTCAGTATTTGGCGAAAGATGCAGAAGAAGAAACTGGCCTTTGACGAGCTCTTCGATGTGCGAGCGGTGCGTATCATCGCTGACCAACTGCAAGACTGTTATGGCGCTCTGGGTGTGGTGCATACCAAATATAAGCACCTGCCAAGTGAGTTCGATGACTATGTGGCAAACCCTAAGCCAAACGGTTATCAATCTATCCATACCGTGGTGCTTGGCCCAGAAGGCAAGACCATTGAAATCCAGATCCGTACCAAGCAGATGCATGAGGATTCGGAACTGGGTGTTGCTGCTCACTGGAAGTACAAAGAGGGCAGTTCGGGTGGCCGCAGTGGTTATGATGAGAAGATCACTTGGCTACGTAAGCTTCTGGATTGGCAAGAAGAGATGTCAGACTCTGGTGAAATGCTGGATGAGCTTCGCAGTCAGGTGTTTGATGACCGTGTCTATGCCTTTACTCCGCGTGGCGATGTCGTTGACCTACCTATGGGGGCGACGCCTCTAGACTTTGCTTACCATATTCACTCAGAGGTGGGACACCGCTGTATCGGCGCTAAGGTAGGCGGTCGTATCGTACCGTTTACCCACAAACTTGAGATGGGCGACCAGGTAGAGATTATTACGGCTAAAGAGCCCAACCCATCTCGAGACTGGCTAAACCCATCGCTAGGCTTTGTACATTCAGGTCGTGCGCGCGCTAAGATCAATGCTTGGTTTAGAAAGCAGAGCCGCGAGAAGAATATCGAGGCGGGCAAGGATATCCTTGAATCTGAACTATCCAAGATAGGGGCAACTCTGAAGGATGCGGACGTTTATGCGATGAAGCGCTTTAACGTCAACACTGCAGATGAGCTGTATGCCGGTGTAGGTAGTGGTGATATTCGTATCAACCAGGTGGTGAACCACATCAACGCTCTGGTGAATAAACCGACTGCGGAAGAGGAAGACCAGCAGGCTCTGGAAAAACTCCAGTCTTCAGAATCAGACCAACCGATGCAGGCTAAGCCGAACAAAGATGCGGTAGTGGTTGAAGGGGTCGATAACCTTATGACTCATCTGGCGCGTTGCTGTCAGCCGATTCCGGGCGATAACATCAGCGGATATATCACTCAAGGGCGAGGTATTTCGGTGCACCGAAGTGATTGTGTTCAGTTAAATGAACTGAGATTGCATGCGCCAGAGCGAATCATAGATACGGTGTGGGGCAGTGGCTTTGTGGGCTCATTTATCCTGACTCTACGTATCGAAGCGCTTGAGCGTAGCGGCCTGTTGAAGGATATCTCGACCCTTATCACCAATGAAAAGCTTAAGATCGCTAACATGCGTGCCCGCATAGACCACAAACGTCAGATGTCGATTATGGACATGGATATCGAGGTGAATAACATAGATATCAGCAGTCGACTGCAGTCGCGAATCGAACAGATAAAAGACGTCATCTCAGTGAAGCGTCTAAAATAGAAAAACCGACAAGCCCCTAACTCAGGGGCTTGATTTTTATAGGAAAGAATATGTCTACTCCAATCCAGCAACTCCTAGATATCATGGCTAAATTGCGCGATCCGAAGGACGGCTGTCCGTGGGATCTGAAGCAATCTTTCGACACTATTGTGCCGCACACTATAGAAGAAACCTATGAGGTAGTGGATGCCATTCACAACCAAGATTGGAGCAACCTGAAGGAAGAGTTGGGGGATTTGTTGTTTCAGGTGATCTTCTACTCACAACTCGCCAAGGAAGAAGGACTATTCGATTTTCAAGAGGTGGTCGAGCAGGTGAACGAAAAACTTGTACGTCGTCATCCACACGTGTTCAGTGAGCAGGAGTTTGTATCAGAACAAGAAGTTTCTGAGAACTGGGAGCGAGAAAAAGCCAAAGAAAAAGCGCGCATGGGCAAAGTTGAAGAAAGTATTCTAGACTCTGTACCTAAGTCTCTGCCGGCCCTTAGCCGAGCAGACAAGATTCAGAAGCGCTGTGCTAAGTTTGGCTTTGATTGGGATAGCCTCGGCCCTGTAGTTGACAAGGTTCATGAGGAAGTCCAAGAGGTGGTCGACGAGGCGCTCGCTGTGCCTGTTAAGCAAGAAAAAGTAGAAGAGGAGATGGGGGATCTACTCTTTGCTACGGTTAATCTTGCCAGACATCTAGGGTGCAATCCTGAATCTGCGCTGAGCAAAGCCAATGTGAAATTTGAACGACGTTTTCGTGGTGTGGAGCAGAAGGTGGCGCAAAATGGGCGAGAACTGGCAGAATGTGATCTAGATTACCTCGATAACCTATGGAATCAGGTAAAAAACGAAGAGTCGAATTAGTGATAAGATTGTGAATTGATTTGAAGCAAAAAATAAATCAAATGCGTGTGATAAGTTTCACGTTGTGGCGATAAGGGGCTTCTGGTATATTTTCATCCCGTCCAGAAGAAATCCATTTCCCTCATTCAACCAATTTCAGGTTAAACATGACGACAAATTACATTTTTGTTACTGGCGGGGTTGTATCCTCTCTAGGTAAAGGTATTGCAGCGGCATCGCTAGCAGCTATTCTTGAAGCTCGTGGTCTTAAAGTGACCATGATGAAGCTTGACCCTTACATCAACGTTGACCCGGGTACTATGAGCCCGACTCAGCATGGTGAAGTGTTCGTCACGGAAGATGGCGCTGAAACTGACCTTGACCTTGGTCACTATGAGCGATTCATTCGCACCAAGATGACCAAGCGTAACAACTTTACAGCAGGTCGTGTTTATTCAGACGTTCTTGCAGCAGAGCGTCGTGGTGACTATCTAGGTGCCACTATCCAAGTAATTCCACATATCACTAACGCAATCAAAGACCGCGTAATCAAAGGCTCTGAAGGCCACGATGTAGCGATCGTTGAGGTTGGTGGTACCGTTGGTGATATCGAATCTCTACCTTTCATGGAAGCGATTCGTCAGCTTGCAGTTGAGCTAGGCCGTGAGCGCGCTATGTTCATGCACCTAACGCTAGTTCCTTACCTAGCGGCAGCGGGTGAAGTTAAGACCAAGCCAACCCAGCACTCAGTTAAAGAACTTCTTTCTATCGGTATCCAGCCTGACATCCTAGTATGTCGTAGCGACCGCATGATCCCAGCGAACGAGCGTAAGAAGATTGCTCTGTTCTGTAACGTGTCTGAGAAAGCAGTTATCTCGATGAAGGACGTAGATTCTATCTACAAGATCCCTCAACTTATCAAGTCTCAAGGTTTGGATGACCTTGTATGTACTCGCTTTGGCATCAATGCACCAGAAGCAGATCTATCTGAGTGGGAACAGGTAATCTACGAAGAAGCGAACCCAACTGGTGACGTGACTATCGGTATGGTTGGTAAGTACATCGAACTACCAGATGCATATAAGTCTGTTAACGAAGCACTTAAGCACGCAGGCTTGAAAAACCGCCTAAACGTTAATATTAAATACGTAGACTCTCAGGATGTTGAGAGCAAAGGCGATGAAGCACTAGCAGGTCTAGACGCTATCCTAGTTCCAGGTGGCTTCGGTGACCGTGGTGTTGAAGGTAAGATCCTTGCGGCGAAATATGCACGTGAGAACAAACTTCCTTACCTTGGTATCTGTCTAGGTATGCAGGTAGCGCTTATTGAGTACGCTCGTAACGTTGCTGGTCTAGAGGGTGCACATTCAACAGAATTTAACAAAGAGACCAAAAACCCTGTGGTAGGCTTGATCACCGAGTGGGTAGACGGCGAAGGTAAAGTTGAAGAACGTACCGAAACGTCTGACCTAGGTGGAACAATGCGCCTTGGCTCTCAGCTATGTCACCTTGAGAAAGGGACTAAAGCATATGAGCTATACGGTAGCGCGAAGATCCATGAGCGTCACCGTCACCGCTACGAGGTTAACAACAATTTGCGTCCTCTGATCGAAAAAGCTGGTCTGAAAGTATCTGGCTTGTCGGCGGACAAAAAGCTGGTGGAAGTTATCGAGAACCCTGCACACCCATGGTTTGTAGCGGCTCAGTTCCACCCAGAGTTCACTTCGACTCCTCGCGATGGCCACCCGCTGTTCGCAGGTTTCGTAAAAGCAGCTGGTGAATTCCAGCGTGGCGAACTCAAGTAAGTAAAGGATTTAGGTGTCTGAAAGAGCGCGTAGGGCACCTTTAAAATATTGACATTTAAATTTGGAAAATAAGAGGAAACATTAATGTCTAAGATCGTTAAAGTTCTAGGTCGTGAAATCATCGACTCTCGTGGTAACCCAACTGTAGAAGCGGAAGTACACCTAGAAGGCGGTTTCGTTGGTATGGCAGCTGCTCCATCTGGTGCATCTACTGGTTCTCGTGAAGCTCTTGAGCTACGTGACGGCGACAAAGCTCGTTTCCTAGGTAAAGGTGTTCTTAAAGCTGTTGAAGCTGTAAACGGCGAAATCGCTACTGCTCTAACTGGCAAAGATGCTAAAGACCAAGCTACTATCGACCAAGTGATGATCGACCTAGACGGTACTGAAAACAAGTCTAAGTTCGGTGCGAACGCTATCCTAGCTGTATCTCTAGCGAACGCTAAAGCAGCTGCAGCTGCTAAAGGCATGCCACTATTTGAGCACATCGCTGAGCTAAACGGCACTGCTGGTCAATTCTCTATGCCTCTACCAATGATGAACATCATCAACGGTGGTGAGCACGCTGATAACAACGTTGACATCCAAGAGTTCATGATCCAACCAGTTGGTGCTAAGACTCTTAAAGAAGGTCTACGTATCGGTGCAGAAGTATTCCACAACCTAGCTAAAGTTCTTAAGTCTAAAGGCTACAGCACTGCAGTTGGTGACGAAGGTGGTTTCGCTCCTAACCTTAAGTCTAACGCTGAAGCTCTAGAAGTTATCGCAGAAGCTGTTGCAGCTGCTGGTTACGAGCTAGGCAAAGACGTTACTCTTGCTATGGACTGTGCAGCATCTGAGTTCTTCGACAAAGAAGCTGGCATCTACAACATGAAAGGCGAAGGTAAGACTTTCTCTTCTGAAGAGTTCAACCACTACCTAGCTGAGCTAGCTAACCAATTCCCAATCGTTTCTATCGAAGACGGTCTAGACGAGTCTGACTGGGATGGCTTCAAGCACCAAACTGAACTGCTAGGTGACAAGCTTCAACTAGTAGGTGACGACCTATTCGTTACTAACACTAAGATCCTTGCTGAAGGTATCGAGAAAGGCGTAGCTAACTCTATCCTAATCAAGTTCAACCAAATCGGTTCTCTAACTGAGACTCTAGCTGCAATCAAGATGGCTAAAGACGCAGGTTACACAGCTGTAATCTCTCACCGTTCTGGCGAAACTGAAGATGCAACTATCGCTGACCTAGCGGTAGGTACAGCTGCAGGTCAAATCAAGACTGGTTCTATGAGCCGTTCTGACCGTGTTGCTAAGTACAACCAACTTATCCGTATCGAGGAAGCTCTAGGTGAGCGTGCTCCTTACAACGGTCTAAAAGAAGTTAAAGGCCAATAATTCTTCGTATTTGCAGCCGTAGCGTTGTTGACTGCTTAGGTTTTTCTCCATTACATAGTTACCTATGCTCAGGAGCAAAAACCTAATTGTCGCCTAGCTACAACAGCAACTACTTCGAATTATAAGCACTAAGCTTTTTAGAGCGCTCCACTTAGGTGGGGCGCTTTTTTATTTGCTTGTTGCTAAAAGCAATCGAAACAAACGTCATCCTCGAGTGCTCCTATCGAGGATCTTCTTACCCTCCAATCTCCCCCATTTGTTTTCCGGCAACTAAGTTTTTCTGACTGATACCACCGGAATTGTGTTATAAATAGCGCAGTTACATCTAGAAGGATTTGGGCAAGTGCGTGTTTTCTCCGTCATACTGTTTGGGTTGCTGGTTTGGCTTCAGGCCGATTTGTGGTTTGGTAAAAACGGCATCAGTGAACTAAGACAAGTACAAGATGAGATTGCGGTGCAAAGCTCGGTCAACGCTGAATTGCAAAAGCGTAATGACGAGATGTTTGCCGAGATAGACGACCTGCGTCAAGGCTTGGACGCTATCGAGGAAAGAGCTCGCAACGAGCTTGGTATGGTGAAGAAGGGCGAAACCTTCTACCGTATAATTGATTCCGAATAACCCTAAAACGGTTCCTAATTTGAATAAGTATATCGCTATAGTTCCTGCAGCCGGTATCGGCAGTCGTATGCAGGCAGATAAACCCAAGCAATACTTGTCCCTACTGGGCAAAACCATCCTAGAACATACCGTTGAGCGCTTGCTTGCTCATCCTCAGATTGATGAGGTGATAGCCGCAATCAGTGCATCTGACGATTACTTCTCTCAAACCTCTTTGTCGGATAACCCTAAGGTGACTCAAGTACTTGGCGGTAAAGAGCGCTGCGATACCGTGCTAAACGCACTCGAGCACCTTAATCAACACAGCTATCAAGGCAAGGTTCTGGTGCATGACGCAGCTAGACCTAACTTTCAGTTGAATGACCTGACAGCCTTGATGGAGAAGGCAGAAGCACACTCTGTGGGGGCTATTCTTGCCTGTAAGGTGAAGGATACGATGAAGCGCTCAGATGAGGCTGCAAACATCAAATCTACTGTTTCTCGCGCTAATCTTTGGCACGCACTGACGCCACAAATGTTTGATTGTGAGGCCTTACGTCTGGCATTGCGCTCGGCACTGGACCAAAATCAACTAGTCACAGATGAGGCCTCGGCTATGGAGCTACTCGGAGAATATCCGGCTCTAGTGGAAGGCCGTGCGGACAACATCAAGGTCACTCAACCTGAGGACTTTGCATTGATGAAATTTTATCTATCTCAACAGGAGCAAGCATGATTCGTATCGGACACGGCTTTGACGTACATAAATTTGGTGGCGAGGGTCCGGTTATTATAGGTGGCGTTGCCGTCCCTTATGAGCAAGGCTTGCTAGCACACTCAGACGGTGATGTGGCGCTTCATGCGGTATGTGATGCTCTGTTGGGCGCAATAGCGGCCGGTGATATTGGTCATCACTTCCCAGACACTGACGACAAGTGGAAGGGCGCAAACAGTCGTGAGCTTCTAAAAGATGTTTATCGCAGGGTTTTAGAAGAAGGGTATCTACTCGGTAACCTAGATGTGACCATTATGGCTCAAGCGCCAAAGATGGCGCCGCATATTGAATCTATGCGTCAGGCGATTGCTGAAGACCTCAATGCTGAGCTTAGCCAGATCAATGTTAAAGCGACCACTACCGAGCGTCTCGGATTTACTGGTCGAAAAGAGGGTATTGCGGTCGAGGCCGTAGTCCTTATCACAAAGAATAACTAAGAGTTTTATGAGCGATATTCTCAACCATCTCGCTTACCTGCACGGTAAGCCAAGTGCCAAAGCCAAGCTTAAGGTTGAACCTGAGCATTTTATTGTAAAGGAAGATCTAGGCTTTGAGTTTACAGGCTCAGGGGAACACCTGATGCTAAAAATTCGCAAAACAGGTGAGAACACCAGTTTTGTTGCCAATGAGCTTGCTAAGTTCCTCGGTGTAAAGTCTAAGGATGTAAGCTGGGCTGGCCTGAAGGATCGCCACGCGGTTACTGAGCAGTGGCTCAGTGTTCATCTGCCAAAGGGCGATGTGCCTGATTTGAGCTTGTTTTCCAAGCTCCACCCTAGTGTAGAAATCCTAGAATCTAGTCGTCACAACAAAAAGCTTCGCCCAGGTGACCTGCAAGGTAATTTCTTTGAGATCACCTTGACCGAGGTTAGCGATATCACTGAGGTAGAATCTCGCCTGCAGAAGGTATCTGAGCTGGGTGTACCAAATTACTACGGTGAGCAGCGTTTTGGTCGCAATGGTAATAATGTTTCTGAGGCTGGTCGTTGGGGGCGTGAGAACGTTCGAACTCGTAATCAAAATAAGCGCAGCCTATACCTATCTGCCGCTCGCTCATGGATCTTCAACCAGATTGTCTCTAACCGTATTGAGCAAAGCTGTTTTGCTACGCCAATCGAAGGCGACATAGTTATGCTAAATGGTAAGCCGCAGCCTTTTGAACAGGAATTCGATGCGATTACAGCAACCCTTGCCGGTGATAATGAGTTGCCTACTCAAGTGGCAGCGCGTGCTCTTGAGCAAGAGGTGGTGGATTCTGAACCAGACCTAATGGCACTTATTCGTGGTAATCGCATGCGCCATGATCGTCGTGAGATAAGCTTGCATCCAACAGATTTGAGCTGGAGTGCTGAGCAAGATGAGGTAAAGGTCTGTTTCTGGCTTTCTTCAGGTAACTTCGCGACTTCTATCTTCAGAGAAGTAATTGAAGAGATTCCATTCGAGCGCGAATATAATCAAGAGAACAAATCAGCATGAAGATCTTAATAAGTAACGATGATGGGGTTCATGCTGAGGGTATTCAGACACTGGCAAATGCCCTAAAAGATATCGCGGAGATAGTGGTTGTTGCTCCTGACAGAAACCGCAGCGGTGCGTCTAACTCTTTGACCCTTGAGAGCCCACTTCGAGTTAACGAGATAAAACCCAACGTATTTTCCGTTCAAGGCACCCCGACCGACTGCGTCCACTTCGCCTTAAACGAACTGATGAAAGATGACTATCCAGACTTAGTGCTAAGTGGTATCAATCACGGTGCTAACCTAGGCGACGATGTGCTTTATTCAGGTACGGTAGCTGCAGCTATGGAAGGACATTTCCTTGGCGTGCAGGCAATTGCGATTTCTTTGGTTGGTAAAACCCATTTTGATACTGCTGCGCGCATCGCTAGAGAATTAGTCTTGCAGCACAGAAGTAACCCTATTCCTACCAACCGATTGATTAACGTAAACGTACCGGATGTGCCGTTCGAGGAGCTGGGCACTACAGAGGTCACTCGCCTTGGGGCTCGCCATCATGCTGAAAATATGATCAAGCAGCTCGACCCTCGCGGTCAGCAGATCTATTGGCTTGGTCCTCCGGGTAAAGAGCAGGACGCGGGGCACGGTACGGATTTTTATGCTATCGAGCAAGGTCAGGTATCGGTAACCCCTCTTCAGGTAGACCTTACTGCACATGAATCTCTGCCTTCGATGAAGGCTTGGTTAGAAAGGTAACGAATGGCCCTGTATCAAGCACAGAGACTATCAGAACAATTAAGACACCTAGGCATTCAAGATCAGAAGGTATTGGATGCCATTGCCCGCATTCCTCGTGATCAGTTCTTGTCAGAGGCAATGCGCCATCAGGCGTACGATAACAATGCACTGCCAATAGGCTGTGGGCAAACCATCTCTCAGCCATATATCGTTGCAAAAATGACAGAGCTTTTAGAACTTGATTACAAAAGCAAGGTCTTAGAGGTAGGTACAGGCTCTGGCTATCAGACCTCGATACTGTCGCAGTTGGTAGAAAAAGTTTACTCGGTGGAGCGAATCAAGGCCTTGCAATGGGATGCCAAGCGTCGTCTATCACGCTTAGACATATACAACGTCTCTACCAAGCACACGGATGGCTGGCTTGGCTGGAAGGCGAATGCACCATATGACGCTATTATTGTTACAGCAGCTGCGGCTGAGGTGCCAGCTGCATTGGTAGAACAGCTTAATGTTGGTGGTACGTTAATCATCCCGGTTGGCGAAGAACACCAGCGCTTGTTTAAGATTGTAAAAACGGAATCGGGAATTGAATCGCACTTTATAGAGGATGTCAGGTTCGTTCCTTTAGTACATGGAGAGTTAGCTTAACCCTATGAAGAGGTATTGGCCGAGTGTTGTGGCTGTCTGCTTGGGAGTGCTTCTAGCTGGATGTGCTCCCTCATCGATGAGTGGCAAGCGCGACTATCGTAGCGTAGACAAAGGAAGTTATAGAGGCAGTTTCTATGTGGTAAACAAGGGAGATACCTTGTACTACATCGCTTATATAACTGGACGTGACGTCAATAAACTCATCCGATTCAATGAGTTAAAGCCACCTTATACCCTTCGCATCGGCCAGAAGATAAAACTCTGGTATCCACACTATCAAGACGATACCCCGTCTTATATTGGCGGTGGAGGTACGGCGATTGCGAAAACCAATAATAGCCAACCAAGCTCGACCCAAACAAAAACTTCCACGGCTTCTCAAAAAAGTGCTAACACCAAGGTTGATCCGCAACCAACAAAGGAGTATGTTGGTGCTAAACAAAATGTTAACAAGGTCGCAACTTCTAGCTCTGCAAGCAAACCAGTCTCCTCATGGGTTTGGCCTACCAAAGGACGTGTAGTCAACAAATTCGATACAGGGGAAAAGGGCATAGATATAGCAGGGCAGAGAGGTCAAGCGGTCGTCTCGACAGCAAGCGGTAGTGTCGTTTATTCGGGTAGTGCGCTAAGAGGTTACGGTAATCTGGTTATCGTAAAACATAACAATGATTATCTCAGTGCCTACGCACACAACGACACCCTCCTCGTCCAAGAAGGACAATCAGTCAAGGCCGGCCAAAAGATAGCGACCATGGGCAGCTCAGGAACGAGCGGCGTTAAGTTGCATTTTGAGATTAGATATCAAGGGAAATCGGTTAATCCGGAAAGATATTTACCATAATAAGGTTGTCGGCATGTATGCCCCACCTGCCAAGCCATTGGAGGCGCTATGAGTATGGATAACACAGCAGCAAAAGTGGAAGACTTGGCTCAAAACAGTGATGAAATGGAAGTCGCTAGCGTTGAGCTTGAGCGTGTAGTCGAAGAGCCAGAGGTAAAAGAAGAGTTTGATGCCTCGGCGAAAAATCTAGACGCAACACAACTCTATTTGGGTGAGATTGGCTTCTCCCCACTCCTTACTGCAGAAGAAGAAGTTCTGTACGCCCGTCGCGCCCTTCGTGGTGATGAAGCAGCTCGCAAACGCATGATCGAGAGTAACCTTCGCCTAGTGGTGAAGATCTCCCGTCGCTATAGCAATCGCGGTCTAGCGCTACTAGATCTCATCGAAGAGGGTAACCTTGGCCTTATTCGTGCCGTTGAGAAGTTCGATCCAGAGCGTGGTTTCCGTTTCTCAACCTATGCAACTTGGTGGATTCGCCAGACCATTGAACGCGCACTGATGAATCAGACACGTACTATTCGTTTGCCTATTCACGTAGTAAAAGAGCTAAACATCTACTTGCGTACCGCGCGTGAACTGTCTCAGAAACTCGACCATGAGCCGACAGCGGAAGAGATCGCACAGCAACTTGATAAGCCTGTAGATGATGTAAGCAAGATGCTTCGCCTGAATGAGCGTGTGAGCTCCGTAGATACCCCAATCGGTGGTGACGGCGATAAGGCACTGCTAGACATTATTCCTGATATCAATAACTCTGATCCAGAGGTATCAACTCAGGATGAGGATATCAAACACTCGCTTATCGATTGGTTAGATGAGCTAAACCCAAAACAGAAAGAAGTGTTAGCCCGCCGCTTTGGTCTGCTTGGCTATGAGCCATCCACTCTGGAAGAGGTGGGACGCGAGATCAATCTAACCCGTGAACGTGTTCGCCAGATCCAAGTAGAAGGCCTACGCCGTCTGCGTGAAATCCTGCTGAAACAGGGTTTGAATATGGAGTCGCTATTTAACTTCGATAGCGAATAAGAAGCAGACAAAACAAAGGCCAGCAATATGCTGGCCTTTTTGCGTTATAGGAGTTTCTTCAATCGATACAGCTCTTCTAGAGCTTGTCTCGGAGTAAGCTCATCTGGGTCGATATTGGCGATAGCTTGTTCCACTTCACTTGGTTCAGGGATCAAGCTTAATTGATTAGCAATATCCACTTGAGGTGAGTTTGAGGTAGCTTTCGGTTCACTGTGACTCAATTGCTCAAGAAGACTCAGCTTTTGACGCGCTTGCTTGATAACCGACTTAGGCACACCTGCAAGGGCAGCAACGGCAAGACCATAAGACTTACTAGCAGCACCCTCCTGCACTGCATGCATAAAGGCAATCTCATCTCCATGTTCAACCGCATCTAGGTGCACGTTAGCTAGGCCTTTGATCTGTGCTGGCAGTTCGGTCAACTCAAAGTAGTGCGTGGCAAATAGGGTCAGAGCGTTGATTTGACTTGCCAACCATTCTGCACTTGCCCAAGCTAGAGAAAGGCCATCATAGGTACTGGTGCCACGACCAATTTCATCCATCAGCACTAGGCTTTTCTCGGTAGCGTTGTGCAGAATATTAGCCGTCTCTGTCATTTCCACCATAAAGGTTGAACGACCAGAAGCTAAGTCATCGGATGCTCCGATTCGGGTAAAGATCCTATCTAGAGTTCCGATTTGAGCGGACTCGGCAGGCACGTATGAGCCAATATGAGCCATGAGCGCAATGAGTGCGGTTTGACGCATATAGGTCGATTTACCACCCATGTTAGGGCCGGTAATGATCAGCATCTTGCGCTCAGGAGCCAACTCAACTGGGTTTGCAATAAACGGTGCATCAAGAACCTGCTCAACAACAGGGTGACGGCCATTTTGGATAGAAACGCCAATCTCCTTGCTTAGACTTGGGCGGCAGTAGTCTAGGGTTTCAGCCCGCTCTGCAAGGTTTTGTAGCACATCTAGTTGCGCGATGGCGTCTGACATTAATTGCAGCTGCTCAAGGTGTGGAAGCAGTAGATCAAACAACTGTTCCCACAACTGCTTTTCAACCGCTAGGGCTTTGGATTTGGAATTAAGTACCTTATCTTCATGCTCTTTCAGCTCAGGAATGATATAGCGCTCAGCGTTTTTTAGGGTCTGACGGCGAACATAGTAAGGTGGAACTAAGTGACTTTGACCTCGGCTGACTTGGATATAGAAACCATGTACCGCATTGTAGCCAACCTTTAGGGTGTCGATACCGTGGCGCTCACGCTCATCAGTCTCAAGTTTTTCGAGATATTCAGTAGCGCCGTTTGCTAAGTCTCGCCATTGGTCTAGCTCTTGACTATAGCCAGGTGCAATCACACCACCATCACGAATCACTACAGGCGGGTTTTCAATAATGGCTGATTCTAGAAGCTCACACAGCTCCTGCATTGGCTTGGCATTATCGCGAAGCATCTGCAATCTCTCTGCACTAACTTCACTGATACTTGCTTCCAGTTCTGGTAGCAATTGCAGTGCATTACGAAGACGCGCGAGATCGCGTGGTCTTGCACTGCGAAGCGCAAGTCTTGCAAGGATACGCTCAACATCTCCGATTTGTTTAAGGGTAGGGCTTAGCTCTTGTGCAAGACCGCTATCGATCAACTCAGAGATGGAGTCTAGGCGCTCGTTGATGGTGACAAGGTCTCGAGTAGGCTGATGTAGCCAGCGCTTGAGCATTCGACTACCCATGGCTGTAGCGCTATGATCTAGCACCTCTGCAAGGGTGTTATCCGTATCACCGGCTAGGTTTTGCGTTAGCTCTAGGTTACGACGAGTTGAGGCATCTAGGATAACCGAGTGATCTTGTCTATCTACAGTCAGCGAGCGAATGTGAGGGAGTGCGGTACGCTGAGTGTCTTTTACATATTGAATGAGACAACCAGCGGCGCAAAGACCACGCTCGGCTTGTTCTACGCCAAAACCAATGAGATCCTTAGTACCGAACTGTTGATTGAGCTGTTGTTTGGCGGTTGCCAGTTCAAACTCCCAACTTGGGCGACGACGATTTCCGTTACGTCCTTCAAATAGGCGCACTTGCTCAAAGTCTTCTGGAAACAGAAGCTCTTTTGGGTTGGTACGCTGAAGCTCGGCCAGCATCGCCTCTTCGGTTTCTGGCTGGCTCAGCATGAATCGCCCAGAGGTGATATCCAGAGTAGAGTAGCCAAATTTGCCATTGTGCTCATAGATAGCGGCAATCAGGTTATCAACACGCTCGCTGAGGAGCGCTTCATCACTCACTGTGCCTGGTGTAACTATGCGAACAACTTTGCGCTCGACTGGTCCCTTAGAGGTAGCCGGATCACCCACTTGTTCACAGATGGCGACAGACTCACCTAACTGAACCAGTTTCGCCAGATAGCCTTCCACAGCATGAAAGGGTACGCCCGCCATTGGAATTGGCTCTCCAGCAGAAGCTCCGCGTTTGGTGAGTGAGATATCGAGCAGTTGAGAGGCGTGCTTAGCGTCGTCATAAAACAACTCATAGAAGTCGCCCATACGATAGAACAACAATATATCGGGATTCTCCGCTTTTAAGCGCAGGTACTGTTGCATCATTGGGGTGTGTTTAGGCTTGGATTTTACCGACATATCTGGGCGAATTTCTTTTCATTAATCTTGTTGAGGCTTAGGATAAATGAATCGCAGAACAAGGGTAAAGGGTATGTCGGATCTTTCTTTACTGACTTTAAGTAAAAACGTGGGTGAACTCCTTAAAAAGCAAGGTTGGATGATGGCGACCGCAGAGTCATGCACAGGTGGGGGAGTTGCGCAATCCATCACTGAAATTGCTGGTAGCTCGGCTTGGTTTGACCGCGCCTTTGTGACTTACTCTAATGAAGCCAAGCAAGAGATGATTGGAGTAGATGCAGCGCTAATCGATGAGTTTGGTGCAGTGAGTGAGCCGGTTGCAAAAGCCATGGCGTTGGGGGCGCTAGAACATTCCAACGCACAAGTGGCGGTTTCTATTACTGGAATTGCAGGCCCTGGCGGAGGGACCGAAACCAAGCCGGTGGGCACTGTCTGTTTTGGATTGGCTGTAAAGGGCAAACTTATACAGGTAACTACTGTGTATTTCAGTGGCGATAGAAGCCAAGTAAGAAATCAGTCTATTTGTAATGCTTTGCAAATGATTGAAAAGTATATAGAAAATATCTAATTGCGAGCAGGTCTGCAAAAATTCACTTTTTTATCTAGACACTGTATGAATTAACAGTAATAATTGGTTTTAACAAACGAAGTTATCCGTCTTTTTGGAGCAAGTAATGGACGAAAATAAACAAAAAGCACTGGCCGCGGCGCTAGGTCAAATTGAAAAGCAGTTCGGTAAAGGCTCTATCATGCGCCTTGGTGACAACAAAGCAATGGACGTTGAAACCATTTCTACTGGCTCACTCTCTCTTGATATCGCTCTTGGTGCTGGTGGTTTGCCAATGGGGCGTATCGTTGAAATTTTCGGTCCTGAATCTTCGGGTAAAACTACTCTAACTCTAGAGCTTATTGCAGCTGCACAACGTGAAGGTAAAACCTGTGCATTTGTTGATGCTGAGCACGCTCTAGACCCTGTATACGCTCAAAAGCTTGGCGTAGATATCGACCAACTTCTTGTTTCTCAGCCAGATACGGGTGAGCAAGCTCTCGAAATCTGTGATGCACTGGCTCGTTCTGGCGCAGTAGACGTTCTGGTTGTTGACTCAGTAGCTGCTCTAACTCCAAAAGCAGAAATTGAAGGCGAGATGGGCGACAGCCACATGGGTCTTCAAGCTCGTATGCTTTCTCAAGCTATGCGTAAGCTGACGGGTAACCTTAAGCAATCTAACTGTATGTGTATCTTCATCAACCAGATCCGTATGAAGATCGGTGTGATGTTTGGTAACCCAGAGACTACCACTGGTGGTAACGCACTTAAGTTCTATGCTTCAGTTCGTCTAGATATCCGTCGTACTGGCGCTATCAAAGAGGGTGACGAAGTAGTAGGTAACGAAACTCGTATTAAGGTAGTTAAGAACAAGATTGCAGCTCCATTTAAGCAAGCGGAAACACAGATCATGTACGGCCAAGGCTTTAACCGTGAGGGCGAGTTAATCGACCTAGGTGTTAAACACAAGCTAGTAGAAAAAGCGGGTGCTTGGTACAGCTACAATGGTGACAAGATCGGTCAGGGTAAAGCGAACGCGTGTAAGTTCCTGCGTGAGAACCCAGAAGCGGCACAAGCTATCGATGCTAAGCTTCGTCAGATGCTACTGACTACCGCTCAGCTAGAAGAGTCTTCAGAAATCGAAGTTGAATAAGCTTAGATTCCTTTGAGATAGAGCCCTTAATTGGGCTCTATTTGTTTCTAAGAGAGGAGAAATATGTACGCAACAGCAAACAGAAAAACAGCCAATCAGTGGTCAGCCAAAGAAGCCGCACTGAACCTATTGAGTCGTCGTGACCATGGTCGCTATGAGTTAGGGCAGAAGCTTCTCAATAAGGGCTATGAGCTATCGGATATCGATGAGGCAATCTCTTTTTGCGTAGAGCACCACTATCTTGACGATTTTCGTTACGCCAAAAGTCAGGTGCGCCAACATGTTGCGAAAGGCCATGGTGAGCGTCGTATTCGCCAAGAGCTCAATATCAAAAAAGTGTCCGATCAAGTTGTGGAAGAGGCATTAGAGGCAGAGCCACAGGATTGGTTTGAACTTGCCAAAGAGACTGCGTTTAAAAAGTTCAAAGGTGCAGAGGCAAGCGACCCGAAAGAGTATGCAAAACAGGTTCGTTTTCTGCAGTATCGAGGCTTCAGCTTCGAGCAAATCAAGTATGCCCTAGGCAAAGACTAGTTTAGCCCCTTCATTTCCCTTCTAGCCTAACTCCTTGGCATTGCAGCTGATCCTAAAATTGAACAAATCATCTACGCCTAACTTGATGCAGAAACTAGCATATTAAAGCGACTTAAGTGTAGAATGTGGCAAAATTTTCCACATGATCATTTCAGGAATTGTCGCATGTACATGAGCACCGCAGAAATTCGTAGTGCCTTTTTAAAGTTCTTTGAAAGTAAAGGGCACCAGATCGTAGAGAGTTCTTCTCTAGTACCACACAACGATCCTACTCTGCTGTTTACCAACGCGGGTATGAACCAGTTTAAAGATTGCTTCCTAGGCGCTGAAAAACGAGCCTACACCCGAGCAACCTCTGCCCAGCGCTGTGTACGTGCTGGTGGTAAACACAACGACCTTGAGAACGTTGGTTTTACTGCACGTCACCACACCTTCTTCGAAATGCTAGGTAACTTCAGTTTCGGTGATTACTTCAAGCAAGACGCTATCAAGTTTGCTTGGGAATTCTTGACCGAAACTCTAGAACTACCAAAAGAAAAGCTTCTAGTAACTGTTTATGAAACAGATGACGAAGCATTCGAGATCTGGAACAAAGAGATCGGTATTGATGCCGAACGCATTATTCGAATCGGTGACAAGAAAGGCGGTAAGCCATACGAGTCAGATAACTTCTGGACTATGGGTGATACTGGTCCTTGTGGTCCATGTACAGAGATCTTCTATGACCATGGTGAGCACATCTGGGGTGGTCGTCCTGGTACGCCAGAAGAAGATGGTGACCGTTTCATCGAGATCTGGAACAACGTATTCATGCAGTTCAACCGTCACGCAGACGGCACTATGGAACCTCTTCCAAAGCCTGCTGTTGATACTGGTATGGGTATTGAGCGTATCTCAGCAATCATGCAGGGCGTTCACTCGAACTATGAGATCGACGTATTCCAAACGCTGATTAAGTCTGCTGCTGAAGTAATCGGCTATGAAGACCTGAGCAACCAATCGCTACGTGTTATTGCAGACCACATCCGTTCTTGTTCTTTCTTGATCGTTGACGGTGTAATGCCTTCTAACGAAGGCCGTGGTTATGTACTTCGTCGTATTATTCGTCGCGCTGTTCGTCACGGTAACAAACTAGGTGCACAAGGCGTATTCTTCCACAAGTTAGTGGGCGTACTTGCTGATGTTATGGGCGAGGCGGGTGCTGAGCTTAAGAAGCAGCAAGGCCTTGTAGAGAAAGTACTTCGTATCGAAGAGGAAAACTTTGGCCGTACGCTAGAGCGTGGCATGGTAATCCTAAACGAATCTCTTGAGTCACTAAGTGCGAAAGATGAAACCGTTCTTGACGGTGAGACAGTATTTAAACTGTACGACACCTATGGCTTCCCGGCTGACCTTACTAACGATGTAGCGCGTGAGCGTGAGTTCTCTATCGATGAAGAAGGCTTCGAAAAAGCGATGGAAGCACAGCGTCAGCGTGCTCGCGAAGCTGGTCAATTCGGTACTGACTACAACCAAGCAATTAAGATCGACAGCACTTCTGAGTTCTGCGGTTATTCGGCTAGCACAGTTAACAGTGAGCTTGAAGCTATCTTTGTAGAGGGCGTTGAGTCTGAAAACCTATCTGCAGGTCAAAAAGCTATCCTAATTCTTAAAGAGACGCCATTCTATGCTGAGTCTGGTGGCCAATGTGGTGACACAGGTGTGCTTAAGACTGAGACTGGTCTATTCACAGTAACCGACACTCAGAAGCTAGGTAACGCAATTGCTCACCACGGTGAACTTACCCAAGGCGTTATGAGTAAGGGTGAAGCGGTTGAAGCGGATGTTGATGCTGAACGCCGTGCATTGGTTTCTCTAAACCACTCTGCAACGCACCTTCTGCACGCGGCTCTTCGTCAAATCCTTGGCGAGCACGTTACTCAGAAAGGCTCACTGGTTAAGCCTGATGGCCTTCGCTTCGACTTCTCTCATCTTGAAGCTATGACAGCTGATGAGATCAAGCAGGTTGAGCGTCTAGTAAACGCTGAGGTTCGTCGTAACCATGTGATTGAAACCAACGTTATGGACATCGAGTCTGCTAAGCAGAAGGGTGCTATGGCGCTATTCGGTGAGAAGTATGACGATGAGGTTCGTGTACTTTCTATGGGCGACTTCTCTACTGAGCTTTGTGGTGGTATCCACGCGACTAACACGGGTGATATTGGTCTGTTTAAGATCGCATCTGAGGGTGGTATCGCAGCAGGTATCCGTCGTATCGAAGCGGTAACAGCAGATGCAGCACTTGATGTGTTTGAACAGCAGCAAGAGCAGGCTCAAGCTAAGCTAGCGGAGGCAGTGGCTAAGTCTAAGTCTCTTGAGAAAGAAATTGCTCAACTGAAAGATAAACTAGCTAACCAAGAGAGCGCTAACCTAATAGGTAAGGTTCAAGAGATCAATGGAACTAAGGTCCTGATCGCTGGACTAAAAGATGGTGACAGCAAAGCACTTCGTACCATGGTTGACGACCTGAAGAACCAAGTAGGTAGCGGCGTTATCTTGTTAGCAAATGTTGCTGGTGGCAAGATTGCTCTTATCGCTGGTGTAACTAAAGATCTAACCTCCAAAGTGAAAGCGGGTGAGCTAGTGAACTTGGTTGCAACTCAAGTTGGCGGTAAAGGCGGCGGTCGTCCAGACATGGCGCAAGCAGGTGGTAACGACGTTGACGCATTGCCAGAGGCAATGAAGTCAGTTCTTCCTTGGCTGGAAGAGCGCCTGTAAACAAAAGGGTTGCGTGCAGAGGCTAACTCAACTAGTCTCGCACCAGATTTGTGCAAACCAAGTTTTCTGAGAGGAAAACTTGGTTTTATTCGTTTTAAATGTCCAAGCAAAAAGCAGAAGACTTTTTTAGGAAGGTGGAAGAGTAAGTGAAAAAACCATTGATTGTGCAAAAATTTGGTGGGACCTCCGTTGGCTCTGTTGAGCGCATCCGCGCTGTGGCTGAGCAGGTAATCAAATCTAAGAACGAAGGTAATCAAATTTTGGTGGTCGTTTCAGCCATGTCTGGAGAGACCAATAGACTGCAAGGTCTAGCGTACGAAGTGGACAATGTACCCAATGCCCGAGAGTTAGATGTCATCCTCTCAGCTGGAGAGCAGGTGACGATAGCCTTGCTCGCAATGACACTGAATAAACTGGGTTATCAGGCAACCTCCTTAACGGGGTGGCAAGCAGGCATTGTTACTGACGATACACACAATCAAGCGACGATACAGTCGGTAGATAAACAGAAAATCTACGGTTTACTCGATGATGATCAGATAGTGATCGTGGCTGGCTTCCAAGGTATGAATCAAGACGGTGCTATCACTACCCTTGGTCGTGGTGGGTCCGACACCAGTGCGGTGACTCTAGCTGGCCTACTCGAGGCGCAAGAGTGCCAAATCTTCACCGATGTCGATGGTGTATATAGCTGTGATCCTAGGGTTGTTAGCAATGCACAGAAGATGGAGCAGGTAGATTTTCAAGATATGAAGGTGATGGCCGAGCACGGTGCTAAGGTTTTGCACCTGCCATGTGTGGAATATGCCGCTAATAGAAATCTAGACATTCGAGTGCTTTCATCTTTCTCTCCTCAAGGTGGGACACTAGTGACTAAATTGTCCTCACGCGAAGAGGTTTGTGGCCTAGCACTGCAACGAGACTTATCGAAAATCAAATTAATTTCTGATAACGCTGATAAAGTAGCGACCCAATGCCAACTGCTCGGAATTGCTGTGCAACACAGCACCTCTGATAGTTTGGTGGTGAACAGTCTAGACGTATCAAAACTGCTTCAAGTCCTTTCTGATGAAATCGAAAGTGTTGATATTACCAGCGCCCTTACGCTTGTAGGGTCTGCACTCGGGGGCATAAAAAGAGACGCAGAAACGAGACTCAAGGCAGAGAATATCAATGTTATTGATAGTTTTGAGTGTGATGGGGTAGTGAAGTTGCTATTATTACCCGCAGATTTGGACTCAGCAGCAAATTTGGTTCATGCTTTTTATATTGAGCAGGAATCAGCACTAATTGAAAACAAAAAAGCGCTTATTTTGTAATAAGTCCTTTACCATATTGTTATTTTTATTGAATAATAGATCTCAAAGTAATTTGAGTGAAAGCAAGGAGCTATCAAATGCTAATTCTGACTCGCCGAGTTGGCGAAACCCTAATGATTGGTGATGAAGTTACCGTTACTGTTCTTGGCGTTAAGGGAAACCAAGTACGTATCGGTGTTAACGCACCTAAAGAAGTTTCTGTTCATCGTGAAGAGATTTACATGCGTATCCAAGCTGAGAAAGGCAACGGAAACGTAGCATCAGGTAACTACTAATCTATACCTGACTAAAGCTAGCCAAGTGGCTAGCTTTTTTAATTTTTGGGCACTTAAATAGTAATTTTTGACCATTTGGTTGAAACTTGGTCTGTTAACTACTTTTTCCTACATTTTGCCAAGAAATTGTTTGACTTATTTTTGGTAAATCGTAATATGTGCCTCCGCAAGACGGTGAGGTGGCCGAGAGGCTGAAGGCGCTCCCCTGCTAAGGGAGTATACGGTTTGTAGCCGTATCGAGGGTTCGAATCCCTCCCTCACCGCCATTCTTGCTAAGTTCTTGATTTAGAACGTTGCGCGCTCGTAGCTCAGCTGGATAGAGTACCTGGCTACGAACCAGGCGGTCGAAGGTTCGAATCCTTCCGAGCGCGCCATATCGTTTCAACGAACTAATGCGGTGAGGTGGCCGAGAGGCTGAAGGCGCTCCCCTGCTAAGGGAGTATACGGTTTGTAGCCGTATCGAGGGTTCGAATCCCTCCCTCACCGCCATTTATTGACCTTTAGGTCAATTTTTTTGTTTCTAATAATAGAAAGTGTGATAAACTTCACGCCCTTCAATTTAGAAGCACCGTGCGTCCTTAGCTCAGCTGGATAGAGTACCTGGCTACGAACCAGGCGGTCGGAGGTTCGAATCCTCCAGGACGCGCCACTCTTACAATGAATTGCTTTTTAGCGGTTCTACAAAGTCTTCGAAAGAAGCATTGCGCGTCCTTAGCTCAGCTGGATAGAGTACCTGGCTACGAACCAGGCGGTCGGAGGTTCGAATCCTCCAGGACGCGCCACTCTTACAATGAATTGCCTTTTAGCGGTTCTATAAAGTCTTCGAAAGAAGCATTGCGCGTCCTTAGCTCAGCTGGATAGAGTACCTGGCTACGAACCAGGCGGTCGGAGGTTCGAATCCTCCAGGACGCGCCACTCTTTACAATGAATTGCTTTTTTAGCGGTTCTATAAAGTCTTCGAAAGAAGCAATGCGCGTCCTTAGCTCAGCTGGATAGAGTACCTGGCTACGAACCAGGCGGTCGGAGGTTCGAATCCTCCAGGACGCGCCACTCTTTACAATGAATTGCTTTTTTAGCGGTTCTATAAAGTCTTCGAAAGAAGCAATGCGCGTCCTTAGCTCAGCTGGATAGAGTACCTGGCTACGAACCAGGCGGTCGGAGGTTCGAATCCTCCAGGACGCGCCACTATCTCCAAGCCCTGCAAATCTGCAGGGCTTTTTTGTAACTTTCTCATAACAAAATCCGAACATTTCATTAACTTTAACTCCTTGTTTTCATTCGATAATTTGGTGTTTTCTAGCCAGATCGCAGTTTTAAAACACGCAATCGATTACTTTTTATGCTTACTGGTGCACAAAACTGTTGGTTTTGCGTTAAACAAAATTGACAAACTTTCACCAAATTAGATAATCGCTAATCAATGTCTGCTTATGCAGCCGTCAGGATGACGATTACAAGGATGAAAATATGGACAATATTGTAGAAGTGCTGCAAGAGGCAGCCTCAATCATGGTCTTAGGAATGACCATGGTGTTTATCTTTCTAACGCTTCTAGTGTTTGTGGTTAAAACCATGTCTAAATTGGTGGGCCCTGCGCCTGTCGAACCGCAAACCAGCCCAACGAATTCTCAAAAGATTACCAAAGCCCCGTCTGCTGATAACGTCGACCCTAATGTGGTTGCGGCTATTTCTGTCGCCGTGCATAAGTATCGAACAGCAGCCTCGCAATAAGAAAGATTTAGAAGGAGTTAAATTATGGTTAAGCCACTTGCGATTACAGATGTGGTGTTGCGTGATGCGCATCAGTCTCTGTTTGCCACACGCATGCGTCTTGAGGATATGCTTCCTATCGCCGCAGAATTGGATAAGGTCGGCTACTGGTCTCTAGAGACCTGGGGCGGAGCAACCTTTGACTCATGCATTCGTTTCTTGGGTGAAGACCCTTGGGAGCGTCTACGCGAACTTAAAAAGGCGATGCCAAATACACCGATGCAGATGCTGCTGCGTGGTCAGAACCTTCTGGGTTACCGTCACTATGCTGACGATGTGGTGGAAAAGTTCGTAGAGCGAGCACATAAGAACGGTATGGACGTATTCCGCATCTTTGATGCGATGAATGACGTACGCAACTTCGAGAAGGCCGTGAAGTCTGTAGTGGATGTGGGCGCACACGCTCAAGGCACGCTTTCTTATACTACTAGTCCTGTACATAACGCTGATACCTGGGTAGACCTTGCTAAACGCCTTGAAGACCTTGGCTGTCACTCACTGTGTATCAAAGATATGTCTGGCCTTCTTAAGCCTTATGAGGCTGAAGAGCTGATCACCCGTATTAAAGAGTCTTGTGATGTTCCGTTAGCGCTTCACTGCCATGCCACCACCGGCCTGAGCACGGCAACTGCAGTTAAAGCTGTTGAAGCAGGTGTGGATATTCTAGACACGGCTATCTCATCAATGAGCTGTACCTATGGCCACACACCGACCGAGACGGTCGTTGCCATGCTTGAGGGGACTGAGCGTGATACCAAGCTGAAGCTTGATCAGATCGAACCTATCGCTGCCTACTTTAGAGAAGTGCGTAAGAAGTACGCCAAATTTGAAGGTCAACTTAAAGGCGTAGACTCACGAATCCTGATCGCTCAAGTGCCAGGTGGCATGCTGACTAATATGGAAGGCCAACTGAAAGAGCAGGGGGCTGCTGATCGTCTAGACGAAGTGCTAGAAGAGATCCCTCGCGTACGTCAGGACCTTGGTTACATTCCTTTGGTAACTCCAACCTCACAGATCGTGGGTACTCAAGCGGTGATCAACGTTCTTACTGGTGAGCGCTATAAGAGCATCACTAAAGAGACCGCTGGTGTACTTAAGGGTGAATACGGCGCGGCTCCTGCTGAGTTAAACCCTGAACTACAAGCTAAGGTACTAGAGGGCGCAGAGCCTATTACCTGTCGCCCTGCAGACTTGTTGGAGTCTGAATTCGATAGTCTAACTCAAGAGCTTCAGAAGAAGGCGAAGCAAGAGCACATCTCTCTAGCTGAAGAGATTGAGGATGACGTGCTTACCTACGCTCTGTTCCCGCAAGTTGGTCTCAAGTTCCTGAAAAATCGCCACAACCCAGATGCGTTCGAGCCAGCTCCGACCGCAGAGGCTCAAGTGGCAGCACCTGTTGCTAAAACTTCAAGCAAGGGGACTGAGGCATACAGCGTTAAGGTGAATGGTCAGGTATACGATGTAGAAGTTGGCCCGCAAGGTGAGCTTACTTCTGTTGCTCCAGTTACTAACGCAGCACCTCAGCAAGCGGCAGCACCTGTAGATACAGGCCCAACCGAAGACGTGCCAGCGCCTCTTGCCGGTAATATCTTTAAGGTAAACGTGGTCAGTGGCACTTCTGTGGAAGAGGGCGATGTACTGCTTATTCTAGAAGCAATGAAGATGGAAACCGAGGTACGTGCTGCACGCAGCGGTGTGGTGCAAGATCTGCATGTTAAAGAAGGCGACTCGGTTACGGTCGGCTCACCTCTACTTAGCTTGACCTAAGGAAGGCGATACATGGACGGTTTATTAACTCTCTGGGAAGAGACGGGTATCGCTAACTTTGAATTCGGCCAGATCTGCATGATCTTAGTCGGATGTGGTCTGCTGTTTCTCGCTATTCGTAAGGGCTTTGAGCCCTTACTACTGCTACCCATTGGCTTTGGTGCCATCCTAGCTAACATTCCAAATGCTGGCTTTACCGAGCCAGGTGGTTTGTTGTATATGGTTTATGAGGTAGGTATTGCCACGGGTGTATTCCCGCTACTCATTTTCATGGGCGTTGGGGCGATGACCGACTTTGGTGCCCTAATCGCAAACCCTAAGACTCTATGGCTAGGTGCTGCAGCTCAGTTTGGTATCTTTGCTACTCTGTTTGGCGCTATCTTGCTTAACTATGTACCGGGGATGGAGTTCACCTTAGCGGATGCTTCTTCCATTGCGATTATCGGTGGCGCCGACGGTCCAACGGCTATCTTCTTGGCCAGCCGTTTGTCGCCTGATCTCTTGGGTGCGATCGCGGTAGCGGCATACAGCTACATGGCTTTGGTGCCAATTATCCAGCCGCCTATCATGAAAGCGCTGACCAACGAGAAAGAACGTTCTATCAAGATGGCTCAGCTAAGACCTGTAGGTAAGACAGAGAAGATCCTGTTCCCTCTTGGCGTACTCTTGATGACCATCTTGTTCTTGCCATCAGCAACACCACTAGTGGGTATGTTCTGCTTAGGTAACCTGATGCGTGAAGCCGGTGTTGTGGACCGCTTGAGTAAGACGGCTCAGAACGAGCTTATCAACATAGTGACCATTTTCCTTGGCCTTGGTGTTGGCTCTAAGCTTCAAGCGGATAAGTTCTTGAACATTGAGACGCTTGGTATTTTAGGTTTAGGTGCTGTGGCATTCAGCATAGGTACTGCCGCTGGTGTCTTGATGGCTAAGATGCTGAACAAGCTCTCCAAGGAAGACATCAACCCACTGATCGGTGCTGCAGGCGTATCAGCAGTGCCTATGGCTGCACGTGTTGTAAACAAGGTTGGCTTAGAGTCTAACCCGCAAAACTTCTTGCTTATGCATGCCATGGGGCCAAATGTGGCTGGCGTACTGGGCTCGGCGGTAGCCGCTGGTATTCTGCTAGCATTGGTTGGCTAAGCTCGAATCATTCATCAGATAAAGGATGCTGTATGGCATCCTTTTTTTTGACACTAAACTCATGATATTTGGTCAGTATCTGGGTAGTATGAGTGAATAGATTTTTCATTTAAGAATTTGATGGACGCGGTTTTTCAACAGCTGGGCGTGTGGCTTGCCGATTCAGCCCTGACCTTGCTATTTGTTACGGGCTTTTTAAGTGCAACCTTATTGCCCGGTGGCTCAGAGGCAGCCCTACTCGCTACCTTGAGCCTGAATCAATATTCTGTGACCAGTATTATCCTGGTTGCGACCCTAGGTAACACCCTTGGTGGATTAACTAACTACTGGCTTGGGCTGTGGATCCCAAATCGAACTCAAGACGAAAAACATGGTCATAAAGCTCTACAATGGATCAATAAATATGGCTACTGGGCGCTACTCTTTAGTTGGGCGCCGGTCATAGGTGATCCCCTATGCTTAGCTGCAGGTTGGCTACGCATGCGCTTTATCCCTTGTCTCATTTTAATTGCCATAGGCAAACTCTTGCGATACGCCGCTCTGGTGGGTTTGTTCGCGGGATTCGGAACTTTGTAAGGAAAGGCAATGATATCTCAAAAGCTTAAAAGCCAGCTTAAGATGCTTGTTGGTGTTGGCCTAGTAGTGGGCTTAGCCGCTTGCACTACCGCAGAAAAGATCTCCGTCTTACCCAAGCCTGCAATTCAGTTGCTTGAAGAGGTGCCTGCAACCCCAGGTAAGGCCTCAATTGCTTATTCTAAATATCAACTTGAGAACGGTTTGACCGTTATCCTAGCACCGGATCACTCTGATCCTTTGGTTCACGTGGATGTTACTTACCATGTGGGTTCCGCGCGTGAGGTGGAAGGCAAGTCTGGATTCGCTCACTTCTTTGAACATATGATGTTCCAAGGCTCCAAGCATGTGGGCGATCAACAGCATTTCAAGATGATCACTGAAGCGGGTGGTTCATTAAATGGTACCACCAACCGTGACCGCACCAATTACTTTGAAACCGTACCCTCGAACCAACTAGAGAAGGTGTTGTGGCTCGAATCGGACCGTATGGGCTATCTGCTTGAGGCGGTTTCTCAGCGCAAGTTTGAGATCCAACGCGACACGGTGAAGAACGAGCGTGCACAGAACTATGAAAACCGTCCTTACGGTCTTATGTGGGAGCGTATGGGCGAGGCTCTGTATCCGACGGATCACCCATATTCTTGGCAAACCATTGGCTATGTGGAAGACCTAGATAGGGTGGATGTAAACGACCTAAAAGCCTTCTTCCTGCGCTGGTATGGCCCCAACAACGCTGTGCTAACCATAGGTGGCGATTTCGAGAAAGAGCAGGCGCTAGAGTGGATCGAGAAATACTTTGGTCCTATCCCACGTGGTCCCGAGGTTGAGTCTGCACCTAAGCAGCCTGCTGTCTTACCTGAAGATCGTTACATGACCACAGAAGATAGGATTCAACAGCCTATGCTTCTTATCGGTTGGCCAACCACCTATCAAGGGGCTGAGGGTAACGAGAATATAGATATGCTCGCTAGGGTACTAGGTAGTGGGCGTAACAGTATCTTGTATCAAAAGCTGGTGAAGACTGAAAAGGCGCTCGATGCCGGAGCTTTCCACCAGTGTGCCGAGCTTGCGTGTAATTTCTTTGTGTATGTAATGGCGGACTCCTCTAAACGAGCAGATCTAAGCCCGCTTTATGACGAGGTGATGGGCATCCTTGATGGCCTGAAGCCAGAAGACATTGACCCTGATTTTCTTAAGCAAGTGCAAGGTCGCGCGGAAGCTGACTCGGTTTTCGCCTTACAAAGTGTTCGCGGAAAGGTGACCCAGCTAGCCTCTAACCAGACCTTCTATGGTCAGCCAGATAGACTGCAAACCGAGCTAGATAAGCTTGGTAAGGTGACACCTGATTCAGTATACAAGGCATACCAGACCTATATTCCAAACAAGCACAAGGTGGCGCTGTCTGTAGTGCCTAGAGGCAAACTTGAATTGGCGGCGCGAGAGGCAACCTTTGACACCCCACCGCGCAATCTGCCAGAGCAAAAGCCTATCCTCGACAGTGAGCTAGACTATCGCTTCGTAGAAGATACCTTTGATCGTTCTAAGGTTCCTGAAGCACAAGGGGCGGTACGCGGTACTATGCCAGAGTTGTATAGCTTCCATCTGGATAACGATATCGAGGTGCTAGGCACTCAAACCTCAGAGACTCCGACCGTAGTGATGCAGATAAAGATGCCGGCAGGTAATCGTTATGTGCCACGAGGCAAAGAGGGGCTGGCTGCGCTTACCGCTTCTATGGTCTCTGAAGGTGGTACCCGTTTGTCTAGTGAAGAGCTTCAAGCCGAGTTGGATAAGCTAGGTAGTAGTGCGTCTTTAGATGCAGGGCAATACCGCTCAACGGTAACTATTTCATCATTGAGCAAGAACTTTGTCCCAACCCTAAAGTTGGTAGAAGAGGCGTTATCTTCGCCTAAGTTTGATCCACAAGATTTCGAGCGTGTTAAGCGTCAGATGTTGGAAGGGGTTATCTATGAGCATCAAACACCTTCTTGGCTTGCCTCTCAAGCCACTCGTCAGGTGTTGTACGGAAATACCGTCTATGGTCGCTCAAGCTCTGGCACGATCGAGTCAGTAAAAGGCTTGACCCTTGACGATGTGAAGAACTTCTATAAGCAGTACTACACCCCTAAAGGAACTCAGGTGGTGATAGTGGGCGATCTTGAGCAAGCTAAGGTCAGAGATAGCCTAGATTCTCTGGCGAGTTGGCAAGGGGATATGCCACCGATCCTACGCAAGCAGCGCCTGCCGCAGCAGGAAGAGCGCAGTATTTACTTGGTGGATAAGCCGGGAGCGCCACAGAGCACAGTGCGTCTCGTTCGCCGAGGTCTACCATTTGACGCAACCGGTGAGATGTATCTGACTCAATTGGCTAACTTCAACTTGGGCGGTAACTTTAATAGTCGTATTAACCAGAATCTTCGTGAGGATAAGGGCTACACCTATGGTGCGAGCACCTATATTGCAGCTAACAGAGAGGTAGGTGCCTTGGTTGCAACCGCTCAGGTTCGTGCGGACTCTACGGGTGATGCTCTAGTTGAGCTAATCAAAGAGATGGAAGGCGCGGCTCAGGATGGTTTTACCGACCAAGAGATTGAGTTTATGCGATTGGCTGTAGGCCAGCAGGATGCCTTGAAATATGAGACTCCGGGACAAAAGGCCTCATTACTTGGCGCAATCCTTACCTACAATCTAGACTACGATTATCTGTCGACGCGCAATGATATCGTAGCCAATGTTTCTAAGCAGAGCCTAAATGAGGTGGCGAATAAGTGGTTTAACCCGGATGACTACCAAATTGTGGTGGTCGGGGACGCTGAAAAGATAACGCCTCAATTGCAGAAACTAAAATTGCCCATCAAGACCCTTGAAATTGAACCTTGATGAACCAATTTAAGAGATAAAATACGCGTCCTGCGCTTTTGCGCGGGACTCTTTTATTACAGGCAATATGCCGATTTCCATCTCCAGGCCTTGGCTTTGGAGAGAACATAAAAGTGGTTTCGTTTTGACTAGTTTTAACTCTCGCCTGCAACAAGTAGCTTCAAACAAGCAGGCGTTTACACAATTTGGACGTGGCGTGGAGCGTGAGACGCTTCGCTATAACCCAGACGGGTACTTGGCGACTACACCACACCCTAATACCCTAGGCTCACCATTGACTCATGAGTGGATCACCACTGACTTTTCAGAGTCTCTGATGGAGTTTATTACTCCGGTATCTCGTGATATCTCAACCTTGCTATCACAGCTTACGGACATCCACCATTTTGCACATAGCAAGCTAGATGGTGAGCGCCTATGGCCTCTGTCTATGCCATGCAAAGTGCACAGTGAAGATGATATTGAACTGGCTCAGTACGGCACCTCTAATTCAGGTAAGATGAAAACGCTTTACCGCGAGGGACTTAAGCACAGATACGGTAGCCTGATGCAAATCATCTCTGGTGTGCATTTTAACTTCTCTTTCCCTGAGAGCTTCTGGGATGCGTTGCATGGTGAGCAAACAGAAGAAGAGCGCCAAGCGACTAAATCGGATGCTTACTTTGGTCTTATCCGTAACTACTATCGCTTCGGTTGGCTGATCCCATACTTCTTTGGTGCGTCGCCGGCTATCTGTGAGTCTTTCCTGCAGGGCAAGAAAACGAACCTACCGTTTGAGAAACTAAACGGTACACTGCATCTGCCTTATGCGACCTCATTACGCTTAAGTGACCTTGGTTACACCAATAGTGAACAAAGCGCACTTAAGATTGGTTTCAACAGCGTTGAACAGTATCTTGAGGGTCTAAATCGCTCTATCCGCACTCCATCTGAGAAGTTCTCTAAGATTGGCGTAAAGGTGGAGGGGGAGTACAAGCAGCTGAATACTAACGTTCTACAGATCGAGAACGAACTGTATGCTCCTATTCGACCAAAGCGTGTGGCGAAGAGTGGCGAGAAACCTTCTGAGGCTTTATCACGTGGTGGTGTAGAGTACATTGAAGTACGCTCACTAGACGTGAACCCATTTAGCCCTATCGGTATCGACGACAAGCAGATCCGATTCCTAGATATCTTCCTAACTTGGTGTGCGCTAAGTGACTCAGCCAATATGGATGATTGTGAGCTTGAGTGCTGGAAGCGTAACTGGGAGTCTGTGATTACTGAAGGTCGTCGTGATGGTGTTGACTTGACCATTGGCTGTGATGGCGAAAAGCTGACCCTACAGCAATGGACACACCGTATATTTGATGAGTTCGATCAGATTGCAAAAGCCATGGATGAAGCACATCAGAGCAATGCCTATATCGAGGTGTGCAATGAGCTTCGAACTTGGATCGACTCTCCTGAGAAAACATTGTCTGGCCAGATGATGAAAGCGATTAAAGAGCATGGTGGTAACGGTGCTCTAGGTGAAGCCCTTGGTGAAGCCTACCTGGCTCAGTATCAACAGAGTGAGTATCAGGTGTACAATCAACAGATGATGGAGAGCGAGGTTCGTGACTCTGTCGAGAAACAAAAGCAAGTGGAAGCGGGTGATACCCTAGATTTTGACCACTTTCTTGAAAACTACTTTGACTATTTAAAATAAACCGGAGCGCAACATGCCTTTACTAGATAGCTTTACTGTCGACCACACTAAGATGCACGCACCAGCCGTGCGCGTAGCGAAGACAATGCAGACTCCGGGTGGCGATACCATCACTGTATTCGACCTTCGTTTTACTCAGCCAAACAAAGAGCTACTTTCAGAGAAGGGTATTCATACCCTTGAGCACCTTTACGCTGGCTTTATGCGTGATCACCTAAACGGTGACAGCGTTGAGATCATCGATATCTCTCCAATGGGTTGTCGTACCGGTTTCTACATGAGCCTTATCGGTACTCCAACTGAGAGCCAAGTAGCTGAAGCCTGGCTAGCAGCTATGCAAGACGTGCTTAAGGTAGAGGGTCAGAACAAGATCCCTGAACTGAATGAGTATCAGTGTGGCACTGCAGCTATGCACTCTCTAGAAGATGCAAAAGCGATTGCTCAAGCTATTATCGATGCAGGTATTTCGGTAAACAAGAACGACGAGTTGGCGCTTCCAGAAGAGATGTTAAAAACACTTAAGGTGTAATTAGACACCAGATAAATAAAAACCGGAACACGATGTTCCGGTTTTTTTATGGTTGCTATGCGGCGGGGAAGACCCTAACCATCTTGATTTTGTTCTCAGAGAAGTCGATCACCTCCATTCTATGATGGGCAATCTGCATGCTGATATGACTCTCAGGGATATCCTCAAGATGCTCGAGTATCAATCCATTTAGGGTTCTTGGACCATCGGTTGGCAGCGTCCATTGCAGGCCTTTGTTGATATCACGGATATTGGCACTGCCCTCGATAAGATAGCTACCATCGGCTTGCGGGGTGATCTCTTCAGCAAGGCTTGGTGCCATAGAGGTGGTAAACTCGCCCACTATCTCTTCAAGAATATCCTCTAGAGTAACCAGTCCTATGATGTCACCATATTCGTCTACAATCAGTCCGATACGCTCTTTGTTACGCTGGAACTTCAGCATCTGCACATTTAGTGGTGTCGCCTCAGGAATGAAATAGACCTCGTCAGCGGCTTTTAGTAGCGTCTGCTTGTTGAACTCATTTTTCTCCAGCATCAGGCGATAGGCTTCGCGCAGCCTTAGCATGCCTACCACTTCATCTATCTGGTCGCGGTAAAGCACCACACGTCCATGGGGGGAGTGGGTCAATTGGCGCACGATAGACTTCCAGTCATCGTTAACATCGATGCCGGTGATCTCGTTTCTTGGCACCATGATGTCGTTCACCGTCACTGTCTCGAGATCTAAGATGGAAATCAGCATGTCTTGGTGACGGCTTGGAATAAGACTGCCCGCCTCGTTTACCACAGTGCGAAGCTCATCTGAGCTTAAGTGATCATCTTTGCTGGTGGAGGCATTTATACCAAGTAGGCGCAAGAAACCATTGGTGATGAAGTTTACCAAGATCACTAGCGGTGATAGGAGTTTCATTAGGATGCGCAGCAATAGACTGCTGGCATAGGAAACACGCTCTGGATAGAGCGCCGCCAAGGTTTTGGGAGTTACTTCGGCAAAGACCAGAATTACTAGAGTCAGCACACCGGTTGCGATGGCCACTCCAAAGTCGCCATATAGGCGCATACCCAAGATGGTTGCGATAGCCGAGGCAAGGATGTTGACTAGGTTGTTGCCAATAAGGATCAGACCGATAAGACGATCCGGCCTGTCGAGCAGTTTCTCTACTCGACGCGCACCCTTATGACCTTGATTAGATAAGTGCTTTAAGCGATAACGATTCAAAGACATCATACCTGTCTCTGAACCTGAAAAATAACCTGAAATGATAATCAGACATGCAAGGAGGCCAAACAGCAACCCAGTTGATATGTCATCCAAAACGTCGTAAATCCTTAGTTAGTGCTGTTCAAAAAATGAATGATATTGAGCTAGCTGTCAACTCAAGCTGGGTGAGACTAGCTGAGTTTGGTTAAGTCAGTATGACTTCGCGCACAAAACGGCTACCAAAATAGGCGAGGGTTAGCAGGAAAGCGCCCACGATAGAGAACCAGGTCACTGTCTTTCCGCGCCAACCTTGTTTGTAGTGCCCCCACAGAAGAACGTTGAATACCACCCAGGCAATAAACGACAGCACAGCCTTGTGTGTCTTACCACTAGAGAAGAAATCATCCACGAACAGTGGACCACTCATTAGGGTAAGGGTAAGAAGACCGTTACCAATAAGAATGATGTTAAACAGTTGACGCTCTATCTTCATAAGAGGCGGAAGATTTGGGTTCAGCGCCTGCGAGGTCTTCTGCTTTAGCTTGAAATCCAGCCATGCCAGTTGCAAGGCGTATAAAGCGGCAATCATTAGCGTCGCATAAGAGAACAGGGCTAGGGTGATATGTGCAACCAAGCCAGGTGAATGCTCAAAGTGGGTGATAAATGTGCTCGGTACGAAAGAGGCGACCAACAGACATAAGGCAGAAAAGCCATAGGCTATAGGAAGCAAGAACCAGAGTCGGGTCTTAAACATGGCGCAGGTCAGCACTACCGAGATCAGGAAACTCACCAAAGAGGTGACGTTTAAGATGCTAAGATTTTGCCCTTCGGGATTAAACACAGTGCCTACTAGGGTCGAAAAATGCAGAAGTAGGGCAACAAATGCCAGACCTAATACACCTTTTGCGTTGATACCTGTCTTATTTAGAAGGCCAGGGAGTATCAATAATAAGGCGGCGAGGTATAAGACTACACTTGAGCTTACCACTACTAAGTTCATAATTTTTCGATACTAGTTCTGAAATATAATCCTAAATTATACCCATAAGCATAGTTAAGTTGAACACTGGAAACATTTGTTTAGATCTAGGTCAATTCTCAGTTTCGCTTACACGCGCTCTGGCAAGGTTTTGTTCAATACGCCTCTGCGGTATACTTCGGGTAATTGACCGAATTAGTCAGCTTAGAGAACAAGATGTTTGATAACTTAACAGATCGTTTATCCCAGACACTGAAGAATATCAGTGGTAAGGGTCGTCTTACTGAAGACAACATTAAAGAGACCCTACGCGAAGTGCGTATGGCACTATTGGAAGCGGACGTTGCCCTTCCGGTAGTTCGCGACTTTATCAAGCGCGTAAAAGAAGGCGCTGTTGGCGTTGAAGTTTCCAAATCCCTTACACCGGGCCAAGAGTTCATCAAGATTGTTCAATCTGAGCTTGAAGCGGTTATGGGTGAGTCCAACGAAGGTCTAGACCTTGCGGCTCAACCTCCAGCAGTTGTATTGATGGCAGGTCTACAAGGTGCGGGTAAAACCACCAGTGTAGGTAAGCTATCTAAACTCCTAAAAGAGCGCGATAAGAAGAAAGTATTGGTCGTGTCTGCCGACGTTTATCGTCCTGCAGCGATCAAACAGCTAGAAACCCTAGCCGGCGATGTTGGCGTAGACTTCTTCCCATCTTCTGCCGACCAGAAGCCTATCGATATCGCAAACGCGGCTATCGACCACGCCAAGAAGAAGTTCTATGACGTGCTTCTTGTGGATACCGCGGGTCGTCTAGCTGTAGATGAAGAGATGATGGCTGAGATCCAAGCTCTTCACGATGCGATTACCCCAGTTGAAACCCTGTTCGTGGTTGATGCTATGACAGGTCAGGATGCGGCGAACACGGCAAAAGCCTTTGGTGATGCGCTACCTCTTACCGGTGTAATCCTTACTAAGGTCGATGGTGATGCTAGGGGCGGTGCTGCCCTTTCGGTAAAACACATCACAGGTAAGCCGATCAAATTCCTAGGTGTGGGTGAGAAAACCGACGCCCTAGAACCTTTCCACCCTGACCGTGTAGCCTCGCGCATTCTAGGCATGGGTGATGTGCTGTCTCTTATCGAAGACCTGCAGCGCAACGTAGATACCCAAAAAGCTGAAAAACTGGCGAAGAAGTTTAAAGAGAAGAAGGGCTTTGACCTCGAAGACTTCCGTGAGCAGCTAGGTCAGATGCAAAACATGGGTGGCATGATGGGTATGATGAATAAGCTACCAGGCATGAACAATCTACCAGACGACGTAAAAGATAAAGTCGACGATAAGATGTTTAAGCAGATGGAAGCCATCATTAACTCTATGACCATGAAAGAGCGCCAACGCCCAGAGCTTATTAAAGGCTCACGCAAGAAGCGTATTGCAGCGGGTTCAGGTACTCAGGTTCAGGACGTAAACCGTCTACTCAAGCAGTTCACTCAGATGCAGAAGATGATGAAGAAGATGCAGAAGGGTGGCATGCGCGGCATGATGCGCAACATGCAAGGCATGATGGGCGGCATGGGTGGTATGGGCGGCGGTGGCTTCGGCGGCCCATTCGGCCGATAGGCCCGCTAGTCACAATGAATGCTTAGAATCAGGCTCTAGATTTCTAGAGCCTTTTTATTTCTTGGTTTATTTTCAAAATGTTACCCAGCTCACATTCAATTAGTTGGCTAAAAAGTAACTAAACCCCTTGCAAAGATTCCGAATAAGAGTAAAATTCCGGAGCTTTATTTTGGCACGAGACCCCATGCAATTCTGCGGAAAGAATAGTTTGGGGTTAAATTTTTTTTTGAGAAAGCAAAGAGGACGACATGGTTACCATTCGTTTGGCACGTCACGGCGCTAAGAAGCGTCCATTTTATCAAATCGTAGTAGCAGACAGCCGTCGTGCAGCTACTGGTCGTTTCATCGAGAAAGTAGGTTTCTTCAACCCTACTGCTAAAGGTCAAGAAGAAGGTCTACGTCTAGACCTAGACCGTGTAAACCACTGGGTTTCACAAGGTGCTACAGTTTCTGACCGCGTAGCTAAGCTAGTTAAAGACGCTCAAAAAGCGGCTTAATTGGCACTCGATGTAAAAGGAAAAGAACGAATGAGTGAGCAAATCGAAAAAATTGTTGTAGGCAAGCTTGGTGCTACTTATGGCATTCGTGGTTGGCTTAAAGTTCATTCCTTTACAGACAACGCTGAAAATATTTTTCAGTACAGCCCTTGGTTTCTTAACCAAAACGGCAGCCTAGTTGAGTACAAAGTAGAGAGCTGGAAACGCCACAATAAAGGCTATGTTTGTAAGCTTGAAGGTGTAGATGTACGTGAAGACGCACATTTGCTTACCAACTTTGAGATCTCGGTAAATGCTGCTTCTCTACCTGAACTGTCAGAAGATGAGTTCTACTGGCGTGAATTGTTTGGAATGCAAGTGGTAACCACTAAAGGTTACAACCTTGGCGAAGTCACCGATATGTTGGAGACGGGTTCAAACGATGTTTTGGTAGTGAAGGCTAACCTAAAAGATGCTTTTGGCAAAAAGGAACGACTAATTCCGTTCCTTGAAGAGCAAGTGATCATTAATGTTGATCGCGATGCTCAACGGATCGAAGTTGACTGGGATCCTGGCTTCTAGTCCAAAATTAGAGAGTGAACTATGTGGGTTGGCGTAATTAGCCTATTTCCAGAGATGTTCCGCTCTGTCACTGATTTCGGAGTAACAGGTCAAGCGGTTAAAAAAGGTCTACTAACGGTACAAACGTGGAATCCTCGTGATTTTACTCACGACAAACACCGTACTGTTGATGACAGACCTTACGGGGGAGGCCCCGGAATGCTAATGATGGTTCAGCCTTTGCGCGATGCCATTCATGAAGCAAAGAAAACCGCACCGGGTAAGACGAAGGTTATCTATCTTAGCCCTCAAGGTCGAAAGCTCGACCAACAAGGGGTAGAAGAGCTGGCAACCAATGAGAACTTGCTTCTTATTTGTGGCCGCTACGAAGGGGTAGATGAGCGCATCATACAGTCTGAGATTGATGAAGAATGGTCAATCGGAGACTTCGTGATGACGGGTGGTGAGATACCAGCCATGACCTTAATCGACTCAGTATCTAGGTTTGTACCTGGGGTATTGGGAGATTTTGCGTCAGCAGAGGAAGACTCCTTTGCAAATGGCCTTTTAGATTGTCCTCACTACACGCGTCCTGAGGTGTTAGATGGCACTGAAGTACCAGCGGTACTTAAGTCCGGAAACCACAAGGACATTCGTCGCTGGCGATTAAAGCAATCGCTGGGCCGTACTTGGCTAAGAAGACCAGAGATGCTGGAAAACCTAGCTCTGACTGACGAACAGGAAATATTACTTGTCGAGTTCATAAATGAACATAAAAGTCGCAAGTAATCATATATTTAGATTCAGTTTATTCTAGGGTATATACAAATGAGTAATATCATCGCAGCTCTTGAGCAAGAGCAAATGAAATCTGACCTGCCAAAATTTGGTGCAGGTGACACTGTAGTTGTACAGGTTAAAGTAAAAGAAGGTGACCGTGAGCGTCTGCAGGCGTTCGAAGGTGTTGTAATCGCGATTCGTAACCGTGGCCTTCACTCAGCATTCACAGTTCGTAAGATCTCGAACGGTGAAGGTGTTGAGCGTACGTTCCAAACTCACTCTCCAATGGTTGATAGCATTGAAGTTAAACGCCGTGGTGCAGTACGTCGTGCCAAGTTGTACTACCTACGTGAGCGTTCTGGTAAGTCAGCTCGTATTAAAGAGAAACTTGCTAAGAAGTAATGCATTACCTGCATTTCTCATAGATAAAACGGGAAGCCAAATGGCTTCCCGTTTTTTTGTGTTTGTTTGATAACTGGTTATTTTGAACGCTAACTGCGTTGTCACTGCTCATGTGCGCGTTGCACACTGCGCGGCTCCGCCTTGTTAGCCTCCAAAATCTCTGCGTTATCATTCCAAAAACTGCTTTTAGAGCTTGTGGCTAGCTTTAATATTGATCTTCAGACCAACCGTCCGAATCAGACATATCCGGTGCGCCTGGAATCGAGTTCTCTTCATCGGCCCATTCGCCGAAGTCTATCATCTGGCACTTTTTGCTACAGAATGGACGGTGAGGGCTTTGCTCTCCCCATTCAACATCATTGCCACACTGCGGGCACTTAACTATGGTTGGTTTACTCATGGTGTTCTCAGCTACAAACGGCAAGCTCAAACTCAATATCTTGGTTGCTAGCCTGCCCAGTTTCAAAGTTAATGAATTTGATCACAAAGCGGTTCTTATGTCCAGAAACCATAGGGTAGACGCCGTAATCTTGGCTGAACTGTAGCCTGACCATGTTGGCCTCCTCGGCATCGCTCTGGAAAAATCCCCCACGAGCAATCTGAGGCTTCATTTGACTGGAACTACGGGTTAGATTGAGCCACTGCTGCAGACCGTGATTAAGCGGTGCTAGCGAGCTTAACCAGCGCTGGGCATCCGTCATGCGCTTTTCCAGAGGTTGATGTAGCCAAAAGTGTAATGCAGGAAGGTCGAAGCAACAGGCACCTCCTGGCAGATTAAAGCGTTGGCGTATGGAGGCAAGGAAGCGATCTTCCTTCAACAAGGTGCCGAAGCGCTGCGCCTTGATGATTTCTCCATGCACCATATCCAACTCTTTCAACAGGCCCTGTAGGCGCTTTTGATCCACACCCGGCACATTTAGCCAGTTGGAGTAGGTGAGCTTGAGTTTATCAAGATCTTTTAGCAGTTCAGGTTTTAGCTGGATCTGTTCGAAGATATCCAACAGATCGAAGATAGATCGGAACAGTACTTGATAATGTTGAGGATCAGAGAAGGTCGCACACTGCTGAGCTTGCCTGAGTAGGCTCTCAATACGCAGATAGGTACGGCTCTTTTCATTGAGCGGGTGTTCGTATTTTTGAATTGTCATACTGAGCATCCTGCTTTTCAGTTGCGCTTCACTCTCCATGGCTTGCCTCTGTCATCGCTAGATATTGATGGTGCAATTTTTCTATCTGCTCGGCCAGTGGTTCGATGCCGTCGTTGTTGACCACATCGTCTGCAATCGCCAGCCGTTCGGCTCTGCTTGCTTGTGATTTTAGTATAGATTCAACTTGCTCTTGTGAGACCTGATCACGCGTCATTGTTCGGTTAATTTGTGTCAGCTCTGAGACATCTACCACTAAAACTCTATTCGCAAGGCGTTGCAGTCCGTTTTCCACCATAAGTGGGATAACCAGTAGACAATAGGCAGAGTGAACTTGTTCAATCTGATCTAACATGCGCTGGCGAATCATAGGGTGAAGCAGTTCATTTAACCACGTCTTAGCACTTTCATCTGAAAAGATAACCTCTCTGAGCTTCTTCCTATCTAAAGTGCCATCGCTGGTAAGGATCTGCCCACCAAATTTATTCGTGATAGCCTTGAGACCTTCAGTGCCTGGCTCCACCACTTCGCGAGCAACCACGTCGGCATCGACGATCTCGATGCCAAAACGGTGATTAAACTGATCGGCTACTGTGGTTTTACCGCTGCCAATGCCGCCGGTCAGGCCAATTACAAGTGTCATTAGGCACCTCCGAAATAGAAGCCGAGATACCAGCTAACGATTTGCTCACCCACAATCAGATACACCCAACCAGCAATAGCTAGATATGGACCAAACGGAAAGGCTTTTTCAATGCCTTGTTTCTTTAGTCTCAACTGGATGATGCCAAAAACTAGTCCGACAACAGATGAAAGTAGGATAATAAGCGGAAGTGCCTGCCAGCCAAGCCAAGCCCCGAGAGCAGCAAGAAGCTTAAAGTCGCCATAGCCCATACCTTCCTTGCCGGTAATCAGCTTAAACAGCCAGTACACGCTCCACAGAGACAGGTAACCCGCCATTGCACCGATAATGGCTTGTTCAAGGCCTATCGGACCAATACCAGTTAGTGCTAGTGCTATGCCAGCCCACATTAGAGGAAGAGTTAGGCTATCTGGCAACAGCATGGTATCTAGGTCGATAAAGGTGGCGCAGATCAGTACCCAGGTAAAACCAAGCAGGGCAACGGCATACAAGCTTGGTTGGAATTGTAGAGCCACAATGAGGCACAAACCGCCAGAGAGAAGTTCTATTAAAGGGTAGCGAGGGCTTATCTTAGTGCTACATGCTCGGCATTTACCTCTAAGCATTAACCAGCCCAATACAGGAATATTGTCTCGAATCTTAATTGGGGTTTCACACTTAGGGCAGCGTGAGCGCGGTAAACTTAGTCCAAAGTCACCCTCTGGCTTGTCTAGTTTTAGCTCCGGATAGGCCTCAGCAAATTCTGTTCTCCATTCTCTTTCCATGATGATGGGCAGTCTATGGATAACTACATTGAGAAAACTGCCGATGATAAGGCCGAGAATTGTGGCCATAATTGGGAAGAGGGCAGGGAATTGAATGAAGTAATATTCGAGCATCAGAGGCCCATGTACATGAAATTCTAGCAATTATTTTATATTAATCTTCTAATGTAAGCTATTCATCAGACTGAATATGGGCAGATAAATGGATAGCACCATAGTACCAACCATGCCTCCGAGTAGCAGTATAACAAAGGGCTCAATAAGCTTGCTCAGATTATCTGTGGTATCAATGAGTTGCTGTTCGAGGTCTAGAGACGCTTTTTCTAGAAGCGAGGTTAGTCGACCACTGCTTTCACCTATGCTAATGAGCATCCCCAGCTCAGAGGGAAAATTAGGGACTTCGGCCATAGCGTCAGACAGGCGCATACCCTGATTTATTTTCTGTTTAGCCTTACTTAGATGCTGGTTTAGGTAGCCGTTCTCCACCACACAGGTTGCATTGTGCCAAGCGTTCAATATAGGCAAGCCGGCACCTAGGCTAGATGCGAGTATCAGGCTAAACCTAGCCCACTCGCCCGAGCGTAACGCTTTTCCCATTATGGGTAGACCAAGGAGCAGGGCATCGAACCTGTATCTCAATCGCGTTCCACTTCTAAGTAGCGTGGTGATAACTAGCGTGAATAGCGTTGTTCCCATGAGCAGGTATAGGCCGTAGTTTTGTGTCCAGGCTGACAAGCCTAGTGTCCATTGGGTAAGGGAAGGCAGTTCCGCTCCAAACCCTGCAAAGAGGTTCTCAAACTGAGGAAGTACAAATATCAGCATGATAACCAGTACAATTAGAGCAACCAGAAACACTAGGGTCGGATAGATTAGGGCGGAGCGCAGCTTGCGTTTAATATTCATGCTGCGTGTTCTTTGCTCTAGTGCCCATCTCAGGGTATCAGCCAGCTTGCCATTAGACTCGCCTATGCGGATATATTGAAGCAAGATGGGGTCGAAACAATCGAATCGACTTAAGCTCTGCGAAAGGCTCAAGCCCTCTAATATCTCATCTCTGACTAGATGGATAAGAATCCCAAGCTCATTTTTCTCTCTATGTTTAAGACTTTGACTGAGTGCCTCTGTCACAGGAAAGCCAGACTCCAGCAGAGTAATTAGCTGATGGATTAAACTATTTACTTGGTTAGCCTTAATGCCAAAGCGCATTTTATAGATGCTAGATACAGAGCCTTCGGCGATCTTTTGAATCTGTATTGTCTCTCTCTTCGCTAACTGGGCTAACTGAGCTCGAGAGTAGGCGTATAAACTCCCAGAGGTTTTATTTGAGTTCTCCTGCCTACCGAACCAATGGAAACATCTCAGCTTATGCTTCATGACCAATAACTCTGTCTAGTTCGTTTTTGGTGGTTACTCCTGATGCTTGCCAGTGTTTACCCGCGTCATGAAGCGTCAAGCCGCCAACCATCTCTTGATTGGGTAGAGAATAGAGTTCAAATAGCCCAACACGCCCTTTGTAGCCGTCATTACAGTGTGGGCACCCACTTACACAAGACAGGCAGGCCCTCCTTACTAGTCTTTGGGCAATGACTAGCTTGAGTGTGGTGCGAACATCTAGCTCAGACACTCCAAGGCTCAACAGTCGTGGAATAGATTCTCTAGCACTATTGGTGTGCAGGGTAGAAAGGACTAAGTGACCGGTTTGAGCTACGTGTACGGCGATCTGGGCTGATTCCGAATCTCGGATTTCACCTAGCATTATAATGTCGGGATCTTGGCGCAATAGTGAACGCAGTGCTTCTGCGAAGCCATAATTTATATTGGGGTCAATCTGAACCTGATTGTAGTTAGTGTCTTGAATCTCTACCGGGTCTTCAACGGTGCAGATTGAAAGACTGGGCGTCTGTAATTGCTTTAGGCAAGAATAAAGCGTGAGACTCTTACCGCTTCCTGTAGGACCGGTAACCAACAAGAGGCCATGCGGGCTTAGCAGTGTTCGTTTTAAATGATCGAATTGAACATCCATCAACCCAAGTTTATCTAGGCTAGGAACCTGTTGCTCGGCTTGCATCCGTAATACCACTTTCTCGCCCCATATGGTTGGCAGTATGGATACTCGGATATCTTGATTGTGCCAATGCAGTCTTCCATCTTGTGGGTGTCTATGTTGTGTGATGTCCAGATCGGCCAGTACCTTGATGCGACTAACCAGAGTGGTGGTGAATGGGTGGGGAATACTTCTCCATGGATGCAGTAATCCATCGATGCGAAAGCGGATATCTGTTTGCTCTTTTCTTGGCTGAATATGCACATCGGAAGCTCTGCTGGATTTTCCTTCTCGCAGTATTTGTTCCAATAAATCTTCATCGTTAGTGCTCAGTTCCGCTTTTATGCGCTTAAAATCCGAGTAGCAGATTAGAGTGAACTGGGTATCGAGCTGGTGGATAAAACCAAACTCTTGGCAGGCTTGTACAGCTTTTGGATCATATGAGACCAAATGCAATTTATCGCCAGCCCTATTAATAACTATTAGATACTCATCCCTTGTTCTATAAAGGGTTGAGAGCTTTTTAAGTTCATCTGTCTCATAGTTAATCTGTTTAGAGAAAGGCAATTTGTGCAGCTTTGATAGTATTTGGCCTATGGTAGGCCAAATACTCTGAGGTGTGCTTTCTATTACCTCTTTTAATTCTAAAGATGCTTCGATGGCCCGCTGATAAAGGGCAGAGTCGATAAGCCCCGCCTCTTCCAGCGCATCTAGATAATGTTTCACTGGCAACCTTTAGGTCGGGTGACATTTGCCGCACCGCTAATGCTACAACTCCAACCGTTAGTGGCATCTCTAGAAAAAGCGACGCTAGCATTGGCAAGGGCGCTATTGTTGTTATCAAAAGAGAACAGGAGCTGATTGCTTCCTTGAATAGATATGGTGCCTAAGGTGCCACCGGCTGCAGAGCTAGTTTGTATATCTGAAAGGTTGGCTGGAAAACTGCCGTGATCCAGCAGGTAAAGCTCAGCCTTGGTAATTAGCCCTCTCAGGGTGGCAGTGCCAGAGGCAAGCTCAGATTTCTTTACGTAGTCTTGGTACATGGGTACGCCGACTGCGGACAAGATACCTATGATAGCCACCACTATCATCAGCTCTATTAGGGTAAAGCCATATTGATGTTTACGCATGATTCTTCTCAACTTATTGGGGTTGAGTAAATCTAGAAAGTTGAAGCTTGAGCGTCGAAGGGCGGAGGCTAGCTTTACTAGCTCAGTCGAAGAGAGAAATGAAAGTCGGGAGAGAAAGGCTTAAAAATGTGACTGAATATCACAGCTTGTAATGCTCAGATACAAAAAAGGCCAGCATCTGCTGACCTTAGATAGGGTTTAAAGCGCCTTACTTGAAGCGCATAGACAGGTCCATTGCCTTAAGGTGCTTAGTCAGTGCACCTACAGAGATAAAGTCCACACCAGTTTCAGCCATAGGGCGGATGGTCTCTAGGGTCACGTTACCTGAGTTTTCTAGCACAGCGCGGCCTTGGTTGATCTCAACGGCTTCACGCATCATGTCTAGGGTAAAGTTATCTAGCATAATGATGTCTGCGCCTGCCTCGATAGCTTGTTTCAGCTCTTCAAGGCTCTCTGTCTCAACTTCAACAGGTTTACCAGGATTTAGCTCTTTCGCTGTTGAGATAGCTTGCTCGATACCGCCACAGGCAATGATGTGGTTCTCTTTAATAAGGTACGCATCGAATACGCCGATTCTGTGGTTGTAACCACCGCCACAGGCTACAGCATATTTAAGAGCGCTGCGCAGGCCAGGGATGGTTTTACGTGTGTCTAGTAGACGACAGCCAGTGCCTTCGATGGCCTTAGCATACTCGGCAACGACGGTCGCACAGCCAGATAGAGTCTGGATAAAGTTCATCGCGTTGCGCTCACCTGTTAACAGGGTGCGAGCAGGACCGCTCAGGGTACATAGAGTCTGGTTTGGCTCTACTGTATCGCCGTCAGCTACGTGCCATTCGATAGCTACTTCACTACCAAGCTGTTTGAACACTTCATCAGCCCACATCTGACCGCAGAACACGCCGTGTTCACGAGTAATGATGGTTGCTACGCCCTGGGTATCTGCTGCAATTAGGCTTGCAGTGATATCCGCTGATGCGTCTAGCGTTCCGCCTAGATCTTCTTTTAGTGTATCGGTAACCGCACGAGTCACTTCTACTGGAAGTTGCTGTTTTAGATAGGCGAGTCTAGCTTCGCTGTCGTGAGTGTTTTTCATAGTCACAGGCTTGATAGTTTATCTATTTGGGAATTGTGCTGAATGATACTCTTGCTTTGAATATAATACCAATCTGGATCAGCAAATTAGCAGGCAAATCATGGAAGATATCTGGTATCCAAAATCAAAAGTGGTGTTATCACCGTTTTGCGATGAAAGAGATGACCCAAATGATGTCTCCTTGCTGGTACTGCACAACATCTCTTTGCCGCCGGGACAGTTTGAAAATGGTCATATTGAGGCTTTTTTTCAGGGTAAATTAGACGGCTCAGCACATCCTTATCTGGCATTAGTTTCTAAGATGCGGGTTTCTGCACACTGCTTGATCACCCGAAGTGGCAATATCATTCAATTTGTTCCCTTCAATAAACGCGCTTGGCATGCTGGTTTATCTAGCTTTGCTGGTCGAGAAAAGTGTAACAATTATTCTATCGGTATTGAGCTTGAAGGAACCGACACTCAATCTTTCACTTCAGAGCAGTATCAATCTCTGTCTGAGTTAACCCAATTCATAACCACCACGTATCCTGCTATTACCCCTCATCGGATCACTGGGCACCAATATATTGCGCCCTACAGAAAGTCCGATCCTGGCCTATGCTTCGATTGGCGATATTTTAGACAGTCACTAAAGCATATCTAATTTGAATGAGCATTTGACCAATTCATATACTTTGGTTTAATTTGTCATACAAGTTAACCAGTTAAATATCCCCATGGCTGGTAACAATCAAGTTACAAAGAAACGGATTTTATTTGAATTCCTGTTAGTGTGATCTCCATTCCATGATTTAAATCAATTTTTGGTGGACAGGAAAACGAAAGGCGTGCTAACTTTGCGCCAAATCAAAAAATTGGTAATACCAATTAACGTATTACCAAATTACATTGTGCAGGACGCAAAGAACTAAATGCAGAAAGTTGCTTTTAAAAGTATTCGCCAACCAAAGCTTTCCGACGTGATTCAACGTGAATTGGAGAGCTTAATCTTGGATGGAATCTTGTCCCCAGGACAACAGCTTCCACCTGAGCGTGAACTGGCGAAGCAATTTGATGTGTCTAGACCCTCTGTACGTGAGGCGATCCAAAGGCTAGAAGCCAAAGGTTTGCTGACTCGTCGTCAAGGAGGGGGAACCTTTGTTAATGAAAACCTGTCTTCTAATTTGTCCGATCCACTTCTGAACCTGCTGTCGAGCCGTGCGGATACGCAACGAGACCTGCTTGAGACGCGTCATGCGTTAGAGGGCATCTCAGCTTATTTTGCTGCGCTTCGAGGCACCAAAGAAGATTTCGAACGAATCTCTCAATGTCACCAAGCAATGAACGAATCACTTCAGGCTGAGGATATTGAAGCAGAAGCCAAGGCAGTAATGGAGTTTCTAACTGCCATTGCTGAAGCATCTCACAATGTAGTTTTACTGCACATAGTGAAGAGCCTCTCTCCACTGTTAGAGCAGAACGTTTTACAAAACCTAAAGCTGTTGTCTGAGCGCGAAGATGCTCTGCAAAAGCTGAATGAACACCGAGCTAAGATAGTGAATGCGATCGTTTCTGGCGAGCCAGAGAAAGCGAGCGAGATGTCGCACACACACTTGGCATTTATCGATGAAACATTGTCGGATTTGACTCAGGAGCAGGGCCGCAGAGCTCGCTCACTACGTCGAACCCAACAGAATAAATAGTAAGCTTTTTCTGGGCTAAACCGCCCGGTAGTTGACCTAACTTAATATAAAAGGATAGTTCGCCATGTCTGACATGAAGCATGACGTTGATGCTCTGGAAACTCAAGATTGGTTAGAAGCACTTGAGTCAGTAGTACGTGAAGAGGGCGTTGAACGCGCTCAATTTTTGCTAGAACAAGTTCTAGACAAAGCTCGTTTAGACGGTGTAGATATGCCAACCGGTATCAACACCAACTACATCAACACCATTCCAGCAGCCCAAGAACCAGCTTACCCTGGTGATACAACTCTTGAGCGTCGCATTCGCTCAATCATCCGCTGGAACGCAATCATGATCGTATTGCGCGCTTCTAAGAAAGACCTAGACCTTGGCGGTCACATGGCTTCTTACCAGTCAGCTGCAGCTTTCTACGAAGTATGTTTCAACCACTTTTTCCGTGCTCCGAATGAGACGGACGGTGGCGATCTAGTTTACTATCAAGGTCACATCTCACCAGGTATCTACTCTCGCGCATTCGTTGAGGGTCGTCTAACTGAAGAGCAGCTAGACAACTTCCGTCAAGAAGTAGACGGTAAAGGTATCCCTTCATACCCGCACCCTAAACTAATGCCTGAGTTCTGGCAGTTCCCAACTGTATCTATGGGTCTTGGTCCAATCTCTGCTATCTATCAAGCACGTTTCCTTAAGTATCTTGAGGGTCGTGGCCTGAAAGACACTTCTGCACAGCGCGTATATGCGTTCCTAGGTGACGGTGAGATGGATGAGCCAGAATCACGTGGTGCTATCTCTTTCGCTGCGCGTGAGAAGCTAGACAACCTATGTTTCCTAATCAACTGTAACCTACAGCGCCTTGACGGTCCTGTAATGGGTAACGGCAGCATCATCCAAGAGCTAGAAGGCCTATTCAAGGGTGCTGGCTGGAACGTTGTTAAGGTTATCTGGGGTAGCAACTGGGATTCACTACTTGCGAAAGACACATCAGGTAAGCTTCTTCAGCTAATGAACGAAACTATCGATGGTGACTACCAAACATTCAAATCTAAAGATGGCGCATACGTACGTGAGCACTTCTTTGGTAAGTACCCTGAAACAGCTGCACTAGTTGCTGACATGACTGATGACGAAATCTTCGCGCTTAAGCGTGGTGGTCATGACTCATCTAAGCTGTTCGCTGCATTCAACAACGCGAAAGAAACTGGTGGCAAGCCAACTGTAATCCTAGCTAAAACTGTTAAAGGTTACGGCATGGGTGACGCAGCTGAAGGTAAGAACATTGCACACGGCGTGAAGAAGATGGACATGACTCATGTTCAGCACCTACGCGACCGTCTGGGCCTACAAGACCTTCTATCTGATGAGAAAATCTCTGAGCTTCCTTACCTGAAGCTAGAAGAAGGCACAGCAGAATACGAGTACATGCACGCTCGTCGTAAAGCACTTCACGGCTACACACCAGCGCGTCTACCTCAGTTCACTCAAGAATTCCAGGTTCCTGAGCTAGAAGAGTTCGCTCCTCTACTTGGCGCACAGAAGCGTGAAATCTCAACGACTATGGCGTACGTTCGTACTCTTAACATCCTGCTTAAGAACAAGAACATCGGTAAGAACATCGTTCCTATCATCTGTGATGAAGCACGTACCTTTGGTATGGAAGGTCTATTCCGTCAGATCGGTATCTATAACCCGCACGGTCAAGACTACACTCCAGAAGATAAAGGCATCGTTTCTTACTACAAAGAAGCAACCTCTGGTCAGGTTCTTCAAGAAGGTATCAACGAACTAGGTTCAATGGCGTCTTGGGTTGCAGCTGCAACTTCATACAGCACCAACGACCTGCCGATGATTCCGTTCTACATCTACTACTCTATGTTCGGTTTCCAACGTATCGGTGACATGGCATGGCTAGCAGGTGACCAACAAGCTCGTGGCTTCCTACTAGGTGCTACAGCAGGTCGTACAACCCTAAACGGTGAAGGTCTACAGCACGAAGATGGTCACTCGCACATCATGGCGAACACTGTACCTAACTGTATTTCTTATGACCCAACGTTCGCTTACGAGCTAGCGGTAATCATGCAAGACGGTATCCGTCGCATGTACGGTCCTGAGCAAGAGAACGTTTACTACTACCTAACAGTAATGAACGAGAACTACGCAATGCCAGCAATGCCAGAAGGCGCTGAAGAAGGCATCCGTAAGGGTATCTACAAGCTTGAGTCTCACGAAGGTACTAAGGCTAAAGTTCAGCTAATGAGCTCTGGTACTATCATGAACGAAGCGCGTAAAGCTGCGGTAATCCTAAGCGAAGAGTATGGCATCGCATCTGACGTATTCTCTGTAACATCGTTCAACGAACTAACTCGTGACGGTCAAGCAGTAGAGCGCTACAACATGCTTCACCCAGAAGCTGAAGAGCAAGTACCTTACATCACTACAGTTCTAGGTAATGAACCAGCAATCGCAGTGACTGACTACATGAAGAACTACGCTGAGCAAGTACGTGCTTACATGCCTTCTGAGTCTTACAAGGTTCTTGGTACAGATGGCTTCGGTCGCTCTGACAGCCGCGAAAACCTACGTCGTCACTTCGAAGTTAACGCTGGCTACGTAGTAGTTGCAGCCCTAACTGAACTGGCTAAACGTGGCGATGTTGAGAAGTCAGTAGTTGCAGAAGCAATTGCTAAGTTCGACATCGACGCAGACAAAATTAACCCGCAATACGCATAAGACTTCCATTTATTAAGGGAAATAAACAATGACAATCGAAATTAATGTACCTGACATCGGTGCTGATGAGGTTGAAGTAACTGAGATTCTAGTGAACGTTGGTGACAAGGTTGAAGAAGAACAGTCACTGATCACTGTTGAAGGCGACAAGGCTTCGATGGAAGTTCCTGCATCTCAAGCGGGTATCGTTAAAGAAATCAAGGTAGCTGAAGGCGATTCAGTTACCACTGGTTCTCTAATCATGATCTTTGAAGCAGAGGGTGCTACGGCAGCACCTGCTGCTCCAGCAGTTGAAGTGGCGGCACCAGTTGCTGCTCCTGCAGCGGCGGCTGCGGCCGGCGTTCCGGAGCTTAAAGAAGTTCACGTACCAGACATCGGCGGCGACGAAGTAGAAGTTACCGAAATCATGGTTGCAGTTGGCGACACAGTTGAAGAAGAGCAATCTCTTCTTACTGTAGAAGGCGACAAAGCATCTATGGAAGTACCAGCACCATTTGCAGGTACAGTTAAAGAAATCAAAGTAGCTTCAGGCGATTCTGTTTCTACTGGTTCTCTTATCATGGTATTCGAGACGGTAGGTTCTGGCGCAGCGCAAGCCCCGGCTGCAGCAGAAGCTCCAGCAGCTGCACCTGCGGCACCAGCTGCGTCTGCTGTACAAGAAGTTAACGTACCAGACATCGGCGGTGACGAAGTAGAAGTTACTGAGATCATGGTTTCAGTTGGCGACAGCGTTGAAGAAGAACAATCTCTAATCACTGTAGAAGGCGACAAGGCTTCTATGGAAGTACCAGCGCCATTCGCAGGTACGGTAAAAGAGATCAAGATCGCTGAAGGCGACTCAGTAACTACTGGTTCTCTAATCATGGTATTCGAAACGGCGGGTTCTGCTCCAGCAGTGGCTCCAGTACCGGCTGCTGCAGCTCCTGCGGCGGCACCAGCAGCTCCAGCGCCTGCGGCACCTTCAGCTCCAGTAGCAGAGACTCCAGCGGCAACGGGTGAGTTCCAAGAGAACCACGACTATGCACACGCATCTCCAGTTGTTCGTCGTATAGCCCGCGAATTCGGTGTTAACCTTTCTAAGGTTAAAGGTACTGGTCGTAAGAACCGTATCCTTAAAGAAGACGTTCAAAGCTTCGTTAAGGACGCTCTAAAGCGTCTTGAAGCTGGCGCTGGCGCAGCATCTGGTAAAGGTGACGGCAGTGCTCTTGGTCTACTACCATGGCCAAAAGTGGACTTCAGCAAGTTTGGTGAGACTGAAGTTCAGAAGCTTTCGAAGATCAAGAAGATCTCTGGCGCTAACCTACACCGTAACTGGGTAATGATCCCTCACGTTACACAGTGGGACAACGCAGATATCACTGAGCTTGAGAAGTTCCGTAAAGAGCAGAACGCGTTCGAAGCGAAGAAAGATTCTGGTATTAAGATCACTCCGCTTGTATTCATCATGAAAGCAGTTGCAAAAGCGCTAGAAGCATTCCCTGCATTCAACTCTTCTCTATCAGAAGACGGTGAGAGCATCATCCTTAAGAAATACGTGAACGTAGGTATCGCGGTGGACACACCAAACGGCCTAGTGGTTCCAGTATTCAAGGATGTGAACAAGAAGGGCATCTACGAGCTATCTGAAGAACTAGCAGTAATCTCGAAGAAAGCACGTTCTGGCAAGCTGACTGCAGCTGACATGCAAGGTGGCTGTTTCACCATCTCTAGCCTAGGTGGCATCGGTGGTACTGCGTTCACTCCAATCGTGAATGCGCCAGAAGTTGGTATCCTTGGTGTATCTAAGTCTGAGATGAAGCCAGTATGGAACGGCAGTGAGTTCGAACCACGCCTAATGCTTCCACTGTCTCTATCATACGACCACCGTGTGATCGATGGTGCAGAAGGTGCGCGTTTCATCACCTTCCTAAACCAATGCCTAAGCGATATCCGTCGCCTGGTAATGTAATCTAGAAAGCAGCTCGAAAGAGCTGCTTTTTCTCGCCCGTTTGTCCGGGCTATTTAAGATTTTTATATGCAATGCTGGTCTGCGACGAGCGGAAGTGTTGTATAGCTCACAGCCTAAATGGAATTAGTTTTCACTGAGTTTGCAAATTTGTAAACTGAGCGTCAGCTAAATACCCAATTAGCCTGTCAGGGATAATGACTAAAAGAGGTCACAATGAGCAATGAAATTAAAGCCCAAGTTGTCGTACTAGGTTCAGGTCCAGCTGGTTACTCTGCTGCCTTCCGTTGTGCGGACTTAGGTCTTGAAACTGTACTTATCGAACGCTATAGCAGCCTAGGTGGCGTATGTCTAAACGTTGGCTGTATTCCTTCTAAAGCACTTCTTCACGTTTCAAAAGTAATCGAAGAAGCTAAAGCTATGGCCGACCACGGCGTAGTTTTCGGTGAGCCAACTACAGACATCAACAAGATCCGTATCTGGAAAGAGAAGGTTGTTGATCAGCTGACTGGCGGCCTCGACGGCATGGCTAAGATGCGTAAGGTTAAGGTTGTAAACGGCTACGGTAAGTTCACTAGCCCTAACTCTATCCTTGTAGAGGGTGAAGGTGAGTCAACAGTAGTTAACTTCGACAACGCTATCGTTGCTGCGGGTTCTCGCCCAATCAAGCTTCCATTCATCCCACATGAAGACCCACGTATCTGGGATTCAACGGATGCACTTGAGCTGAAAGAAGTTCCAGGAAAACTGCTTATCATGGGCGGTGGTATCATCGGTCTAGAAATGGGTACGGTTTACCACTCACTAGGTTCTAAGGTTGACGTTGTTGAGATGTTCGACCAAGTAATCCCAGCTGCGGATAAAGATATCGTTAAGGTTTACACCAAGCGTATCAAGAACAAGTTCAACCTAATGCTTGAGACTAAGGTTACTGCAGTAGAAGCGAAAGAAGATGGTATCTACGTTTCTATGGAAGGTAAGAAGGCTCCTGCTGAAGCTGAGCGCTATGACGCAGTACTTGTTGCTATCGGTCGTGTACCAAACGGTAAACTACTGGACGCAGAAAAAGCGGGCATCGAAGTTGATGAGCGTGGCTTCATCAATGTAGATAAGCAGCTTCGTACTAACGTTCCTCACATCCACGCTATCGGTGATATCGTAGGTCAGCCAATGCTGGCTCACAAAGGTGTGCATGAAGGTCACGTAGCGGCTGAGGTTATCTCTGGTAAGAAGCACTACTTCGACCCTAAAGTAATCCCATCTATCGCGTACACTGAGCCTGAGGTTGCTTGGGTTGGTAAGACTGAGAAAGAAGCGAAAGCAGAAGGTATCAACTACGAAGTTGCTAGCTTCCCGTGGGCCGCATCTGGCCGTGCAATCGCATCTGACTGCTCAGACGGTATGACTAAGCTTATCTTCGACAAAGAATCTCATCGCGTAATCGGTGGTGCGGTTGTAGGTACTAACGGTGGTGAACTACTAGGTGAAATCGGCCTAGCAATCGAGATGGGCTGTGATGCAGAAGACATCGCGTTAACCATCCACGCTCACCCAACTCTACACGAGTCTGTTGGTCTTGCGGCAGAGGTGTTCGAAGGTTCGATCACTGACCTACCAAACAAGAAAGCGGTTAAAAAGAAGAAGTAATTCTTTCTCTTTGAGCGAATAAAATGAAACCCGGCCTTAGGTCGGGTTTTTGTTTTTCGGTAACAAGTTTTGTCTGCTACAATGCACGCCCTTTTGATCCTATAGTTGAAGCTATATTCCATTAGCGAGAAAGCACAATGAAACATACCGTAGAAGTCATGATCTCTGAGCAAGAGGTGCAAGAGCGAGTCCAACAACTGGGTGCCCAGATTAACGAGCACTATAAAGACAGCCAAGAGCTTGTTTTAGTTGGTCTTTTGCGCGGTTCATTCGTATTTATGGCTGACCTTTCACGTGCCGTAACCGTAAACCACACCGTGGACTTTATGACGGCTTCTAGCTACGGCAACAGCATGGAAAGCTCTCGTGACGTACGTATCCTGAAAGACCTAGATGACGACATCAAAGGCAAAGACGTACTGCTGGTGGAAGACATCATAGATACAGGTAACACCCTAAGTAAGGTGTGCGAAATCCTAGCGATTCGTGAGCCTAACTCTATCCAAATCGCAACATTGCTAGATAAGCCATCTCGTCGTGAGGTGAAGGTAGACGTTAAGTGGATCGGCTTTGAGATCCCAGATGAGTTCGTAGTGGGTGTGGGCATCGACTACGCACAGAAGTACCGTAACCTACCGTATATCGGCAAGGTAGTACCGCAGGAATAAAAAAAACGCCTCAGAATACTGAGGCGTTTTTTTATCTGTTAGCTGATAGCTTTCAGCTTAAAGCTCTTAGGCCACAATCTTAGCCATCGCTTCCTGATAAGTTTGCTCTAGACTCGCATGGTCGGCACAGTTCATCTTAAGGTCGGTCAGCTTACCGTCGCCGATACCATAGATAACCCCATGGATTTCAACGTGTTGGCCTCGCTCCCAAGCATTACGCAAGATACTTGAATTACCTAGGTTATACACCTGTTCAGCAACGTTGATTTCACCCAGTTTGTCGCCTTGCTTCTCTGGTGGTAGCGAGTCGATAAGCTCTTTGTGCTTCAGGTAATGGTCACGGATATGAAGGATCCAGTTGTTGATAAGACCTAGATTAGGGTTGTCGATAGAGGCTTGAACACCGCCACAGCCGTAGTGACCACATACTATGATGTGCTTAACCTTGAGTACGTCTACCGCGTACTGCACTACAGAAAGGCAGTTTAGGTCGGTATGGATAACCTGGTTGGCTACGTTTCGGTGTACGAACAGCTCACCCGAATAAAGGCCGGTTAGGCGCTCTGCAGGCACGCGACTGTCTGAGCAACCGATCCAAAGGAAACCTGGTGACTGGCCTTCAGCAAGCTTAGAAAAATACTCAGGTTTTTCTGATTTGAGCGACTCGGACCACTTAGAGTTGTTCTCAAATAACTGTTTAATCTCTGGCATGACAATTCCCTTAATTAATTCGGTCTACTATACACAAAGGTGAGATCTTGATCCCGAAAAAAAACGCTGATCAGATCTGTTAGATCTCTATTAATCAATCGGTTACATGAATCATATCCACTGCGTATAACTTATAAGTTCGTTACCCTTTTATTCAAATTGTTTCATTTGTTAACATGTGCCAGTTTTGGAGTTGCTTTTAAACGGATTGATATGAAGTTGGTACATAGATTTGAGGATCTAAATCTTAAAGGGGATCTGTTTGGCGGTGTTACCACGGCCATCATCTCTTTGCCATTGGCGCTAGCCTTTGGTGTGGCATCTGGGGCAGGGGCGGAAGCTGGCCTGTGGGGCGCTATTATGGTGGGGCTATTTGCCTCCTTGTTCGGTGGATCGTCGACTTTGATCTCCGAGCCTACCGGCCCTATGACGGTGATCATGACCGCTGTGCTTACCAGTATGATGGCGAAATACCCTGAAACCGGTCTTGCCATGACCTTTACCGTGGTGATGATGGCAGGTGCATTCCAGATACTGCTCGGCACACTCAAGCTGGGCAAGTACGTCACCCTAATGCCTTATAGCGTGGTCTCAGGCTTTATGTCGGGGATAGGGGTGATACTGGTTATCTTGCAGTTAGCACCGATTTTGGGCTCAGCAGCTCCAGCAGGTGGCGTTGTCGGTACTATCAAGGCACTGCCTGAGCTAATCGTTAATATCGACTTCAAAGAGCTGTTCTTGGGCCTTCTAACCCTAGGCATCTTGTTCTTCCTGCCTAAGAAGTATCGACAGCACGTACCGCCGCAGTTGGTGGCTCTAGTCGCGGTAACCCTGTTGTCTGTGCTCATCTTCGATAATGACTCCATACGTCGTATCGGTGAAATCCCAGCAGGTCTTCCGAGTTTGGTGATGCCAACCTTTAATAGCGAGATGTTAACTGCCATGGTAATCGACGCCCTAGTGCTAGGTACCCTTGGTTGCATCGATACCCTTCTAACGGCGGTTATCGGCGACTCGCTAACGCGTAAGGAACACGACTCTGACAAAGAGCTCAGAGGGCAGGGCTTAGCTAACCTGATTGCGGGTCTGTTTGGTGCACTACCAGGCGCAGGTGCGACCATGGGTACGGTGACTAACATCCAAGTGGGTGCGCGCTCACCGCTATCAGGTGTGATTCGTGCGCTGGTGCTTGCACTGGTGGTTTTGGTTGCCAGTGACCTAACTGAACCTATTCCTATGGCGGTACTGGCTGGTATCGCGGTATATGTCGGCTTTAATATCCTCGATTGGAGCTTTATCCAGCGCGCGCATAAGGTGAGCCTCGCTGGTATGGGCATCATGTATGGGGTGATGCTACTGACAGTGTTCGTTGACCTAATTGTTGCAGTAGGCCTTGGAGTATTTATCTCCAACATTATCATTATCGAGCGTTTGAGCTTAGCTCAAGAGCGGCACGTTAAGGCGATAAGTGATGCCGACGATGATGATGTGCCTTTGACCGCAGAGCAGAGAAGTATTCTGGATAAGGCGCAAGGTAAGGTGCTGTTCTTCTACCTATCTGGTCCTATGATCTTCAGCGTATCTAAGGCGATCTCCCGTCAGCACTCGAGTATCGATGAATACGAAGCGATGATCTTGGACTTATCTGACGTACCTATGATCGATGTGACTGTAGGCCTAGCACTTGAGAACGCCATCAAGGATGCCAAGGATGCCAACTGTCATGTGTATCTGCTGTGTCCTAATGAGCAGACGCGTAAACAACTAGATAAATTCCACGTGATTGATCTTGTGCCGGATGAAAATATCTATACTCAGCGTGAACAGGCACTGGAAGCGGCGTATCAAGCCACGCTCTAAGAATATTAACTAAGGTTATAGCGAGCATTGCCAATGGCGTGCTCGCTTTTTTATTGATGATTTCAATCATTGCGCTTGAAAAACGACGTTGAGATCATCATTTGTAGTATCATCTGTATATTTTTCGATATCATTGGAAATATCAAACTATTCCAATAGCTCATTCAATCGGTAGAAAGCATGGTCGCATTAGAGATAGAAGATTTACGAAAAACCTATAAAGGGGGATTCGAGGCGCTTAAGGGGATTTCTCTTAGCGTAGAGAAAGGGGACTTTTATGCCCTGCTTGGCCCAAACGGTGCAGGCAAGTCCACCACTATAGGCATTATTTCCTCTTTGGTGAACAAGAGCTCGGGTGGGGTAAAGGTCTTTGGCCACGACATAGATAAAGAGCTTGAGCTGGCTAAGCAAAACCTTGGTCTTGTGCCGCAAGAGTTCAACTTCAATATGTTTGAAACGGTTGAGCAGATAGTGCTTCAGCAGGCGGGTTACTACGGCGTATCGCGCGCTGACGCGAAAGTGCGTGCACAGAAGTACCTGACACAGCTAGACCTGTGGGATAAGCGTAAAGAGCGTGCTCGTAGCCTCTCTGGCGGTATGAAGCGACGCCTTATGATTGCCCGCGCTTTGATGCATGAACCGCAACTTCTGATCCTAGATGAGCCAACCGCAGGTGTTGATATCGAGCTTCGCCGCTCTATGTGGGAGTTCTTGAAGAAGATTAACCAAGAGGGCATCACCATCATTCTAACCACTCACTACTTGGAAGAGGCTGAGATGCTGTGTCGCAACATCGGTATCATCAACCGCGGTGAGCTGATAGAAAACACCAGCATGAAGTCACTGCTGAACAAGCTTCAGGTGGAGACCTTTATCTTAGACCTAGAAGCGGGCGTTGAGCCTAAATTACTCGAGGGCGTTGTAGGCCAGAATTTGGTGAATGGTTCCCTTGAGATAGAGCTTCAGAAAGAGCAGGGACTGAACCACGTATTTAGTCAGCTATCAGAGCAAGGCATCAAGGTGCTTTCTATGCGTAACAAGGCCAACCGACTTGAAGAGCTGTTTGTAACCATTGTTCGAGATCAGGAGAAATAAAATGTACGCGATCTATTGGACGGCATTTAAGAGCCTGCTCGGCAAAGAAATTAATCGTTTTACTCGTATCTGGGTGCAAACCTTGGTACCACCTGCGATCACTATGACGCTATATTTCATCATCTTCGGTAGCCTGATCGGTTCTCGCATCGGTCAGATGGGCGGCTTTAGCTATATGGAATATATAGTGCCGGGTCTTATCATGATGAGCGTGATCACCAACTCCTACTCGAATGTGGCCTCGTCATTTTTCAGCTCTAAGTTCCAAAAGAACATTGAGGAATTGTTGGTTGCACCTATCCCAACCTATGTGATCATTGCCGGTTATGTGATGGGGGGGGTGGTTCGTGGCTTGCTGGTGGGCACCATAGTCACCTTTGTTTCTCTGCTTTTTGTAGACCTTCAGGTGCAGCACTGGGGCGTGGTGATCGGCACGGTATTTATGACCTCAGTAGTATTTGCCCTAGGCGGTCTTATCAATGCGGTGTTTGCGGGCACCTTCGATGATATCTCTATTATCCCGACCTTTGTGCTGACCCCGCTGACCTACCTTGGCGGTGTATTCTACTCAATCAGCCTGCTACCTGAATTTTGGCAGTACGTGTCTAAGGTGAACCCTATCGTGTATATGGTGAATGCCTTCCGCTACGGCTTCTTGGGTGTGTCTGATGTCAATATTGTGAGCTCATTTGCGGTATTGAGCGTGTTCGTTGTAGGCCTGTTTGCTGTGGCTTACTACCTAGTTGACCGAGGCATAGGCCTTCGAAGCTAATACAAAAAAGGGCAGTCAATTGACTGCCCTTTTTAATGCTGGTGCGCGTTACGCTAGCTTAACAACCGTATTGTCGATAAGCCTCACTGAGCCTAAGAAAGCCGCTACTAGAATTACCGCTTCCTCGGTTTCTGAGGTCACCTCGGTAAGGGTGAGAGCATCACAGATAAACAGTTCATCTGCCTGCATACCGGCAGCCTTGATCGCTTGTTCACCCTTTGCAATCACGGCTTGTGTCTCAAGAGGGGCTTTGAGTAACTCGTCCGCCATCTCAAACATCACCTTTGACAGGCCTGGTGCGATAGCGCGCTCCTCAGCAGTCAAACGGTTGTTGCGAGAGCTCATGGCAAGGTTATCTTGCTCACGTACCGTTGGTACAGGCACGATCTCAATATCCATAGCTAGGTCTTCAACCATCTGACGAATCACAGCCACCTGCTGGAAGTCTTTCTCACCAAAGCACGCCACATCTGGTTGAACCAAATTGAACAGCTTGGTCACGATAGTCGCTACGCCGCGGAAGTGACCTGGACGCGATGCACCCTCAAGCATGCTTGATAGCTTTGGCACTTCAACAAAGGTTTGATTTTCAAGCCCTTTAGGATAGATAACCTCTGGGGTTGGTGTGAACACCATAGCCGTGCCGAACGCCTCTAGCTTGGCTAGGTCTTGCTCTAGGGTACGAGGGTAGTTGTTGAGATCATCTGGGTTACCAAACTGCATTGGATTTACAAAGATGCTCACTACCACTACGTCAGCATGTTCTTTAGCACGCTCAACCAGAGTCAGGTGGCCTTGATGAAGGTTACCCATGGTTGGAACAAAACCAACGCGCTTGCCTTGGCGTTTGTATTCTTTGATCTGAGCTCTTAGCTCGCAAGGAAGTTGTACCGTTTGCATCTTAGAACCTACGCAATGGTATAGTCAGCGTTAGGGAAGTCACCGCTTTCCACTTCTTCGATATATTGGGTTACCGCAGCGCGCATATCGCCAGTTTCGGCTAGGAAGTTCTTGGAGAATTTCGGCATATAGTTGGCTGAAATGCCAAACATGTCGTGCATTACCAAGATTTGACCGTCGGTTCCGTTGCCTGCGCCGATACCAATAACCGGTACAGACAGTACATTAGTGATGCGCTCAGCAAGGGCTGCTGGTACACACTCAAGCAAGATGATCTGAGCACCTGCGTTTTGCAGTTCTAGTGCGTCTTTTACCATCTGGTCTGCTTGCTCTTGCTCGCGACCTTGAACCTTGAAACCACCAAAGATGTTTACCGATTGTGGGGTAAGGCCTAGGTGTGCACATACAGGTACAGCACGCTCGGTTAGCTTGCGTACGGTTTCCACAAGCCAAGCGCCACCTTCCAGTTTCACCATGTTAGCGCCAGCGCGCATTAGCTTAGCGGCTTCCATACATGCGTGTTCCGGGGTTGCGTAACTCATGAATGGCATATCAGCCATTAGCAAGCTGTTTGGGCTACCAGCGCGCACACAGCGAGTGTGATACGCCACTTCTTCTGTGGTTACAGGCAGTGTGTCTGGCTTGCCTTGTAGAACCATACCCAGCGAGTCACCCACTAAAAGAACTGGCATCTCTTGCTGTTCAAATAGCTGAGCGAAGCTTGCGTCATATGCGGTTGAAGAAGCGAATTTACGTCCTTCAGCCTTCCATTTCATAAGTGTGCTAATGGTAACTTTTTTCATTTTATTGCCTTTGTTTGGGAGTGGCTACTCGCCCCACACACGCAGACCGTTTCGATCAACGTTCTCTATTAGAGACTCAAGTGTGCTCCCGTCGGGAAGTGTTAAATTTGGTTCGATTTCTTGCAGCGGGTAGAGGACGAACTCACGCTCTTTCATGCCGTAATGCGGTACGGTCAATCTTGGTTCGTCTATGATTTGCTCCCCATAAAGCAAGATATCTAGATCTAGGGTTCTCGGTCCCCAACGCTCATCTTTACGTACTCGCCCCTGTTCCAGTTCGATCTTCTGGGTATTATCTAAAAGCTCGAAAGGTGCTAGCTCGGTCTCTATCTTAACCACGGCATTGATATAGTCGGGCTGATTCTGCGGTCCCATAGGGGTGCTACTGTATAGAGACGATGCTTTAAGTACGCGAGTGCTAGGGATGCCTTCTAGGGCTTTGATTGCAAGCTCGGCTTGAGCGACAGGGTCGCCCAAATTACTTCCTACTGCGATATAAGCGGTGATCATTGGCTTGGCTTCTTGGTGCGTTTCTTATTGCGACTGCTAGAGGAGCGACGACGGCGCGTGCCTGATTTTGAGCCTCCGCCAGCAAGGTCAGTCACCATTGCCTGACGCATATTGCGACCAGAGTGCTGGAAGGTATGCCACCATTTAGCTAATGCCTGGATCTCTCCACCTTCAACCTCGCCACGCATCTCTAAGAAGTCAAAGCCAGCGCGGAACTTGTTTAGCTCAAGTAGGCGGAATGCACGCTTGCCTGAGCGGCGTTCTAGTCGGCTCTGAAGTTGCCAGATCTCGCGGATGGTTGCGGTATGACGACGTGGAATCGCTGTGCTACGCACCTGCTCATCAAGAACATGGTTGCCTGCGGTCATCATGGCATCGTAAAAGGTCATTCCCTTCTCTTCTACTAGACGATGGGCATAGGCCTCAACCGGATACCACAACATAGCGGCAAACATAAACGCTGGGTTTACACGCTTGCCTTCAGCCAGACGAGCATCGGTCGACTCAAGCACCAACTCAATCATGCGCTCGGTCTTGGACTCTTCTTCTTCGGTGAAGAACTCAGAAACCTGAGGGAAGAGGTGCTCAAATAGGCTGAACTCACGTAGCAGATCATAGGTATCGAGACCGTGACCCGATTGCAGCAGTTTAAGAGATTCTTCGTACAGACGAGCGGCTGGAATACTGGCTAGCAGAGGTGCGAGATAGTTAATTGGGTTTGCGGTCTCGTAGCTGATATCCATGTCTAGCTTAGAAGCGAAACGGATAGCACGAAGCATACGAACTGGGTCTTCACGATAGCGGGTCTCAGGGTCGCCAATCATGCGCACCATGCCTTCTTCTAGGTCCTTAACACCGTTGGCGTAATCGTGGATAGAGAAGTCAGAGATGTTGTAGTACATGGCATTGATGGTGAAATCACGACGCTCTGCGTCTTCATCAATAGTGCCATACACGTTATCGCGAAGTAGCATGCCTTGGTCAGACTGCTGAGAAACTTGTTTTTCAGGCTCTTGGTGGTGACCACGGAAGGTGGCTACCTCAATGATATCGCGACCGAAGATGATGTGTGCCAAACGGAAACGTCGACCGATAAGTCGACAGTTACGGAAGGTCGCTTTGATCTGCTCTGGAGTCGCATTGGTAGCGATATCGAAATCTTTTGGTGATTGACCCAGTAGAAGGTCTCGTACACCACCACCTACTAGATAGGCGTCATAACCCGCTTTTTGCAATCGATACAGCACTTTCAGTGCGTTTTCACTGATGTGTTGACGCGAGATATTGTGTTTGTCTCGAGGATAAATCTTAAGGTCGATCTTGCCTATCGAGTTTTGGCTATCTAAATCTGTTGTCATCGAATTTGTCGGTATGTTTGATGGTTATGAAGAGGGAGTAAGCCTCAAGAATTGGTGCACATAATAGCTTAGCTTGCTCTATTTGAGAACAGAGTTGTAATCTCTGTCTCAGTTGGTAACTGGGTTAGGCTCCAGTTCTGCTCGCCCCAAGCGATGATTTTCTCAATTTCCGCACCCTTAATTGCCTCTGGAATGTTAAATCCTAAAAATGCCATGGCTTGCAAAAGGGTAGGAATAGGGTTTTCTATATCTATCGGTTGGGCATGGTTTTGCTTCGAGAGCTTAGCGCCGTTCTCTGTCACTGCCAGTGGCAGATGTAGATATTTAATCGGCTGTTTGCCGAGCATTTGATATAGAGAGATTTGACGACCTGTCGGTTCGATAAGGTCTGCACCTCGCACTACCTCGGTCACCCCCTGGTCTATATCGTCCAGCACAACCGCTAGGTTATAGGCAAAAAGGCCGTCACGGCGTTTAACGATATAGTCTTCCTCGGCGATGGCTTGCGGTATGGCAATGGAGCCATGCTTGAGGTCGTTAAATTCGGTAACGCCTGTTTCTACCTTGATGCGTACAGCACCCTCATCTAATCCTTTATCTCGACAGTGACCAAGATAAAATCCGCCATCTGCTTTGATCTGCTTGCGCGTGCACTGGCAGTAGTAGGCTTGCCCTTTCCCGATCCAGTTGTCGATCTGCTGCTGATATCTATGGTGGCGATTGCTCTGGTAGATCACCTCGCCATCCCAATTTAGATGATAGGCTTTTAGTGATTCAAGGATAAGCTCGCTGGCGCCCACCATTTCACGAGGTGGATCCAGGTCTTCGATGCGTACCAGCCATTTACCGTTTTGAGATTTGGCCTGAAAGTAGCTACCAAGGGCGGCTACAAGGGAGCCGAAATGAAGCGGACCTGAGGGAGAGGGAGCGAATCGTCCAACATATTGAGTCATAAAGTCTTAACCGAAAAAGGGAGCCGAAGCTCCCTTATGAAATCTAACTGACTAGTAGTTTAGTCGAATTAACCTTGCATCTGCTTTTCTTTAAGCTCCGCTAGGGTCTTGCAGTCGATGCAAAGATCCGCTGTTGGGCGAGCTTCAAGACGGCGAATACCGATTTCAACACCACAAGAGTCACAGAAACCAAACTCGTCTTCTTCGATCTTGTTTAGAGTCTTCTCGATCTTCTTGATCAAGCGACGCTCACGGTTACGAAGTTCTAGGCTGAATTCTTCTTCCTGAGACGCGCGGTCTACTGGATCTGGGAAGTTTGCAGCTTCGTCTTGCATGTGAACTACTGTGCGTTCAACTTCTTCACGTAGCTGGTCGCGCCACGCTTCTAGAATTTTTGTAAAGTGAGCCACTTGCTCTGGTGACATGTACTCTTCACCAGCTTTTTCTTGGTACGGCTCAACGCCTGCTATGGCTAGAATGCCTAGCGCTTTTTTCTTAGATTCTGGCATACCGCATCTCCTAACTAACCTTGTTGAGCTTTAAAGGCTCAATTTTAAGGCGGGTATCTATACCAAAAAGTCCTTTAGTAGGCAACATAACTCCGATGTTGCTTCCGAATCTGTACGAATAAGTGTGAACATATCGTCAGTTTATGCGTCGAAAAACGGTAAATTGTGAGAGATCTTTACATCATTCACAGTTATGTCCGCTTTGTAGCAGAGAATTTCTACGCCGGATTTTTGGGCTTGGTTTAACAATTTCGCATATCGCTCATCTATATGGAGCGCAGGGGAAACTTTTTCAATCCCAGAATGCAAAACAATAAATAAAAGTACTGCCCTTTGACCACTTTTAGCAAGTTCACTCAGTTCTCGTAGGTGTTTTTGCCCGCGAGTCGTCACTGCATCCGGAAACTGTCCCAACCCAGATTCTGGGTCGCTAAGCAAGGTAACGCTTTTTACTTCTACATAGCAATCGTCCTTTGCGTCATCCGTGAGCTTTATATCGATACGACTGTTCTCTTTGCCGTATTTTTGTTCAGTTTTCAGCTCGGCATAGTCAGACAACTCAGAAATGATGCCGTTTTGGATAGCTTCCACCGCTAGTGTGTTTGCTCTAATTGTATTCACGCAGATCTTATGTCCGGCAGGCGTTTCTGTTACCTCCCAACTATTTGGATATTTGCGTTTTGGATTGTCAGAGGTAGAGAACCACACCTTACTGCCAGGTTCAGCGCATCCCGTCATTGCGCCAGTATTGGCACAGTGGATAGTGAGCTCTTCTCCGGAATCTAGGGTGAGATTTGCAAGGAAGCGCTTATAGCGTTTTATCAAAATGCCACTTTTCAGTGGTGGGGAAAATTCCATTTCTATCGCTTTTGAGTAGAATTGTCGAAAACGGACATCTTGGCATAGGCGCACTGCGTGACACAAGCTCAAAGCTCTCTTCCCATAGCGGAGATAATTTCTCCTCTTCTTCAGGCAATTCCTACACAAAATCAGTTTGTGATTAAGGCTCCACCAGGGGCGGGTAAGTCAACCTACCTGCCACTTCAATTGCTACTAAACGCAAAGCTTGAGGGCAAGATAATTATGCTTGAGCCTAGAAGGCTGGCGGCCAAAAGCATTGCCACTTTCCTAGCTTCTCAGCTCGATGAAAAAACTGGGCAGAGAGTAGGTTATCGCATCCGCGGAGAGTCGAAGGTCTCTAAAGAGACAAAACTGGAGATAGTGACCGAGGGAATACTGACGCGAATGATACAGTCAGACCCTGAGCTCTCGGGCATTAGCATGATCATCTTTGATGAATTTCATGAGCGCAGTCTGCACGCTGACCTTGGTCTTGCCCTAGCTCTGGAAGTTCAGCAGGTTTTTAACGAAGAGCTCAAGCTGATGGTGATGTCTGCAACTCTAGATCAGCTCGGTTTAGATACTTTGTTACCGGATGCTCTAGTGTTGGAATCCGAAGGGCGCACCTTCCCTATCGAACAGAAATATGCCGCGCTTCCGGCAAACGCTAGCCTTATTTCCCATATCTGCAAACAGACCCTAAAGCTAGTCAATCAAGAAATCGGCTCTGCTCTGGTATTTCTGCCAAGTGTAGGTCTTATCAACGCTTGTTTGGAGCAGTTAACCTCTCATCCAGAACTGCCACAAGATATGTCCGTCTTGCCTCTTCATGGCAGCTTGGATTTTAAGGTGCAACAGGCGGCGATTCGTCCTGCAATAGAGGGGAGCCGTAAGCTGGTTTTGACCACCAATATCGCTGAAACCTCGTTGACTATCGATGGGGTGCGTATGGTGATAGATAGCGGGCTTGAGAATCAAAGCAGCTTTGATATTGCCAGTGGCGTGACTAAGCTCGAGCAAAAGCGTATTTCTCAATCGTCAGCTATCCAGAGAGCCGGTCGTGCCGGTCGTACCCAAGCGGGTATTTGTCTGAGGCTTTACTCTGAATCTCAGTTTAATCAAAGTGCCTTTCATACGCCTCCTGAGATACTGCGAAGTGACCTTTCTTCTCTGTTACTTGAGGCGAGCGGTTGGGGGGCTAGACAACTGAGTGAACTGCAATGGCTTGATAAACCTAGCGATGCAGCCGAGAAATGTGCGCAAGAACTGCTCAAGAGATTAAGTTTACTCGCTTCTGACCATTCGTTGACTCAAGAAGGTGAGCGAGCCCTACACTTAGGCTTAGAACCGAGACTGGCGGCCATACTGTTAAGGGCGCCACAGGAAGTTCGTTCTACAGCGATTGCCTGCGCCGTGGTTTCGGAAGAGCCAATGCGTAACAATGATGACCTGCAATCTCAGGTACTTTTGTTTACTCAGGGTAAACACAGTTATCAGAAGCGACTGCAGACTCGAGCCAACAGTTTAGCTGAGCGCATTGGGGCTAAGTATCAAGCACAGCAAGTACAGCTATCTAAATTGGGACTATGTCTTAGCTTTGGTTATCCAGACCGAGTGGCAATTAAACGGGGTAAAGATAGCAATACCTACAGATTGGCCTCTGGCTTGGGCACGTTTATTGATGAGTTAAGCTCTCTTAACCGAGAGCAGATGCTGGTGGTAGCAAATGTTCAACGGGGCAAGCAAGCCGATAGCCGTGTGCTGTTAGCCGCGCCTTTCAACCAAGCCATGTTAGAGCAGCATCACAAGCTAGAGAAACATACCTGCGTCGTTTGGGACCAAGATAAGCAGGGGATGCGCGGGGAGAAGCAGACTCGCTTTGGCGCCTTGATTTTAAGTCGAGAGCTGATCCCAAATAGCGAGATTGATGATGAGCTCATCAAACGCGGTGTGCTTGATTATATCACTCAGCAAGGTCTGGATACGCTTCCGTGGAGTGACGCATCCCTTAGTCTGCAGACTCGAGTAATGTGCGCGAGTGAGTGGCTACCTGAGATGGGTTGGCCTGATTGGAGCAGTCAAGCGTTAGTCGAGAACCTAGATACATGGCTTGAGCCGTATCTCAACTCTATCCGCTCCCTTAAAGAGCTGAAAAAACTAAATATGCTTGAGATATTAAATGCGCATCTTGGCTGGCCGTTAAATCAAGACATAGACAAACTATTGCCGGTAAAACTGACGGTACCGAGCGGTGCTAGCAAGAGGCTGGAGTATCAGGTCGGTCAGTCACCGAAACTATCAGTAAAGATGCAGGAGATGTTTGGTCAGCCAAGTTCTCCTACTGTGGCAGGTGGTCGAGTCAAGGTAACTCTAGAACTGTTATCTCCAGCCCAAAGACCACTGCAAGTGACCCAAGACCTCGCCGGTTTTTGGAGTGGCGCCTACATAGAGGTGCAAAAAGAGATGAAGGGGCGTTATCCCAAGCATCCTTGGCCCGATGACCCAGCTACCCATGTAGCAACCAGTAAAACCAAGCGTCAACTAAATTCGAAGTGATTGGAAGTTCACAGTGACAAAGAAGCAAACCACTACAACCAAGCGCAAGGCAGCGCCAAAGAAAGCTCAGCCACGTAAAAGTGCGCCGAAAAAACGTAACAAGCCAAGTATCTGGCGCAAGCTATGGAGCATAGGTTGGAAGCTCGCACTTGTAGGTGTTGCGGTGTTGGTGTTCGTGATTTTCTATCTAAATACCGTGGTGGAGCGCCGCTTCGAGGGGCAGTTATTTGACCTGCCTACCGTAGTTTACGCTCGCGTGCTTAACCTAGCCCCAGGTACAGAGATCACTCATTCTCAAATGCTCAAAGAGCTCGACGTGCTCAAGTATCGCAAAGTACGAGACCCTAAGTTTGCAGGCGAATACTCCGCCTCGAGCACCAAGATTGAGCTTATCCGTCGTCCGTTTGAGTTCCAAGATGGTCCCGAGCCTGAGCGTCATGTGATGCTTACCTTTGATAGCAACAGCATTCGAAGTATTCGCTCTTTAGATTCAGGAGGTGAGCTAGGTTTCCTTCGTCTCGAGCCAAAGATGTTGGGTATGCTGGAAAAGGATGTGGTGGAGCAGAGGTTGTTTGTGCCTCGTGAGCAGTATCCCGAATTCTTGGTAGATGCACTGCTGACTACCGAAGACAGAGATTTCTATCAGCACGATGGGGTTTCTCCTACTGCCATTGGACGTGCCTTCGTTGCCAACCTCAAAGCAGGTAGAGCGGTGCAGGGTGGCAGTACCTTGACCCAACAGCTAAGTAAAAACCTATTCCTAAGCCGCGAGAAAACTCTATGGCGTAAAGTCCGTGAGGCGCTGATTGCCCTTATTATCGACCACAAATACGACAAAGACCGCATCCTAGAGGCCTATCTTAATGAGGTGTATCTGGGACAAAGTGCAGGGCAGGCCATCCATGGCTTTGGTCTGGGGGCTCGTTTCTACTTTGGTCAGCCGGTGGAAGAGCTTCGCTTAGATCAATTGGCGATGCTGGTGGGTTTGGTTAAAGGGCCTTCTTACTACAATCCGGTTCGTAATCCAGAACGTGCTAAAGAGCGTCGCGACCTTATCCTCAAACTGTTGTTTGAACAGGGCACACTCAATGCAGACCAATATCAACAAGCCATCAGTCGTGACCTTGATTTGCAAGAGAATCCGCACATTGCCAGTCGTCAGCCAGCATATTTTCAGCAGCTAACTCGTGAGCTGAAACAGAATCTAGGGGACAGCTTTGAGCAGCACCAAGGCTTGAGGCTCTTCACTACTCTGGATCCTGTTTCTCAGACCATGCTAGAGAGATCAGTACGCGAAACCTTGCCTCGTCTTGAGAAAGGTGCGCCTTCAGATTTGGAAGCGGCAGCCATTGCAGTGGATCGCCAGACCGGCGAGATCCGCGCCATGGTAGGTGGCAGACGTACAGGCTTCGATGGCTTTAACCGCGCCTTGAGTGCTTCAAGGCAAATTGGCTCCTTGGTTAAGCCAGCTGTGTATTTGGATGCGCTAATGCAGCCAGAGAAATTCCAGTTAGCCACGACTCTGGTAGATGAGCCTATCTCACTGAAAGGCAACAAAGGAAGCGAGTGGACGCCGCGAAACTTTGACCGCAAGTTCCGTGGTGATGTGCCTCTGTATCGCGCATTAGCCCACTCTCTAAACGTGCCTACGGTTAAGCTAGGTATGACCTTAGGGATCAAGAATGTGCAGCACCTGATGGAAGACCTGGGTGTTGGGCAGAATGAAGTGCGTCCTGTGCCATCTATGTTCCTTGGGGCATTCTCTCTGACTCCAATTCAAGTGGCGCAGATGTATCAAACCATCACTAATTCAGGGCGCAAGGTGCCACTGAGTGCGCTGCGTGTGGTGCGAAACCAAGATGGTGACATCCTCTATCAATCTTTTCCTAAGGCGCAACAAGTGGTGCCAGAGCAGGCTGCTTGGCTTGCCACTTATGCGATGAAGATGGTGGTGAATGAAGGATCAGGCCGTTACCTGAAAGCGAACTATTCACCCTATGCGCTAGCGGGAAAAACCGGTACCAGTAACGATGGTCGAGACAGCTGGTTTGTCGGTGTAGATGGTCGTGAGGTGGTTACCCTTTGGGTGGGGCGTGATGACAATAAGGCCGCGCACCTTACAGGATCTTCTGGCGCACTTCGGGTTTACGCAGACTATTTGGGTAAGCGTGAGCCTGAGGTATTGAGCCTGCCGTGGCCGAAAGGGATCCGCACCCTTGGCTATCGTCAAAACAGTGATGGCAGCCTAAGCATTGATTGCAGTAGCCAATATAAATTGCCAGTTTGGGATGACTCGGGAGAGCTACTTAAGCGCTGTGAGGAGCAGGCTAAGCCTTGGTTCAAGAAAATTTTACCTTGGTAAGTCCCTGATACTAGGTTAAATTTATTTTATTCTCGAAACGGATTTTTAGGAATAGCAGTTGCTACATAGAGCTCTAACTGTCTGCGTATTAGCCGTAGTATCACTACCACTGTTTGCGCAGACTGCCTCTTCTTCCCAATCTACTCAGGCCAAACGCCCGACTATAGCCGTCGTGTTAGCAGGTGGTGGTGCTAAAGGTGCTGCGCATATCGGTGTGCTTAAAGCTCTGGAAGAGTTGCGCGTACCGGTAGATATCATTACCGGTACCAGTATGGGTTCTTATGTCGGTGGTCTGTACGCATCTGGACAAAGTGCCGAGCAGATAGAGGGCTACCTCACTACAGTGGACTGGTATTCCGGCTATCGAGATCAGGTGGACCGCTCCGACCGCCGTTTGCGCGACAAAGAATATGAAGATAGATATCAGCTTAACACCGACCTTGGTGTAGGCTGGGGTACTCTGAAAACGCCGAAGGGTGTGGTACAGGGGCAGGGCATGCTCCGTATCTTGCGTCAAACCTCGGGTAACCCATTGGCTATGGATAGCTTTGACAATATGCCTATCCGCTATCGCGCGGTTGCCTCGGATATCGTTGAACTAGAGCAGGTGACTATAGACCACGGATACCTGGTCGATGCCATGATGGCCTCTATGTCTGTGCCGGGTGCGCTTCCTCCTTATGAGATAGATGGAAGGCTTTTAGTTGATGGTGGCGTGGTGAATAACATGCCAGTGGATCTTGCTCAGGATATGGGCGCAGATTACATTATCGCCGTGGACATCTCCTCAAACTACAAAGACCAAGAAGAGATCCGTAGCTTTTTAGACGTGGGCGGGCAGCTTTCTAACTTCCTTGTTCAGCGCGGTACCGTGGAACAGGCTCAGCTTCTTACCGACCAAGATACCTATATCAAACCCGAAGTTGGGGATATAGGCACTACTGATTTTAGTGCTATGCCTGAAGCTTATCAGCTTGGCTACGAAGCCGCTATGCAGCACAAAGAGGAGCTGATGCGTTATTCGGTTTCTGAAGAGCAGTACGCAGAGTACGAGGCCGATAAAGCCATCAAAAAAGAGCTAATGATCTTTGGCGATGAGATACCTATCGAAAGCATCGAGGTTCGTAATCAGAGTCACTACAATCAAGACCTACTGATAAGGCGCATTAATCTCGACCCTGAGAGCCAGCCGAGCTCTGATGAGATCGAGGCCGGCATCAACAGACTGTATGCCTTAGACCGTTTCGAGCGTATCACCTACAAATACGAACAGCGCGAGTTTGAAAACGCTATCGTGGTGGATGTGGATGAAAAAGATTGGGGTCCTAACTATCTGAACTTTCGCTTTTTCCTAGAAGATGACTTCACTACTGAAAGCCAATATGGCTTGGGTGCTTCGGTTAACTTTACCGACCTTGGCAGGCAAGGTGCAGAGCTTAGAACCAGCTTTGAGCTGGGAACCGACAAGCTAGTAGCCGCAGATTTGTATGCACCTTTCTTTGCCAACCAGTTGCTATTCAATACCCTTACTTTGAAATATACAGATGAGGGTCGAAATGTCTCGGTGAACAACGCCAGCGGCAATGAGACCGAGGATCTGAGAGAGACCAAGGATTATATCCCTCTAACTTACAAAGAGTTCTCGGTAGATCTCGGTATGGGTCTGCAACCTGCCCTTTGGAATGAGGTGAAGGTGGGCATGAGGTACGCCTATGGTAATGCTGAGATCTCGTTTGCGCCTTCGCAGGGAAGTGCTGATTATCAGCGAACGGGGTTTTATGTTAGGTATCTGCATGACACCTTAGACAGCCTTGCACTTCCTACCGACGGCTCTTTATTAAGACTTGAGTATATGACCTCTTTCGATAGGGTGGATGCTTCAGGAAATCTGCAAGCAGAGGATGAAAGGGTAGATGAGTACAAGGCCAACTTTGTGCTGGCTCATACCTTTGCGGAAAAACACTCTTTTGTGCTCGATGCTGAGTTGGGTCTTCTGGACTCGGACAACAATGACTTGCCCATTGATCCTTATGACCTAGGTGGTTTCCACAACCTTTCAGGTATCCCTCGCAACTCACTCATTGGTAGTAACAAGGTATTCGGTAAGTTGGTGTACCGCTATCGCTGGTTTGAAAATGATTTTGGCATGTTCCAGTCACCTATCTATCTGGGCGCATCCGCTGAATATGGTGGGGTATTTAATGACTTAGACCGAAGCTTCAGTGACTTGCCTCTGTTTGTGGCAGGCTCGGTATTTGCCGGAATCGATTCCCCGCTCGGACCGGTGTTCTTAGGTTATGGTCAAACCGAAGACAGCATGAGCGCAGTTTACCTCATCATCGGTAACTCATTCCGCTAACGGGCTGAAAATAGACACAAATTGAAAGAATTTTCATCACAACTTGCTATGTTGGTCAAATTGGTGAGATTTTAATTTAAGGTTAAATTTGGTATCCTCGACTCACCATTTGGCGTCGCTCACTCCTGTTTATGCAAGCAGGAGCACTCTTCTTACAACAGAGTCGGCGCCTGATCAAAGGACGTCTAAGACCTTGTCTTGGACAAAAATCAGAGGAATGAAGTTGTGCTTGAAGCCTATCGCAAACACGTAGCCGAGCGTGCGCAGCAGGGAGTGGTACCAAAGCCCCTAGACGCTGAGCAAGTTGCCGGTCTTGTCGAACTACTTAAAAATCCCCCTCAAGGCGAAGAAGCCTTTATCTTAGACCTGCTAGAAAACCGTATTCCACCGGGCGTGGATGAAGCAGCCTATGTAAAAGCTGGATTCTTGACTGCTATTACTAAAGGGGAAGTTTCTTCACCGCTAGTTTCTAAAGCTAAAGCGGCCGAGCTACTAGGTACAATGCAAGGTGGCTACAACATCGAGCCACTTATTAATCTTCTTGACGACTCAGAGCTTGCACCAATAGCGGTTAAGGCCCTGTCTCACACCCTACTAATGTTTGATGCCTTCTACGATGTAGAAGAGAAAGCAAAAGCGGGTAATGAGTTTGCTAAGCAAGTAATCCAATCTTGGGCTGATGCCGAGTGGTTTACTTCAAAAGAGAAAGTCGCTGAAAAGATCACGGTAAAAGTATTCAAGGTAACCGGTGAAACTAACACCGATGACCTATCTCCAGCGCCAGATGCTTGGTCTCGCCCTGATATCCCAGTACACGCTAAAGCAATGCTTAAGATGGAGCGTGACGGTATCAACCCTGATGAACCAGGCACAGTTGGTCCAATCCAGCAGATCGAAGAGCTACAAAAAGATGGCATCCCACTAGCCTATGTTGGCGATGTTGTGGGTACGGGTTCTTCGCGTAAGTCAGCTACTAACTCAGTGCTTTGGTTTATGGGTGAAGATATCCCATTTGTACCGAACAAGCGCACTGGCGGTATCTGCCTAGGTGGCAAAATCGCTCCTATCTTCTACAACACTATGGAAGACTCAGGTGCATTGCCAATCGAACTAGACGTACAGAACATGAATATGGGCGATGTTATCGACATCTACCCTTATGAAGGTGTTGTGCGCAAGAACAATGAAGAGATCTCTAGCTTCGAACTGAGCAAGGTACTGCTTGATGAGGTTCGTGCTGGTGGTCGTATTCCACTGATCATCGGTCGTGGCCTAACCGGTCGTGCTCGCGCATCTCTTGGTCTAGAAGAAACAGACCTGTTTGCTAAGCCAATTGACCCATCGGCATCAGACAAGGGCTACACACTAGCTCAGAAGATGGTTGGTAAGGCGTGTGGCGTTGAAGGTGTACGTGCGGGTCAGTACTGTGAGCCTAAGATGACAACCGTCGGTTCTCAGGATACTACCGGTCCTATGACCCGTGATGAGCTAAAAGACCTTGCGTGTCTTGGCTTCTCAGCAGACCTAGTGATGCAGTCTTTCTGTCACACCTCGGCTTATCCAAAACCAGTGGATGTGAACACGCACCACACACTACCTGATTTCATCATGAACCGTGGCGGTGTTTCTCTACGCCCGGGTGATGGTGTAATCCACTCATGGCTAAACCGTATGCTTCTGCCTGATACCGTAGGTACAGGTGGTGACTCGCATACTCGTTTCCCTCTAGGTATCTCATTCCCAGCAGGTTCTGGTCTAGTAGCATTTGCTGCGGCGACGGGTGTAATGCCACTGGATATGCCTGAGTCTATCTTGGTTCGCTTCAAGGGCGAGATGAAGCCAGGTATCACACTGCGTGACCTAGTACATGCTATCCCTTACTACGGTATCAAGCAGGGTCTACTGACGGTTGAGAAAGCAGGTAAGATCAATGAGTTCTCTGGTCGCGTACTTGAGATTGAAGGGGTTGAATCGCTAACTGTAGAGCAGGCGTTCGAGCTATCGGATGCATCAGCAGAGCGTTCAGCTGCAGGCTGTACCGTTAAGCTATCTCAAGAGTCTATCGAAGAGTACCTAAACTCCAACATCACTATGCTTAAGTGGATGTTGGCTGAGGGCTATGGCGATGTTCGTACTATCGAGCGCCGTATCGTTGCGATGCAAGAGTGGCTAGCAAACCCAGAGCTAATGGAAGCGGATGCGGATGCAGAATACGCACACATCATCGAGATTGACCTAGCTGAAATCGATGAACCTATCCTTTGTGCGCCAAACGACCCAGATGATGCGCGTCTTCTATCTGAGGTTCAAGGCACTGAGATCGACGAGGTATTCATCGGTTCGTGTATGACCAACATCGGTCATTTCCGCGCGGCAGGTAAGCTTCTTGAAAACTTCGGTGGTCAATTGGATACACGTCTATGGGTGGCTCCGCCAACTAAGATGGACCGCGATCAGCTAACCGAAGAAGGTTACTACGGCATCTTTGGTCGTGCTGGTGTCCGCATCGAGACCCCTGGGTGTTCACTGTGTATGGGTAACCAAGCGCGCGTTGCAGATAAGGCAACCGTAATGTCTACCTCTACGCGTAACTTCCCGAACCGTCTAGGTACAGGCGCGAACGTATTCCTATCGTCTGCAGAGCTTGCGGCAGTAGGTGCGATTCTAGGTCGTATCCCGACTAAGGAAGAGTATCTAGAATACGCCTCTCAGATCGATGCAACGGCAGCAGATACCTACCGTTATCTGAACTTCCACCGCATGCAGGACTATGTGAAGAAGGCCGATGAGGTTATCTTCCAAGAGCCGGCTTAAGGCTAATTAGTCAAAAATAATCAACCGCTGCTTTGCAGCGGTTTTTTTTTAGGTAAAATTCGCCCACTACTGTTTTGGGTTGAGGCGACTATGGAATTTGAATTTAAGCGCGGATTTGGTGAATACAGCGTTCAGACCAGCATGGGACACGAGATCATCGGCCGTTGGCTTCAAGAAGAGATAGGTCGTGATTTAACCAAAATAGAGCAAGTTCTAGATCTTACCGAACAAGCGAAGCATCAATTTGGTGAGAATCACAAACTTGAGGGTAATGAAATCTCACTTTCTATCGAGTCTGGCGAGGTGCTTGTGCAAGATAACGCCTTGTTTTTACAGACAGAACACGATCTTGAGCCGGATTTTGAGTTGTACGATAGTGAAAGTTACGCCGTGTGCGGATTAGAAGATTTTGAGGCCCTAATTCAGCAATGGCAGAGATTTGTCACCACGGGACTGTGATCTAAAGCACCAGGTTTGCACAATTTGGTGACATTTTTTAACAATCTGTTCAATTTTGGTGAGTGCGATGCACCAAGATTGTGCGTCGATTCCCGCCTATACCCACCTCTATACAGTAAACCCTTATATATCAATGCTTTAAAAAGTTGGCACGCCCTTTGTATTAGTAACAGTGTTACTGAATTGATTACGCAAAGGAAAAGCTATGAAACTTATCAATGCAATCATCAAACCCTTCAAACTGGACGACGTGCGCGAAGCACTGTCTGATGTAGGTATCGAAGGTATGACCGTTTCCGAGGTTAAAGGTTTTGGTCGTCAAAAAGGACACACCGAGTTGTACCGTGGTGCTGAGTATCAAGTAGATTTTCTTCCAAAGGTAAAGCTGGAGATCGCTACCCAGGCAGAAAACGTTGATCGCGTAGTTGAGGCAGTAAGTAAAGCGGCTCACACCGGCAAGATTGGTGACGGCAAGATCTTTGTCTATGACCTATCGCAAGCAGTACGTATCCGTACTGGCGAGCTAGACACTGAAGCCCTTTAAGAATTCACGGACGAGAGATTTTATTATGGAAATTGCAGCAACAGTAACTGAACTTCGTTATGCGCTAGACACCTTCTTTTTCTTAATTTCAGGCGCATTGGTAATGTGGATGGCAGCAGGTTTTGCCATGTTAGAAGCGGGTTTAGTTCGCTCTAAGAACACCACAGAGATCCTAACTAAAAACGTCTGCCTATATGCGATTGCATGTACCATGTACCTAGTTGTTGGTTACAACATCATGTACGTAGACAATGCTTCAGGCAGCTGGTTGCCATCTTTTGGTAGCCTAATCGGAACTCAAGGCGAGGGTGCAGACCACTCCCTAGAGTCAGACTTCTTCTTCCAGGTAGTATTCGTAGCAACGGCTATGTCTGTAGTATCGGGTGCGGTAGCTGAGCGTATGAAGCTTTGGGCATTCCTAATCTTCACCGTAGTACTAACTGGTTTCATCTATCCAATGGAAGGTTACTGGACTTGGGGCGGTGGCTTCCTATCTGAAGCAGGCTTCAGTGACTTCGCAGGCTCAGGTATCGTTCACATGGCAGGTGCAGCAGCTGCGCTATCAGGTGTAATCCTACTGGGTGCTCGTAAGGGTAAATACGGTAAAAATGGTTCGGTTAACCCTATCCCAGGTTCGAACATGCCTCTAGCAACTCTAGGTACCTTCATCCTTTGGTTCGGTTGGTTCGGTTTCAACGGCGGTTCTCAGCTAATGGTTTCTGATTTCGAGAACGCAACAGCTGTAGGTCAAATCTTCCTGAACACCAACGCGGCGGCAGCAGCAGGTGCAATTGCAGCGCTACTAGTGTGTAAGACTACTTGGGGTAAAGCTGACCTAACTATGATTCTGAACGGCGCGCTAGCAGGTCTAGTAGCTATCACAGCAGATCCACTGTCTCCATCACCACTAGCAGCGGTAAGCATTGGTGCAGTAGCAGGCGCAATCGTAGTATTCAGCATCGTTGGCTTCGACAAGATCAAGATTGATGATCCAGTAGGTGCTATCTCAGTTCACGGTGTGTGTGGTTTCTTCGGCCTAATGGTTGTTCCACTAAACAACGCAGACGCTACTTTCGGTGCACAGCTACTAGGTGCGGCAGTAATCTTCGGTTGGGTATTCCTAGCAAGCCTAGCGGTATGGGGCGTACTAAAAGCTACCATGGGTATCCGTGTAACAGAAGAAGAAGAGATTGAGGGTATGGATATTCACGACTGTGGTATCGGCGCTTACCCAGAGTTCATGACAGTGAAATAAGGATTTTTCACTCAGATAAAAACCTGCCTTCGGGCAGGTTTTTTTATATGTAGGATATGGAAATGTCGAAAATGAAGTTGAAAATCGTTCTCATTGGTATGCGCCAGATCACAAATCTAAACTAAGAACCCATAAACCTGAACTTAGTTTGTTTCTTATCATTGTTTTGCATAAGCGCTTGAATATAATAACCGCATTGATAACCATTCTCACTTTCAATTAGGGATAAAAGATGAAAAAACTTTTGGTTATGACTGCTGCAGTAAGCGGTGTGCTTTCTCCAATCGCAATGGCTGCAGAAGAGGTAAATGTATACTCTTATCGTCAACCATTCCTAGTTCAACCTATGTTCGATGAGTTCACTAAAGAAACCGGTATCAAGGTTAACGTGAAGTTCTCAAAGACTGGTATCGCAGAACAACTCAAAAAAGAGGGCGAGTACAGCCCAGCTGACGTAGTTCTTACTACTGACATCAGCCGTCTGGTTGAGTTGGCTAACGAAGAAGTTGTTCAACCTGTTGAAAGTAAAGAAATCAGTGGCAATGTTCCTGCTCAGTATCGTGATAGCGAAAATGAGTGGTTTGCTCTAACCCTTCGTACTCGTAATGTTTACTCTTCTCGTGACCGTGTAGGCCAGCTTGGTGCTGACTTTGACTATAAAGACCTAGCGAACACGGAATACAAAGGCAAGATCTGTACTCGTAGCGGTAAGCACCCATACAACGTATCTCTAGTGGCTTCTATGATTGCGCACCACGGTGAAGCAGAAGCGAAAACTTGGCTAGAAGGCGTAAAAGCAAACTTAGCGCGTAAGCCTCAAGGTAATGACCGTGCACAGGTTAAAGCCGTGAAAGAGGGCCTGTGTGACCTAGCACTAGGCAACAGCTACTACCTTGGTAAGATGCTGGAGAATGAAGAACAGCAAACATGGGCTGAGTCTGTATATATCAACTTCCCTGGCCAGAACGCTAACGGTACTCACGTAAACGTAAGTGGCATGGCAATGGCGAAGTACGCGCCTAACCGTGATAACGCAGTTAAGCTGATGGAATTCCTAACCGAAGATAAAGCACAGCAGATGTACGCAGAAGTAAACTATGAGTACCCAGTGAAAGAAGGCGTTAAGCGTTCTGAGCTAGTGGCTTCTTGGGGTGACTTCAAAGCAGATACAATTGCTCTAGAGAAGATTGCTGACAACCATGCAGCTGCGGTTAAATTGCTCGATCAGGTTAAGTTTGATCTGTAAATCAGACCCAAACTACACACAGGGGGAGCAATCCCCCGTATAATCAAATATCGACATGGCGTTGAGTCTTTTAGACTGAACGCCTTTTGCTGTTTTTAGGGACTGAAGCAGGAAAGAACTCAAAGGTAGACTCAAAGGTCAATAGAACCTGTTAGATGAAAGAAAATTATCCAGTATTTAAAACCGCCAGTGGCCTAGTGGCACTGCTTTTGGTTTTACCTATATTAGCTATTTTTTACACCAGCTTCGGTGGTGACAACGACCTGTTTTCACACCTACTACAGACGGTGATGCCTACCTACGCCAGTAACACACTGTGGCTATTGGTTGGGGTCATGCTGCTCTCGCTCTTGATTGGCATTCCAACCGCTTGGTTTATGGCGATGTGCCGCCTACCAAGTGCTGGCATATTGCAATGGGCCTTGGTTCTCCCTCTTGCTATGCCTGGCTACATCGTTGGTTACATATTTACCGACTGGTTTGATTTTGCCGGTCCAGTCCAGATTTGGCTGCGAGATATTACCGGTTGGGGACCGAGAGAATATTGGTTCCCTGATATGCGAACTTTGGGCGGTGCTATCTGGGTCATGTCTTTAGTGCTTTACCCTTATGTTTACCTTCTGTGTCGTGCTGCCTTTATGGAGCAGAGCGTCAATATCTTGCAATCTGCACGCCTTCTCAAATGCTCGCCTTGGCAAAGTTTCTGGCGCATCTCCCTACCTATGATTCGCCCATCCATAGCGGTTGGTCTGTCGTTGGTGGCGATGGAGGCAATTGGTGACTTTGGCACTATGAACTACTTTGCAGTGAATACCTTGACCACGGCGGTTTATGATACCTGGCTTGGTTACTCGAATCTTGGTGCAGCAGCTAAGATCTCTGCTGTGATGTTGCTATTCATTATTTTGTTGATTGGCTCGGAGCGATATAGCCGTCGCCGTCAAAAGCTGTTTCAAAACCAATTCACTAGTCATGAAGATTTCCGCTATGAACTCAAAGGCTGGAAAAAGTGGGGTGCAGTAGCTTGGTGCTGGTCGATTGTGGCAATAGCCTTTATTTTCCCACTACTTCAGCTGACCTCCTATGCGATGAGCTATTTCGAGCAGAGCTGGACTAGTGATTTCTTCCGTTTCTCAATGAACAGCCTGAAGGTTTCTATCCTAGCTGCAACGATTGCGCTTGCTGTGGCGATGTTGGTTAACTTCAATCAGCGTCTTTCGAGCTCTCGATTAGGTAATGCCTTTTTGCGTGGTGCGTCTCTTGGCTACGCAGTGCCGGGAACGGTATTAGCTATCGGGGTGATGGTGCCAGTATTGACCGCTGATCACTGGATAAACGATGTAGCTAAATTTATGGACTGGGGCCGACCTGGCCTAGTGCTTTCTGGCTCTATGTTTGCTTTAGTGTTTGCCTTTGTGGTGCGCTTTTCGGCGGTGGCGATAGGTACGGTGGAAAGTAGTATGAACAAGATATCACCATCGCTAGATATGGCGGCTCGCACCATGGGATGTAACAGCACTCAGATGCTAAGTCGCGTGCATATACCACTTATTAAACGTGGTGCTCTGATTGCCTTCTTGCTGGTCTTTATCGAGTCGATGAAGGAGCTCAATGCTGCCTTGCTATTGAGACCGTTTAACTTCGAAACCCTAGCTACCTACGTTTATAACTTTGCCTCAGATGAGCAATTGGAGCTGGCGGCTATGCCGGCGGTCTTGCTAGTCTTGGTAGGCCTGATCCCACTAATTATCGTTAACCGTTCTTTGGAGCAAGCACACTAATGAGTCGTACCCTAACCGTTAAAGACCTAACCTGTAAGTATGAGGATCAAGTGGTACTTGAGTCCTTGTCCCTTAAGGTTAAGAAAGGTGAGATCGTGTGTCTGCTTGGTGCTAGTGGCTGTGGCAAAACCACCTTGCTTAAGGCTATCTCTGGCTTGCTTCCATTGTCTCAAGGACGTCTCGAACTAAATGGCAACGTGATCGATGATGGCGACCATTGGATGCCACCTGAGCAGCGCAATATAGGCATGATCTTCCAAGACTATGCGTTATTTCCTCACCTTACCGTGGCAGAGAATATCTGCTTTGGTATCCGTGAGTTGGCGAAAGAGGTGCAAAAAGAGCGTGTAGAGCAGATGCTTGAGATGGTGCACTTACAAAATCTTGGTGACCGCTATCCGCATCAGCTTTCTGGTGGTCAACAGCAGCGTGTGGCAATCGCTCGCTCTTTGGCTTATAAACCGGACCTGCTACTTCTGGATGAGCCTTTCTCCAATATCGATACTCAGGTGCGTCATAAGCTGATCTCTCAGATCCGCGATATCTTTAAGAAAGCGGGTGTTACGGCGATCTTTGTAACCCACAGTCGTGAAGAAGCGTTTGCTTTTGCCGATAAAATGGCAGTAATGAACAAGGGTGTGATTGAGCAGTTTGGCAGTGCCTCTGAGCTTTATCACAATCCATCCAGTCGTTTTGTGGCTGACTTCCTAGGTGGTGGCAGTTATCTGCCTGCTCTGAATCTCGGTGAAGGTAAGTATCAAACCGCACTGGGTGTGGTGGATGCTACCGCTAAGGGTGCGGAAGCAGAGCGTGTGAATATTTTGCTACGCCCACAGAACCTATTATTGAGCGAGAATGAGGAAGGGGTGACCCAGGTGCTTGAGCAGCAGTTTATGGGTGACCATTTCCGCTATGTTATTGAGCTTGAAGGGCACAGATTGCTGTCGAGTTCGGTAGAAAAGCTGGATATTGGCAGTCGAGTGGATGTAAAGCTCACACCAACCCAGTTGTTAGCATTCGCATAAAAAAAGAGTCGCTTAAAGCGACTCTTTTACGTTTTACCAAGGGCTTCGGTAGTTAATACCTCGGCTATCAAGCTGTGCTAAATCTGTTTTCAATCGAGCCAAGAAGTCATGCCAGTCTCTGTTTTGAGGCTGAGTCCAAGTGACTTCGGCGATGGCTTGCAGCCTAGGATGAACCATATATTCCAGACGTTCTGGAGTATCTACCAGTTCACACCAAAGAGCAGCTTGTATCCCTAGCACCTTGTCTCGGATTGGGTCATCAGAGGCTATCTCTTTCAGAGGCTGATAATGGTAAGCGCGCTCTAGTGGAATCACGTTTGCCCAGTAGAAACCAGACTCATTTTGTTCAAAGTCTTGGGCCATATCTAGGTAGGTAAACTGACCTGGCTGAAGCACCACATCGAAGCCTTTTCCAGCACATTCGATAGCGGCCTGCTCACTTTGCCACGAGTAGATAATGGTGTCTGTGCTGACCTTGTCACCATACTGCGCCTCTTCCCAACCGAGCATTCGCTTGCCTAACTGAGCGAGCTTCTTCTCAACATGACGAAGCATATGCCCTTGCAGTTCTTTGGCTGAATTAAGGCCAAGCTCTTGCATCTGCGCTTTACACAGGTCGCTTTGGGACCAAACGCCCTCAGGCACTTCATCCGCCCCAATATGCACCATAGGAGCTGGGAACAACTCGGCTACCTCTTCCATAACCGTATCAAGGAACTCGTAGGTGCCTTGCAGAGCAGGCGAGAGCACATTGTCGGTATAGTGCTGAACACTGCGATACTCTGACTTATCTTCCGCGTCCACTAGCAGATGTGGCAGTGATTTAATAGCCGCACGGCAATGTCCAGGGATATCTATCTCAGGGATGACAGTGATACCACGAACGCCGGCATACTCGACTATCTCTTTTATTTGTTGCTGGGTGTAGAAGCCGCCATATTTTTTGCCTATTTGTTTGAACTGAGAACAAAGCGCTTCTTTAGGCCCGCGCCACGCGCCGATATCGGTTAGCTCTGGAAAGGCTTTAATCTCGACTCGCCAGCCTTCATCGTCGGTCAGATGCCAATGGAAGTGGTTGTATTTATAGCGAGCGAGCTGGTCAATAACAGCCTTTACCGTTTCTATTGAGTGGAAGTGACGACAACAGTCGAGCATCATGCCTCGATAACTGTATTGAGGGGCATCGCTGATTCGTAGGCACCAGAGGGTATTACTTGAGCCCAACAACTGCACTAGACTAGCTGTTGCGTTTCTAAAGCCCTCACTATCGCAAGCGCTTAGAGTAATTTGATCATGGGTAACCTCAAGCTGATAAGCGCCAACATCGAGGTTATCTAAGAGTGCAAAAACGAGCTCGGCATCATTTTCTGACTGCTCGAACTGAATATGAGAAGCAGCTTGTTTTAGCCAAGCAACGGATGGCTCTGCGACTTCGGATTGAATGCTGTAGCGACAGATATTCCCCAGTTTGATCTCACCCTCTAGAAGCGTCAGCTCGTTGGGTCTAGGAATAAGAGCAATGGCACTTGTGTCAACCTCTGGCACCTTGGTTGGCTCATTGTAGGCGTTACCGATGTTTGCGGGCGTTATCTCTATGTCGAGTCGTTCGCCATTGATGTCTACATAGGCCTCCAAGATAGTGTCGCATTGCAGCCTGAGGGGCGGGGTTTCCATCTCTAGGGTAAAGGATATGGACTCATCGATAGCAAGCTCAGGAAGCTCAGTTACAGAGCAAAGGCTGCCGAGTTGAGATAGGCTACCTATGCTGATGCTATCGGATTTGAGGAAACGAGTAATCGAAAAAATAAGATCCCAATTACTCAGTGTTTTTGAGCTATTGTTGTGCAGAGTAATGGTGAACTGGGCTGTGTGCGAATTGGTCTGCACCACGTCTTGGGATAGTGATAGGTGAGTCATGTTAGCCTCGTGAATACAGGTTGTGTTTAGGGTTATTTGCCAACATCAGCGCGCCATCCATAGCGTCGCCTTTGGCAGGGACGATAAATTCTTGTATTGCGGGTGTTAGCCAAGCTTGGATGCGCTCGGCAATGCCTCCCATCAGGCAGATTTGCCTCGCTCCCCGCTTATGTAGTGCCCATAGAAACACCTCTATGTCTTGAGCGGTTTGGGTGAGAAGCTCGATAGCCAGCGGGTCGCACTCTTTGGCTAAGGAGAAAATCTGCGGGGAAAACTGACCGTAGTCTCTAGGAAGAGCTGATTTAGACCAATCGACGATAGCATCGATATCTTGATTAAAGTGCTCGAGCACATGCAGGCTCAATGGCGTATGCGGACGAATCTCGTCATGGGCCAACAAGGTTTGCTGAATAAGCCTCAGCCCCATCACAGCGCCGCTACCTTGGTCTGAAATAGGAAACTCTCGACCACCAACAACGTGCTGCTGACCTTGATTTAGCAAGATGCCACAACTGCCCGTACCAGCAATCATGATTGCGCCATCTTGTCCTTGATGAGCACCAAGGCAAGCGCCATAGGCGTCGGTATTTAGGGTTATCGAAGCAAATGGATGGGGCTGGCTCATAAAGGCATCCCACGCCGACTTTTGCTCCGCTCCTGCCAGTGCCGCGCCTATATGCAGTGACTCAAACTGTGATTCTTCAATGCCTGCATCTAGGAGTGCACCTATGATGGCATCCAGTGCAGATTCTGCCCCGAGTAAGATATTGGCACTGCCGCTTTTGCCCTCAGCAGTCAACTTACCGTCAAGGTCTACTACTCTTGCGCGGCAAGAGGTACCGCCGCCATCGATTCCAACCAAGTAGCTCATAGAGATTCCTCCTTGGCTGTCAGCGAGACTGCTAGCATGAACCAGGCTGCATGAGGTATCCATTGCTCGCCCCAGCGCCAGTTCTGCGCCATATTATCCGCTTGAGCTTCGGGCTTAAAAGCGATGCCATTTGGGTCATCAAAGCCAGCGGTTATGCCATTGCAGATCCCGCCCTTGGCATTAAAAAAGCCAAGCTCAGGTAGATAGTCTGGGTTGTTGCGACCATGACCATCGAGCATGCAGATATCATATGGATTAGCACCTAAGATCCAGTTAAGACACTTGTTGCTATAGGCAGAGATCTTGGATTGTGAACTGCTATCAAGCAGGGGCTTGGCAACAAGTCCCATACAGGCGAGAGAGCCTAGGCGTGCATTCTCACCCTGCCACCAATAGCCACTCTCGTTATCCTGCGAAATAAAGAAAGAGGAGCGCTTTTCTCCACCCACGTCCTTCACGTATTGGCGTGGATAGCCAAAGGGATTGGCAACCTCTTGGCTAATCTCAAGCTCAAAGGTAATAGCGCTTTGTATTGTTTGTTGGCACTCTTGCTTGAGCAGTTCATCGGTTTCTATGGCTAGGTAATGGCACAAGGCAATTACAGGTAGACCAGCATCTGAGGCGTGATAATAAGGGCGCTCGGGAGAGGCGCTCCAGAAATTTTGCTGTTTGGCATCGCTTTGCTGACGAGCCATTAGAGCATTTGCCCAACCTCGTGCTTCCGCTAGGTATTCTTGTTTGTCGCTGGCTTTGAAGAGCTCGATACAGGCAAGCAGGGCGCAGTATTCATCTATGATATTCGCTTCGCCGTTATCCAAGTACTTAAGGTTGTACTCCTTGAGATGGTGATAGCCCAGTTCTGCGCTCTTAAGATAATTGGGCTGTTGGCTAATGCGATAAGTAGCGGCAAGGGCTGCGATAGCCATACCACCACCTTGGCGAAATCCTGCCTGATAATCCGCTCCCTTGTGTCCATCTTGGGTTTGATAGGCGCACAGTTCTCTCTGCTCTGTGTCCTTGCTCCACTTATCGAACAGGGTCATATAGAAAAAGCCAGACTCGTGCTGCATGCGAATCAAGAAGTCAGCACCGAACTTTGCTTCTTCGATAAGTCTTAAGCGAGTAAAGGCTTGTTCAAATTCAGTATGCTCTATGGCTTCTAGGCTCTGGACTAGGCTCCAGACGACCAAGGGTATCTGCTGCGGATTCAGGTAGTTAGCGTAGGATAGGTGGCTCAGATATTTACTCACATCCCCCGAAGCATCATACCAACCACCGCTTACATCTCGGGTTTCATCACTGCCATAGACCTTGGCGTTTTTATCGCTCTCTTCATAGATGCCACTGCAGCGCTGAGATTTAAAGTAGTGAAGCAGATCAGAGAAGGTGCGCTTGAATAGCAGTTGTGGCTCTAGGCTAAAGGTGTGCGAGTGCGTCGAATCTAGTTTGACGTAGTATTCACTAGCATCATTAAGGCTCGAAAAATCAAAACTATGGCAATAACCTACCTGCCAATTATCCACCAGTTGTGCTTCATCTAGTGGCACCTGCAGGGCGATGCTGTGATCACTTGTTCTGATCAGCTGCACACATTTAGAGATAAGTGGCTGATCACTGATGACAACACCATGTTTTGGGCTGTTTGTGGAAAAACCTAGATGATTAATCAGGATCTTCATACGTGTCTCATATAAAAAGTGCCCCTCAAACTGGAGGGGCAAAACTAGGAGTGAAATTGGTGGTTATTGCTCGTGCAGATAGCAACGAACAAAGTGGTTTTCGGACAGCTGAGTCACTCCTGGGAGCTGTTCTTTACATCTATCGGTTGCGTGCTGGCAGCGACCAGCAAACGGACAACCTGCTGATTCTGGTGTCCACAATGGGATCTCGCCCTTGTTACCCTTGAGTTTTTCATGGATAGACTTAGATGGATCGGGCACCGCAGAGATCAACAGCTGAGTATAAGGGTGCTGAGGGTTCGCGATAACCTCATCGGTATCTCCCCATTCCACCATGTGTCCTACGTACATAACAGCAATGTCTTCGGCGATATAGCGCGCTGTAGCGATATCATGGGTGATGTATAGAAGCGACATCTGCTTCTCGAACTTCATCTCTTCCATTAGGTTAAGAACGCCGGCACGGATGGACACATCCAGCATTGATGTCGGCTCATCGGCAAGCACTACCTCGGCACCCACAGCGATATTTCGCGCTAGGTTTACCCTTTGACGCTGACCACCAGAGAGCTGATGAGGGAATTTCTCAGCGGTCTCTTTTGGTGGGATTAAGCCTACTTGCTCAAGCAAGTCATATACACGCTCTTGAAGTTCTTTCTTGTTACCCGGCTTGACCTTCTTATGGATGATCAATGGTCGAGCGATATGGTGAAAGATGTTGTGGGTTGGGTTTAGTGACCCAAACGGGTCTTGCCATACCATCTGCACGCCTTCACGGTAGTGCATTAAGTCGGCTTTCTTGTTGATGGTCTGGATATCACGGCCACGGTATTCGATGCTGCCACCAGTGGGTGCATACATCTTAGCGATCATCTTAGCTGTGGTAGATTTACCTGAGCCAGATTCGCCCACCACAGAAAGACCACGACTCTTATACATCTTGAATGACACGTCATTAATGGCGCGCATCATAGGGTTCTTTAGCGCTGTGCTGCTAACCGGAAAATCTTTGATTAGGTTTTTGCCTTCGATCAACAGCTCGCCTGTAGGTTTACTCATGTTACTTCTCCTTTAGCTCACTGCTGTTTGAATGATTGGCTCGCCATATAGATGGCAGTTGGAAAATCTTCTGTGCTCAATCTGTCTTAGCTGGGTCGAGGTCGTGCGACACGCCTCATGTACACGGTCACAGCGCGCTTGGAAACGACAGCCTTGCGGCACTTCAAGAAGGTTAAGCGGGTTACCCGGAATACCGGTCAGCTTGGTCTTTGGGCCTATTAGAGGAGGGAATGAACTGCCCAGCCCCTTAGTGTAAGGGTGATACGGGTTTTCTAGGATCTGTTTGGCCGGAGCAACCTCAATAAGCTCACCCGAATACATGATGCCGATGCGGTCGGAAAACTCCACCATCAGCGACAGGTCATGGGTGATAAACAGGATAGAAAAACCAAACTCTTCTTTAAGCGCATAGATCTTTTGTAGGATCTCTCGTTGAACAACCACATCAAGCGCTGTGGTTGGCTCATCCATGATGATCATCTTTGGATTAAGCGCGAGAGCGATGGCAATAACCAGACGCTGACGCATACCACCAGAAAACTGGTGTGGGTAGTCGCTCAGGCGGCTCGGGTGTATATCTACGATCTCTAGTAGGCCTTCAGCGCGTACCTTAGCTTGAGTACGAGTCATGTTGGTATGACGCATGATCACATCACAGAACTGCTCTTCCATGGTAAGCACGGGGTTTAGGGCGTTCATCGCACTCTGGAATACCATAGACATCTGGCTCCAGCGGAAACCCTGCATACGGTCATCGCTGTACTTTAAGATATTCTCACCGTTAAATAGCACCTCGCCGCCAGTAATAAACGCGGGTGGCTTATGCAGGCGCATCAGTGAGAAGGCGACGGTAGATTTTCCGCAACCTGACTCACCGGCAAGGCCGAAGACCTCGCCTGGTGCAATATCAAAGCTGACGTTGTTGCAGGCACGCACGTCACCTGCATCGGTAATGTAGTCCACACAAAGGTCGCGGACAGATAGTAGTGGTTCAGTCATGTTCTATTCTCCGCGCATAATAGGGTGGGTAGGCGCTTTTTCTATAGTGTCTTTGCGCTCCTTTTGGTCTTGTTTGGCTAGCTTCTTCCAGCGACGCATACCCTTATGAGAGCGAAGCTGAGGGTTAGCAATCTCGTCTACAGCAAAGTTAAGCAGAGCTAGACCCGTTACCAGTAAGGTCAGAGCCAAACATGGAGCTAGCAGTTCCCACCAAGCGCCAATCAACATAGAAGAAGAGGTTTGTACGTTGTACAGCATGATGCCCCAGCTGATGGTGTTCGGGTCACCCATGCCTAAGAAAGAGATGGTTGCTTCCATCATGATGGCGTACATCACAGAGCCGATGAAGCTCGCGCCAACGATAGAGATAAGGTTCGGCAGTATCTCTACAAAGATGATGCGAAACGATGACTCACCTAGAACCTCAGCGGCTTTAACGAATTCTTTCTCTCGAAGGGCTAGGGTCTGCGCTCGTACAACCCTCGCGCCCCAGGCCCAGGAGGTCATACCGATTATTAGGGCTATGGTCAGCGGTCCTGCTTCACCGATAAAGGCAGCCACAACAAACAGCAGCGGATACTGAGGAATAACCAACATGATGTTCATTGCTGCGGTCAGGAACTCATCCACCTTGCCTCCAAAGTAGCCTGCAGAGACGCCGATAACCGTCGCTAGGAAACACACGGTAAGACCAGCGCCGAAACCAACTGCTAGGGAAACGCGCGCGCCGTAAGCTACTTGTGCCCAAACATCACGTCCCATACGTGTTGTGCCGAGTACGTGCTCTGCATCTTTAGACATGCGCATAGTACGAGCATCAGTCGCTAAATTTTGCGCTACCCAACCATCAGGGTTGGCCTGAGCCGCTTTCACCACAGCTGCAGGGTATTCATGTGGTTTACCGGTGCGCTTGTCTGGAGCATGGCCAGTGATCAAAGGCGCAGCGATGGCAATAAAGAGGAAAACACTGAGGATAGACACGCCAATCATGGCTACCGTGTTACCTCGAATCAGTTTAAAGATACCTTTCATGATTATTTGCCTCCCTTGCGTAGGCGAGGGTCAAGCAGTACATAAAGCATGTCCGCCAAAAGGTTAAAGAACAGCATAAATAGGGTCATGATTAGCAGTTGACCTTGCAGTACCTGATAGTCACGCGCTGTGATTGCGTTGAACAGTACAGTGCCAAGACCTGGGTAGTTGAAGATGATTTCGATAATAAGCTGGCCACCGATAGCCATACCCAGTGACATAGAAAGGGCAGTCACACTTGGTAGCAGTGCGTTACGTGCCGCATAGTTGAATACCACTCGGTTCTCGCTAAGGCCCTTGCCTTTCGCCATGGTGATGTAGTCTTCAGCCAGCAGGTTGATCATGTTGTTACGCATGTTTACGAGGAAGCCACCGATCTGAACGATAGAGGCACAAAACAGAGGTAGTACTGCGTGATAAGCCACGTCTTTAATAAAGGCCCATGAGGTCCAGTCAGGTGAAGTACCTGCGGTATAGGCGTAGCCCGTTGGGAACCACTTAAGACCGATAGCGAAGATAAACATCGCCAGCATAGCGATAACCACCTGAGGTACCGCTTGAATGATCAGCATACCCGGGGTGACAAAGGTGTCGTACTTGCTGCCGCGTTTCCATGCGGCAAAGATGCCTAGGATAGAGCCTATTGAGAAAGATAGGATAACCGCGGTTCCAGCTAGGAATAGAGACCAGCCAAATGCACTGCCTAATAGGTCGTTTACGCTAAGCGGATAGAATTTGATAGAGGTTCCTAGCTCCCAGCTAAGAATACTCTTGATGTAAGTGAGATATTGCATCCACATAGGGCCATCCACAAATCCAAGTAGCTGTTTCATTGCTTCGATTCGTTCTGGAGTAACCTGAGCTGTTGCGTTAGCGAACATCATGGTTACGGGATCGCCTGGCATCGCACGCGGAATGATGAAGTTGATAGTGGCAGCTACCAAGAGCGCCATAAAATAAAACGATAATCGTCTAAGAAAATATCCCATGCCTACACCTAATACGGATACAGATACTCTAAATTGGAAGCGAGTGCTCCCAGGGTGCTTACGCACCTAAGTTTCATTTAAGGGGAAGAAGAGCGGCACGGAACGCGCCGCTCGTATATCGATTACTCGACTGGTTTTAGGTCCAATACGTGTAGAAGACGCTCAGGGATACCTGCCCAGATGTTTGGACGGCCTTGAGGGTTATCTTCGTTCCACCAACCTGTGAAGCGAGTGGTGTTGTATTGGTAGTTGCTTGCACCAGACATTACTGGGATGGTCACCTGATCCGTTGCGATAATGCGTTGGATGTTGTGAGCGATTTCCATCTGCTCTGTCTTGCTTGCTGTTTTGTAGAAGCTGTTTAGTAGCTTATCTAGCTCGTTGTTTTTGTAGTAGTGCATCGCAAAACGAGGCATACCACTACCGTCTTGTAGAGCTGAGTTGTAAGCGCTGTTCCAGTATAGGTGTGGATCCGCACCGTGGAAGTAGTTGGTGTAAGCCACATCATAGGTACCCTCAAGCATCGCTTGGTTGTATACCGCAAACTCAGGAGTACGAGCACGCGCCTTGATGCCTACTTCGTTTAACTGCTCAACCGCTAGTTGAACTGTGTTATTGAAGTCAGTCCAGCCGTTTGGAGATTGGATCAGAAGCTCAAACTTCTTACCCGATGGAGTCTCTACAAAGCCGTCGCCGTTAGTGTCTTTGAAACCCGCTTTTTCAAGAAGTGCTTGAGCACCCTCTGGATCATACGAGTTGTATTGCTTGTACTTGTTGTGCACGCCTTCGTCAGACCAAGCTTCGAATGCGTAGCCTAGACCAGAACCGAAATCATTTACTGTACCTGCGCCGTAGAACGCGATATCGATGATGGTTTCACGGTCGATAGACATACTCATAGCGCGGCGGAAGTCTACGTTAGTAAGTGCTTCTTTCTTCGCAGGATCTGGGTTTTTGAAGTTAACCATCAGAGCCTGAGTACCTGCTGGTGGGTTCCAGTAGCCGTGGTGAGGATTCACTGACTTATAGGTGCGGTCGATGTCAGGGATGAAAGATGAAGTCCAATCAAGCTCTGAGTTTACGATCTTGCTTAGAAGCTGGTCGTTGTTTGCGATCTGAGGAACGCGAAGGCAGTCCACCTCTAGGTTATCTGCATCCCAGTAGTTCGGGTTTTGACACTGAACGTAAAGCTGAGGAGTAAAGGTATCGATCTCAGTGAATGGGCCTGTACCTACTGGATTTTCGTTAGTGAACGAAGTTGGGTTATCAACCTTAGACCATACATGCTCAGGAACGACTGGTACCTTTGAAATCTCGTAAGGTACGTTAGAGTTGCCTTCGGTTAGGATGAAGCGTACTTGGTAGTCGTTTAGCTTCTCAACTTTAGCAACCCACTTGTTGATACCCGTTTGGTCTAGCTCGGTTTTGCTCTTAACTAGGTTGAAAGAGAATATAACGTCATCAGCGGTGAAGGCTTCACCATCAGACCATTTCACGCCCTTGCGGATATCGAAGGTGACGCTCTTAAGGTCGTCTGACATAGTAAAGTTTTCAGCTAGACGCATTACAGGCTTGTTACCGTGCATTTCATTGAAGATAACAAGAGGCTCGTAGATGAAGTCGGTGGTGGTACGCAGGTTAGTCGCAAGGTAAGGGTTGAAGTTGCGAACCATAGTTGGGTAGAACTCTGGGACGATAGTCAGTTCTGAGCGAGCTAACGCTGGCGCCGAAACTGCAGTTGCCGTGGTTGCGATAATCGCAGCTGCAATGGCAGTTTTTTTTATTTGAGCAAGCATGGTATGTCCTTTGTTTCAGTTTGCTTAATTGTTTTTGTATTGCCACCAATCCATTTGAGCCTGACTGATTCTTTCCGCCGGTATCACTGCTTTCGTCTTGGGGGACAGTGGGGCTCAAACCCTTTGGTTGCTTGTAGAATTGTCTTTCCTGTAAAAATCGTCAATTTGCCTAGTTGTTAAAACCGTCAAAACACCCTCAAACCCCGTTAAAATCGTTAAAAATTTCGTGATTGTGATGCAATATTCACCTCATGCTATGAGTGCTATTAACTTAGATATTGAGTTGTTTGTTGGTGCTTACTTACCTATTGGGCTGTTAAATGTATGGCTTTTATATCTGTTTTTAATCTTGTGAGATCTCGATGTTAGCAATTTTCAGGACTTAGTTTGCGAGTTAAAATTAACTTGCTTGTAATGTTGTGATAACACTCTCAATAATGGATAAAATCGTCTTTTGACCCTGTTGTAACGAGCTTATTTCCGAGTTTTTAGTTGTTATTTAGCACTGATTATTGAGGTTTATTTGTGGCAATAAAAAAGCCCCGATAAGGGGGCTTTATGCGGTTGGATGAGACTTAATTCTGCGTGACCTGGTATTGGAGTTGGTCACGCAGTGAAAGCAACTGTGCACGCTGTGCATCGTCTCTGTCTGAGTGGGTTAGGATGAAATCCAACGAGTTAAGTACGGTGCGCCAGCGCGGCGTTTTAGGCAGGGTTTCAACCCTTAGGTACTTGTCTAGGGTGCGGGTCTGTAAGGTGCTTCTGTCGAGGTAGACGCGCCATAAACCACTCTGCTCAGCAAAGGTAAACTTGGTCTGCCCTTCGTGGCTTTCCCAATACTCTATGGCTAAGGTCATACATTCAACCAGCAGCTGCCTTAGGGTTTGCTGTTTACCGTTCTTCTCTCCCTCAACCTTTTCTACCAGCTTAGAGAAGTCGCCGCCAAGCTCGCGTATCAAGTCGAGCTGTGACTTGTCACCGGCAAAGGCGTAATGCGACATAGCATCTAGAGCAACCTCTAGATCTGCGACGCGCTGATTAACCTTGTGTGGGTCATTGTTAAAGATAAACATGCCACGCATACCAGTCTCTAAAGGCAAAGTGAAGATATCACTCGGCACGCTCTGCTTCTCTTCATCCACAAAGATATCGATATCGATACTGCGGTGTGGCTGATCGAAGCTGAGATATTTCGGTCCAATAAACTCTTCTATGCTAGAGCGCTTGAGCTGCTCTATAGAGCGTTTAAACAGCTGAGTAGCAGTTTGGTTGGCATAGCTGATCTTATGCTTATCGTTGACACAGACAATTGCCTCAGGGGTATTCTCCAGCTGCTCAAGCAGTCTGGTTTGAGTATCTAGAAGGATCGCCTCGGTCTGTTCTAGTTGTGACAACTCTTGGGTGAGGACTAGGTTCTGCTGTTTCCTCTCTTCAGAAACACTGGCATCGATGTGTACACCGATACGCGCTGATAGCTCCTGCTTATTAAACGGCTTCACTAGATAGTCGTTGGCACCACACTCGAAACCTTTGATCTTATCCTCGGTCTGGTTAAGGGCGGTGAGCATAATGATTGGAAGTTCATGTCGAGAGTACTTAGTGCGGAGCTTTTCACACACCTCATAACCGCTGAGCTCTGGCATCATAATATCCAATAGAAGCACAGCCGGTTTTTGCTCTGCCACTTTATCTAGGGCTTGCTGTCCGTCGCTAGCACATTCAACCCGATAGCCCTCGATTCGAAGGAAACTCTCTAGGATTTTCAGGTTTACCGGCTCATCATCGGCAATCAGGATCAGTTCACCATCTGGGTTCTCTGGCAGAGCGCTTGGCTCTTCTGATAGCTTTATTTGCTCGGTGGTTTCGGCTTTAAAGTGGGTACCCTCTACCTGCTGGTTGAGCTGCTCTTCTGTCGCTAGGGGCAGAGTTAGCCTGAAGGTAGTGCCCAGCAGAGGCTGACTGCTAACGCTAAGTTCACCATCCATGAGTTCAATAAGACGCTTGCTGATGGAAAGCCCAAGACCTGTGCCGTGTTGATAGCGCGCAGATTGACTCTGCATCAGGGGTTCAAAGATGGTTTCAAGGTCTTGTTCTGGAATGCCGCGACCAGTATCGATGACCTCTATTACTAAGCTGTCGTCTTGCTCGGTAGCATTTAGCACCACTTTACCTTCGTTAGTGAACTTGATGGCGTTCCCGACAAGGTTATACAGCACCTGCTCTAAGCGTTGCGGGTCAGCGCTCACCATAGGTAGGCGAGGGTCGATATGGTTTAGAAGGCGCACAGGTTTATCTTCGATAAGGTGGTTAGAGAGTTCGACCACCAGTTGTGCCGATGAAGCGACCGATACTGCGTGTTGATCCAGCTTGAGATCCCCATAGCGCATCTTGTGATAGTCCAGCAGATCATCCACTAGATTAGAAAGCCGGTTACCACTGTTGATGATGATCTCTAACTGGAATCTCTGCGCACTCGGGATATCTCCATGTGCACCAGAGAGAAGCGTTTGAGCCACGCCTATCATACCGTGCAGTGGGGTCCGAAGTTCGTGTGAGGTGGTGGCTAGGAATTCATCTTTTAGTTTATCTGCCAGTTGCAGTTCTTGGTTTTGTTCGGCAATGGTCTGAAGGTTGTACTCTAACTCTTGCTTTTGTTTTTCAATTAGTTCGATTTTCTCACGGACCGAGCGCTGCATACGCTCAAAGCTGACAGCCAGTCGACCAATCTCGTCCTCGCGCTCAGCTCCCTCTACTTTCTCTTCTAGGTGACCGGCTGAGATGCGTTCAGCTGCCCAGGTTAATTTAAGCAGTGGACGGGTGATCAGGTTCGATAGATAGGCCGAGGTGATAAACACCAACACCAGTGCCACCACTACGATACCCACAAACAGCATCTGTAGGTTGGAAACGCGCGCGAAGGCGAGGTCTTCAGGTGATTGAGAGAATACCGACCACTGCATACCGTGCACTGAGACAGGTGCGAATGAAGCCATGATCGTTTCATTGTCGTTATCCACGTACTGAGTAAGATCTGCCTGAGGCTCAGTTTGAGTGAGTGCGATGACCTCTTCTAACTGATCTGGACTACCAGCAAGCAGGTTTTGATGCTGATCCAATAGCATGATGCTGACATTGTCAGTTGGATCGCTGTCGATAAGATTGCTTAGTCGTTCTATTGGAAGGCGGGCAAAGGCGTAGCTGTGCAGGTAGCCTTGCTGGATAATAGGCGCGGCAAACCACACTACCTTCTGATCAATGTCTTTGCCTGTGTTCTGGCTAAAGTCACTCATCAATACCAAGTCGTTATAGTCCAACAGGTCTTTCTGCTTGTTCGACATAGTGCTCTTTAACGACTCAAACAGCTTTCCCAGTTCGCTGTTGTGATAGCGCCCTGAGTCTAGGTTGGTGGCATAATAGTCGTTCTTAAGGGCTGAATAGGCAACGTTGCCATCTAGATCCACCAGTAGGATGTCATCAAAGTCCGAACGCTTTAGAAGGTCTAGGAAGGTGTTCTGGTAGCGAGCATGGATCAGGCGGTAGCGCTCAACCCCCACATAGTTCGCCGATTCTCGAGTTGTCGGCTGACTAATCACATCTCCCGAGCCTGGAATATAGCGCTTTTGTCCTATCTCACGAGATTCCTCTACATTCTCTCCGAGGCGACGAAAGGCATCGATCAACCCGTAGAAGCGGCCACCACTGGAGTAAGCAAGCTCAGAATGAACAAAGCCTACCACTTCCGCATCAAGGTTATTGAAGTAGGTGGATACCTTCTGACTCGCTCCATTTCGCGCAGCGATTAGATACTGCGTGCTCTGCTCTGTGAGATCTAAGCTGTGGGAGCGAAGGAAGAAGTATCCAACCACCAACATAGGGGTAAGGCTGATCACCAAGAAGATGGCCATCAGGTTACTTTTGATACGTTTAAATTTTGGCGCAGTGGAATTTTGAGACATGAAAAGCAAGACACATATAACCCAAGATGTCTTGAAATGTACCCTTGCTAAAGGCTTTGACAAAGTGAGTCGTTGGAAAAGCGTGTTGCCTCACACATTTTTAACGACGAAAAATAAGTTTTTCCGTACTCGCTCAGATTTGGATAGTGTGCGCCATCTTAGGCGAAGGCGCACTGAGTTATTAGGACACAGTGGGTTACTTGCTTGCGTGGTAAATGGCAAATTTGGTGGTTTTATCCAGCACAGTATTGTTGCCGAAAGCCTTCTCAATGATAGGCGGATACTTCAAAAAGCTATTCGCGACGATAACTAGTTCACCGCTCTTTACTAGCTTGTTTGGCGCTTTTTCTAGCAGGGTTTCGGTGGCGCTGTAGCTGGTATCTAGACCTGAGTGGAATGGTGGGTTGCTGACGATAAAGCGGTAGTCATCGCTAGTGTGCGAATAGACATCACTGGCAAATACCTTACCTTCAACACCATTAGCCTTGAGGGTGCGCTTGCTCGATTCAAGCGCGAAGGCGCTGATATCACACATCTCAACCTGAATATCAGGGTTCGCCAGCTTCATCGCAGTGCCGATAATACCTGCGCCACAACCAAAATCCAGAACCTTACCAGACAGTTTTGGCAGGTTATCCAAAAGCAGTTTAGTTCCCAGATCAAACTCACCATGGCTGAATACACCAGGCATACTGATGACATCCAGCTTGTGTTCGCCAAGGCTTACAGGGTATGACTTAAAGTAGCTTTCGAGGTCGAACTCGCTCGGCGCTTCTTGACAGATCCCCCAATAAAAGGAGCAGCGTCTCGCCGAGTCGTATTTATTGATGGGACCGAACGGCTTAAACATCTTCTCGATGCTTTTCACTCCAGAACGGTTTTCTCCGATGACCACGATTTCAGTCTCATTACCAAGCTTATTAAGAAGCATATTTAGCAGAAACTGAGCTTCGCTCTTCGCTTTTGGCCAGTACAACAAAACCATGTCGCTATTGTCAGCGTTATCGTACTCAACTCCGAATTGGCTCGAGATACCTTGGCTTTGCATCTGCTGGTGGTAGCCAAAATGGGTGGTGAATACGGTTACCGACTCGGCAACCTGTGCCAGTTGTTTTGGAAATAGGTCTTCCGCTTCACCGGCAACCACCACACGCTTTCCTGAAAAGTATTCAAGTTGACGCTCGGCAATTTGGCTTGGGGCAGTGTAGGCACTCATAAAACTAACTCGTGATTATCTTTGATCTTGTTGGTCGAGGAAGTCTTTAAACTCCTCTTCATACATGTTGAACAGCACCAAGGTGATGGCGAAGATCAACGGGCCGTAGATTAAACCAATTAAGCCGAACACATGCAAACCGCCAAGAAGAGAAAAGAAGATCATTAGTGTGCTCATACCTGCGCTACCTTGCATAAGAAGCGGACGTAAGATGTTATCGATAGAGCCCACGATAGCCACAGACCAAACCAACAGGAAGATGGCCCAGCCAGTTTCTCCAATGAACAGTAGATAGATACAGGCAGGCACCCAGATAAGTGCGGTACCGATAACAGGGATGAAAGAGGCAAAGCCCATCATGGTACCCCAGAATAGGCCAGGGAAACCCGAAAGCCACATGGCGATACCGCCAGCAAAGCCTTGCGCGATAGCGGTTAGGAAAGAGCCCATTACCGCAGACTTGGATACTTGCTCTATTTCATTTAACAACCTGTCTTCTTGTGAGCGAGATAAAGGAAGGATGTGGCGCATGCCTGCGATGATCTTGTCGTGATCGCGCAGTAGGAAAAACAGCACGAACAGCATCAAACCAAAGTTAAGCAAGAAATTGGTGGCGTTGCCGATAACCGTGGCGCTGATAGCCACAAGGTTACTACCAAAGGTCGATGCAAGCTCTGCAATCTTTTGTCCAATCTCTGATGGCTCTAGGGTATCGAACGGTAGATACTTATTAACTAGGTCTAAACCTTTCACTATCCATGGCTGAGAGAACATCTCTTGGATGCCGCCTCCGCTTACCCAGCGATAGACATCTTGCGAAAAGCTGGAGCCTTGCTGGACAATAGCCGTAAACACCAACAGCAGCGGGATAACCACGATAAAGGTCAAGATGATGCAGGAGAGCAGTGCCGAGGTGTTGGGCATACTCGGCATCTTTTGCTCTAGCTTTTCATGAATAGGGAACATCAATAGTGAGATGATGAAGGCCATCACTATGGAGTTGATGTAAGGGGTGATCAGGGTGTAACAGGCGTATGCTGCAGCGATAAGGGCAACGATAAGTAACCACTGACTTGAATTTAGCTTATTTTTTTCAGGCACTTGCACATTAGAAACCAGAGTTCATATAGTGACTAAATCATATACCCAAGCACAAAAAAAGCACAGGGTGAAGGCCCTGTGCTTTGCTATTTTATGATTAAATTACTTTAACTTAGCGAAACAGCGCTCAGCAGCCGCGATGGTTGCCTTGATATCTTCATCACTATGCGAAAGAGAGGTAAAGCTTGCTTCAAACGCAGACGGAGCCAGATATACGCCCTCTTCCAGCATTAGGTGGAAGAAGGTTTTAAAGCGCTCAACGTCACACTCAGCTACGTCTTGATAGCAGGTCACTTCGCTCCTATCAGTAAAGAAGAAACCGAACATGCCGCCTACTTGGTTTACAAGAAGTGGCACGCCTTGCTTATCTGCTGCTGCCTTGAAGCCATTCGCAAGCTTCGCGGTTACCTCAGACAGGCGCTGTTCGTTGCCTTCTTTAGTAAGCTCAGTCAGGCATGCATAACCGGCAGCCATAGCGATTGGGTTACCTGAAAGGGTACCCGCTTGATAAACCGGGCCGGTTGGCGCGATGTATTGCATTACCTCTTTACGACCACCGAAGGCACCTACTGGCATACCGCCACCGATAACCTTGCCTAGCGTAGTTAGGTCTGGTTTTACTTCGTAGTAAGCCTGAGCACAGCCTTCAGCTACGCGGAAGCCCGTCATTACTTCATCAAAGATCAGTAGTGCGCCGTACTGGTCACATACGTCACGAAGTTGTGTCAGGAAGCCGTTTACTGGTGGGATGCAGTTCATGTTGCCTGCAACAGGCTCAACTATGATACATGCCACCTCATCTTTGTTTGCTTCAAACAGAGACTTTACTGACTCGATGTCATTAAAGGTTGCGGTAAGGGTGTGCTTGGCAAAGTCAGCAGGAACGCCAGGAGAGCTCGGCTGGCCTAGGGTTAGGGCGCCAGAGCCAGCTTTAACCAGTAGGCTGTCAGCATGACCGTGGTAGCAACCTTCAAACTTGATGATCTTGTCACGGCTAGTGAAGCCACGAGCTAGACGGATGGCACTCATGGTTGCTTCAGTACCTGAGCTCACCATGCGAACTTGCTCCATAGAAGGAACGATGCGAGATACCAGTTTTGCCATCTCGATTTCAAGCTCAGTCGGTGCGCCAAAGCTAAGACCGCGCTGTGCCGCTTCAACTACCGCGTCACGAATGGCGGCGTTGTTGTGGCCAAGGATCATAGGACCCCAAGAGCCAACGTAGTCGATATAAGCTTTGCCATCGGCATCATAGATGCGAGAGCCGTCTGCTTTCTCAATAAAGAGTGGCGAGCCACCCACACCATTAAAGGCACGAACTGGAGAGTTCACACCGCCAGGGATAACTGTTTGAGCTTGTTGATACAGTTCTTCTGATTTGCTCATTCTATGAATCCTTGCATTCGAAAAGTGGCGCTATTGTACACGCAACTTAACTTACAAGGCGAGACAAGGTGCAAATTCTCAGAATACTTGAACACTTTGCTCGGGTATTACATAATCAACGGATCTTTTAGCGACAACATGGTTTGTAGGAGAAGTTCCAGTGAGTGAACTAGATGTACCTTTGAATTTCTCGGACGCGGCAGCAGCACGCGTTAAGGTTCTGATTACAGAAGAAGAAAACCCAGAGTTGAAACTGCGCGTTTACATCACTGGTGGTGGTTGTAGTGGTTTCCAATACGGTTTTACCTTCGATGAGAAAGTAAACGACGGCGATGCAGTCATTGTAAAAGACGAGGTAACCCTAGTTGTTGACCCTATGTCGCTACAATATCTGATTGGCGGTACCGTAGATTATACGGAAGGCCTAGAAGGCGCGCGCTTCTTTATCGATAACCCGAATGCGACCACCACTTGTGGCTGTGGCGCTTCATTTAGTGTGTGATCCCTTGCCCAGACTTACAAAGTGAGACTTTGTATACTAATCAGATTGAATTGATTAGTCGTAGTAGTTAACAAATACACTGATGTAGCCTAACTACTAGAAAAGGATTTTTATGGCATTCTCAACGCTAGGGCGAGCGGTTTCGCAGCGCCCGTGGATCATCTCATTAATCCTGATTCTCGCTCTAGGGGCATGGCTTGGCGCCGGTGCCCTAAGAGCAGAAGAATCTTCCCAAGCCTCTCCCTCTAAAAAAGACGTCCCTCTCGCTAGGGTAATTGTCTCTTCATTTGACGCAGAACCTGTGGCTCGCAAGATAGAGCTATATGGTCGCACTGCGCCCAATCGTGATGTCCATCTGAGTGCTGAGCTGGCAGGTACTATCGAGAGCTTGCGCGTTCGCAAAGGCGCTATGGTCAAGCGCGGTCAGGTGATCGCAACTATCGACAAGGGTGACCTTGAGATCCAGTTGGTTCGTGCCAACGCACTACTGCGCGTAAAGCAAAAAGAGTATGAAGCGGCAACCACCTTGAAAAAACGTGGCCTGCAGAACGAGGTTGCCTTTACCACTGCAGAGGCGGAACTGGCTAACGCTAAGGCAACGGTTGCGAATGTAAAACTGGCTATCCGAAACAGCGTGATTCGCGCTCCGTTTGCGGGTGTGGTAGACAGACTTATCGTTGAGGTGGGTGACTATGTGGCCAGCGGTGATGAGGTAGCGCACCTTATCGACCTTGAGAAACTGGTTATCGAGGCTGACCTGAGTGAGCGCCATATTCAGCAGGTGAAAAAAGGGCAGTCTGCCAGCATTACCTTGCTAGGCGGCGAAAAAATCTCGGGCACCTTGAGATACGTATCCCGCAACTCATCTCTTGCGACTAATACCTTCCCAATTGAAATAGAAATAGCCAATGCCGATCAGATGATTCCTTCGGGTGTGAGCGCTGAGGTGGGGCTTGAACTTGAAACCAAGATGGCAGTGAAGATCACCCCGGCTATGCTTGCGCTAGATGAAGAAGGTAACTTGGGCGTTAAGACCCTTGAGCAAGAGGATGTGATCAAGTTTGTGCCTATCCAGATAGTAAAAGCTGAACAAGACGGGGTATGGCTCTCCGGCTTGGGTGACAAGGTAGACATCGTTACCACAGGGCAGGGCTTTGTGCGCGACGGTGACCGCGTTATCGCTGTGCGTCAGTAGGGAGCGATACTATGTATGCTCTGATAGACGCAGCCCTTTCCCGCTCTCGCACTATTTTGACCCTGCTGGTGATGCTGATCATCGCAGGTGTCGGCACCTATTTAACTATCCCCAAAGAATCTAGTCCTGATATTACTATCCCTATCATCTATGTCTCGGTAGGACATCAAGGCATTTCACCTTTGGATGCGGAGCGCTTGTTGGTTCGCCCAATTGAGCAGGAGCTTCGCTCTATCGAAGGGGTGAAGAAGATGACCGCGACTGCCTCAGAGGGGCACGGCTCAGTGACACTGGAGTTTGTCGCAGGTTCAGATCTCAACAAAGCGATGACGGATGTGCGTGAGGCGGTCGACCTTGCCAAATCTAAGCTGCCGCAAGACGCTGACGACCCTACGGTTAATGAGGTCACGTTAGCCAGCGAACAGCCGGTATTGTCCGTTGCTTTATATGGGACCGTACCTGAGCGAACCATAGTGCAAATAGGTCGTCAGCTTCAGGATAGACTCGAGGCTTTTAAGCAGATCTTGGAAGTGGATATAGCTGGTGACCGAGAGGATATCGTCGAGGTTATTGTTGATCCGCTTCTAATGGAGAGCTACGGCTTAGACCAAGGTGATATCTATAACCTGATTGCCGCTAGCAACCGAGTAGTAGCCGCTGGTTTTGTCGATACTGGCTATGGGCGCTTCTCGGTTAAGGTGCCTTCGGTATTTGCCTCCTTGCAGGATGTGATGGAGCTTCCGGTCAAGGTGGATGGAAAAGAGGTCATCACCTTTGCCGATGTGGCGACTATTCGTCGCTCGTTTAGAGACCCAGAGAGCTTTGCTCGCCTCGACGGTGAGAGCGCAGTGGTCCTGGACGTTAAAAAGCGCGCCGGTGAGAACATCATAGAATCGGTAGGCTTAGTTAAGGCTGTTATTGAACGTGCGATGCAGACTGACCAATGGCCGGATAACCTATTGGTTAAGTACACCTACGATGACTCCAAAGATGTGGACATGATGCTCACGGATCTGCAGAACAACGTGCTTTCTGCGATTATTCTGGTGGTCATCGTTATCATTGCCATATTAGGTGTGCGCACCGCGCTACTGGTGGGGATTTCTATACCTGGCTCATTCCTTACTGGTTTATTGGTGCTGTCTGTATTTGGCTTAACCGTCAATATTGTGGTGCTGTTTTCGCTGATCATGGCGGTAGGTATGCTGGTGGATGGTGCTATCGTAGTCACCGAGTTTGCCGACCGTAAGATGCAAGAAGGTGTGCCAAGAGAGCAGGCCTATAGAGAAGCGGCTAAGCGTATGGCTTGGCCTATAACCGCTTCTACTGCGACTACGCTCGCTGCGTTCGCTCCCTTGTTGTTCTGGCCCGATACCACGGGCGAGTTTATGAAATACCTACCACTTACCCTGATTGCTACCCTAAGTGCATCCTTAGTAATGGCGCTTATCTTCGTTCCAGTATTGGGCAGCCTGGTGGGTAAACCCCAGTATATGAACCTCAAGACTCAGCGCCGCATGCAGGAGATCCATGAGGGCAATTTCGAAAAAGCCACAGGGATTACTTGGCTCTACTATCACACCTTAGCCATCGCTATAAAGCATCCGCTCAAAGTGTTGTTGAGTGCAGTGCTAATGGCGTTTGCGGTTGGCTTTGCCTACAACAAGGCTGGGCTGGGTGCAGAATTCTTCCCCGAGGTAGATCCACCGTATTTCAACGTTAAGGCTCGCTCTTACGGCGATCTCTCTATCCAAGAAAAAGATCGCATCATGCGTCAGATAGAGAACGAGATAGTCGGGCATCCCGAGCTTGAGAGTGTCTATACCCGAACCGGTGGTGATGAGGAGATAGGTACGGTCCAAGTGACTCCGGTGGATTGGCAATATCGACGTCCGGTTAAAGACATTATTGAAGAGCTTCGAGAGCGCACAGATAAATTTGCCGGAGTGGAGATTGAGTATAAATTCCCAGACGCAGGTCCTCCGGTAGAGAACGACTTGGTTATCGAGGTGACTGCGCGCGACCCATCTCAGATTGATGCCGCGGCTAAGCAGGTGCGTTTGTGGGCCGATGGTAATCCAGCGCTCACTAATATCAGCGATAACTCTAGTAAGCCGGGTATTGATTGGACTATAGATGTAAACCGAGCTGATGCAGCAAGATTTGGCGCAGATGCCACGCTAGTGGGCAACACGGTGCAGTTTGTGACTAATGGCTTAACGGTTGGGGATTACCTGCCAGATGATACCGATGATCAGGTAGACATACTGGTTCGTTTCCCTACCGAGAAGCGCGATATAGGGCGCTTCGATGAACTAAGAGTTAAGACCCATTCAGGTTTGGTGCCAATCACTAATTTTGCTCGTGTTAAACCTGAACCTAAGCAAGATACTATTCATCGCTTAGACGGAAAGCGCATTGTTAATGTGGTGGCGGATATGGCTGAGGGATATAACCTCGCCATCGAGCTTCCAGCTATTCAGAAAGCCTTAGAAGAACTAAACCTGCCAGCAGGTGTTGAGTTCAGCATCAAAGGTCAGAACGAAGAGCAACAAAACTCTTCAGCCTTCCTGCAATCGGCATTTATGGCGGCTCTTGCCGTGATGGCGCTGATCCTGATCACCCAGTTCAACAGCTTCTATCAGGCGTTCTTGATACTAAGCGCAGTGCTTTTCTCAACCGTAGGGGTATTTGCAGGCCTGTTAGTTTTCCAACGACCGTTTGGCATCATAATGTCCGGCATTGGCGTGATTGCCTTGGCGGGTATTGTGGTAAACAACAATATCGTACTTATCGATACCTATAATCAGCTCCGCAAGCGTGGTTTGCCAAAAGAGGAAGCCATTTTGCGAACCGGTGTTCAGCGTCTTCGTCCTGTACTTCTTACTACCGTCACCACCATCTTAGGTCTAATGCCCATGGTGCTACAGACCAACGTTGACCTGATCAACCAGAAGATAGAGATTGGAGCCCCGAGTACCCAGTGGTGGACTCAGCTAGCAACTGCAATTGCGGGTGGCCTGGCCTTTGCGACCTTGCTGACTCTGGTGCTTACCCCGTGTCTACTCATGTTTGGCCGAGATAAGGTGAAACAGGAGGCAGAAGATACCGTCCCAAAGTCGCTAGAGGATAAAGAGCCACAACAAGGAGTGGCTTAAACTAAAAAAGCACAGCAATTGCTGTGCTTTTTCATATCAATCGACCGTAGCCGTGAGCAAGGTTCGATATCGCTCAAGTTCACCAAGACGTTTTTCCGCTACCTGCATAAACTCTTTCTTCTTATTGCCAGTCAGAGATTTAGCTTCTGGAAGTTTTACCGTGCGCGGGTTCTTATGAACACCATTTACCAAGAATTCATAGTGGAGGTGAGGGCCCGTAACTCGGCCTGTACCGCCTAGCGTGCCTATGGTTTGGCCCTGCTTCACCCTTTGACCACCTTTGACCTTACGCTTTTGCAGGTGGAGATACTTGGTGATGTAGATATTGCTGTGTTTGATAAACACATAGTTACCGTTGAACTGGTTATAGCCAGATTTCAGCACGATGCCATCACCGGCTGAGTAGATAGGTGTGCCAACCGGTGCGGCATAGTCGGTGCCTCGGTGTGCGGTGATCTTGCCCGTCACTGGGTGGCGACGATTAGGATTGAAATTGGAGGTTACACGGCGAAAATCCACTGGAGAGCGCAAAAAGGCTTTTTTCATCGCTCGGCCTTTTTCGTCGTAGTAGTTACCGCTCTTCTCATCAAGGATCGCCTTGAAGGTGGTGCCTTGGTTGGTAAATTGTGCAGCTAAGATACGCCCTCTGCCAACTCGTTCACCCTCGACAATATTCTCTTCATACAACACCTTAAAGCTGTCGTTAGGACGAATATCCAGAGCAAAGTCGATATCCCAACCAAAGATACCAGCCACACTCATGATCTGATTTGGCGTGAGCTTGGCATCGATAGCCGCGTTCCAGAAGCTAGAAGTGATATTTGCCTCTGCATAGTTGAGCTGCACGTTTATCTGCTTCTTCTCAATACTGGAGATGAAGCCTGATTGTTCGCGTTTTACCACAAAGGTCTCGTAGGCACTCAATCTGCGTTTTATCTGCACTAGTTGATCGTCTGCATCGAAGCCAAAATGAAGTTCATCGTTTGGACGCAGTCGAGATAACTGCTTGTTGATGTCATCGTTGCTGGTAACCAATTGATGAAGCAGGCTAGGGGAGAGACCGATACGCTGAAATAGAACAGCTGCGCTTTCACCAGAGCGGACCTTGTAGTTGGCCCAGCGAGCGACACGGGATTGATTCTGGCTAGGCTGGCTCTTCAAAAGATCAGCATCAATGGGCAGCGAGTATAGCTTGCCTACCTTGTAGTTGGTCTTCTCATCTCTAAGCTCTCGAGGATCAGGAAGAAGGAACAAGGCTACCAAAATAATGGCAGTAAAAAGGCAAATTAACGCTCGGTGCAAAAGGGGTAAACGTTTAAAAATGGTCAGCATAGCCCGATTCGTTAGATAACTGGGTATAAATAGTGAATTTTCGTATTTGATTAGTCTAACGGCTTTCAAATCTGTTCGCTATTCAAGTACACTGTCAGGATAATTTTTTTCCTGATTTTGTGGGAGCATAACATGGCGAATTTGGAAACTGCGCTAGCTGAGATCAAACGCGGCGTAGATGAATTGATTCCAGAAGAAGAATTGATTGCCAAGCTGAAAGAGGATCGCCCTCTACGTATTAAACTGGGTGCCGATCCAACAGCACCAGATATTCATCTTGGTCACACTGTGATCCTAAACAAGCTACGTACCTTCCAAGACCTTGGACATGACGTAACTTTCCTGATCGGTGACTTCACCGGCATGGTAGGTGACCCAACAGGTAAGAACACTACGCGTCCACCGCTGACTCGCGAAGACGTACTGCGCAATGCCGAGACCTATAAAGAGCAGGTTTTCAAGATCCTAGATCCGGCAAAGACCAAGATCGCGTTCAACTCTGAATGGCTGAGCGAGCTAGGTGCTGAAGGCATGATTCGTCTAGCAGCAAACCAGACGGTTGCTCGTATGCTAGAGCGTGACGACTTTAAAAAGCGTTATAACAATGGGCAACCTATCGCTATCCACGAGTTCATGTACCCACTTCTACAAGGTTACGATTCAGTAGCAATGGAGACTGACGTTGAGCTTGGTGGTACTGACCAGAAGTTCAACCTGCTTATGGGCCGTGAACTGCAAAAAGCCAATGGTCAAAAGCCTCAGGTTGTACTGACTATGCCACTTCTTGTTGGCCTAGACGGTGAGAAGAAGATGTCTAAGTCAGCCAACAACTACATAGGTGTGACTGACGTACCGACAGAGATGTTCGGTAAGATCATGTCTATCTCTGATGACCTGATGTGGAACTACTTCGAGTGTCTATCTTTCCGTCCTCTAACTGAGATTGAGCAGTTTAAGACCGATATTGCGGAAGGTAAGAACCCACGTGATGTGAAGATCCTGCTGGCGAAAGAGATCATCGCTCGTTTCCACTCTGAAGCAGATGCTGATGCAGCAGAGCAAGAGTTCATCAACCGCTTCCAAAAGGGTGCTATCCCAGATGAGATGCCTGAGTTTGAATTCGAAGTGGGTCGCCCTGTAAGCAATCTTCTAAAAGAAGCTGAGCTATGTGCTTCGTCTTCTGAAGCTATGCGCATGGTTAAGCAAGGCGCAGCCAAAATTGATGGCGAGAAGGTAGCAGACAGCAAGTTTGTTCCACAATCGGGTACTTTTGTATTCCAAGTAGGCAAGCGCAAGTTTGCACGTATTACACTGAAGTAAAACTGTAATATGTAACGCCGTTTTAATGAGCGCCTTTTGGCGCTCATTTTGTATTTATCCACAAATGGCTTTTTGATATATTACGCGCCGCTGGACCAATCCAGCAGATTTTGGAGATAACTATGAACACTACCGACCATCCTCCTAGTAGCAAGGGAGAAAAATAACCTCTGTCGGTGTGATTCGTAACGTCTCTGCCCACAGTGGTAGGGAGTCCTTTTCTTATTTTCTCTTCTATTTTTCTCCTTGATATCTAGCCGTAAATAAAACTGAACCTGGCGTTTAGCTTTGGTTTTATACCCAAAGTAATTGGAGTTTCAGGTAGGCGGCAAGCGAGTGAAGCCCCTGAGCATAGGTTAACTATGTGATGGGGAGAGCGAGCGCCAGCCAACACCCCTGCAACTTCAAGTAAGAAGGGTATATGCGTTTTATTACGATGGTCGTTACCGTGCTTTCGCACAGCTAATCGGGAGATTCGCCATGACGGTAATGAACACTACTATTGCTCACGATGTGAACTCATTCTCACGTGAGGAGATCTGCGCAGCAACTAGCGCATTTCTGCAATATGATGAAAAACAGCAGTTGGCTCTGCTTCAAAAAATGCCAATCGAGGAAGCTGTTGGTGTGCTAAACCAATGCTCAGTAGCCTATGTGCAGAAGATGATCAGCGAACTAGAGTTGTGTGGAGAAGATGTGCGTGCACGTCACTTTGCTCATCAGCTTGGTTTTATTCGCTCTGAGGCTGAGCCACATAAGGGCTATTTATCAACCAGCGTTCTAGCGCATGTACAGCAGCGTATCGGCTGGATTATCGGGCTTGCATTGATGGGGATTGTTTCAGGTCTTATCATCGCCAGCTATGAAGATACTCTTAGCCAACTGGTTCTACTTGCCATCTATATGCCGGTAATTGCGGCAGCGGGTGGTAATACGGGTACTCAGTCGGCAACGCTTGTTATCCGAGCCTTGGCAACTGGGGAGCTGAAAAAGAGACAGTGGCTATCTGTCCTTTGGAAAGAAAGTCGCGTGGCTTTGTGCATCGGCTTTGTTATTGCTGTAGTGATAGTGGGCCGTATCTTGCTATTCAGTGATGGGGTTGGCACAGGTGGCTATAACCTGAATACTATAGCTCTCGCGGTTGCGGTGGCTCTGTTTATCCAGATCACTATCTCAACCACGCTAGGTGGCGTGCTGCCTATCATTGCGCGAGCGTTTAAGCTCGACCCTGCGGTTTTGGTAAGCCCAGTGCTGGCCTCTATCGTAGATATCTCAGGTATGTGGATCTACTTCAGCGTAGTGAACTACTTCTTGGGTATAGCCTAGAAAAGAGTGGCGGGTCTGAGACCCGCTATTTTTTTGTCTGCTGGATGAGTTTGTTATAGAAGTCTTTCTCAAAGCTCACGATGGGCGCCTCAATACCTTCACGCTTTGGCGGATGGTAGTTAGAGACAAACTGCACGAAGGTTTTTTGTATTTTACCTTCGCTATCCAATGCGTATCCCACCATGTTATGCGTGCCAAACAGTGAACCGCTTTTACCATGGATATTACCCTTGATAGGCTCCTTACGCATACTAGGGCGATACTTAAGAGTGCCGTTTTCACCTGAGGTCGGTAGCAGGGCGATTAGTCCTAGCTCTTTGTCATGAGCCTGAATATATTCCATTACCTGCATCATGCTTGAAGCCTGAATGCGGTTGTTGCGTGATAGCCCTGAACCATCTTCTAAAACAGCCGTGCTTAGGTCGATATTGGCTTTCTCATTCAGTATTAGTTTGAGTGCTGCTGTACCGCTCTCAAAGCTCCCTGAAACATCAAACATCTCGTGACCAAGTCGCTTAGTAATCGCGTCCGCGTAGAGGTTATTTGAGTCTCTAAGCATGGTCTGAAGCAGTTCATCGATTGGCGCCGATTGATGAGAGGCAATAACCTTAGCTCTTCGCTCTGTTTTACCTACGCGAATCTGGCCCTCAAGTTTGGTGTTCCAAGACTTAAATATCTGCTCTATGACGTTTTCTACGTAAAGCTGTGGAGACTGTAGAGCGAACTTCAGAGGTAGAGGTTTATTACGTTTTTGCAGGCAACCTGAGAGGGTGTATGTATTATTTGGAGCTGTCGTTAATTCTAAATCACAGAAGCTTTGCTCCTGCTCTTCTTTTGTGAGGCTCTTTACGTTGCCAACGACCTCAATTGGTTGAAACGAAGGCACATAAATACGACTACTGCCATTCTCGTTTGTGGAAATAGAGGCTTGAACACAGTTGCCTTCCAAGGACACCGCACTAACCGGAGCAGCATAACAGACCCCGAGTACGTCCCATGGCCAGCCCACACCTCGGGTGTAACCGGTAAAGATAGAGTCATCTAAAATAAGGTCACCAGAAATGGTTTTGCCTTTTAATGGGCGAAGCAGTGCTTCAAGGTTTTTTCTTAAAAGGCTTGGGTCACCACTAAATCTAACAACGTAATCCTGATCTTGTTTGAGAAGTTCGGTACTGAATCGAAACTCATTGTTTGGCCACTGCAGTTTGGCTGCCAATGCGGTTACTACCTTAAGAGTACTAGCTGGTGGCATGAGTTGCTCTGCATTGTGAGACTCGATTTCTGAGGTGCCATTTCGCACTAAAATGGACGATGAACTGCCCTCAGGAAGAAGATCATAAGTGGCGATGGACGCCAAAGCTGAGTGTGTGAGAGCTAAGCTGAGAGTAAGGGAGAGTAGGCGACGCATAGTGGTCCTGACAGCGAAGGGATATGTTGCCAGTATAAACAAAAACACCCGCCAAAAGGCAGGTGTTTTTCGATAGAACTTAGGTGGTTATACCATTATAGGTAGTAACGAACACCAACAGAGTACTTGTTATCGTCGTCTGAGTAGTCATCACCTAGGTCGATTTGGTAACCAGCGAAGCCAACAAAGCTGTTAGTGAAGTTGTACTCAGCTTGGATAGCCATTTCGCTGCGAACAGTTAGGTTATCTGCGTCGTTTTCTACACCTTCGTAGTTAACAGAAAGGTTTAGGCTGTTAGATAGAGCGTAAGCTGCTAGGAATTCGTAAGCAGAAGTCTCAGCTAGTGCTTCACCGCCAGCAATGTTCATGTATTCGTTCATTGCGTATACACCAGCGATGTATAGGCCGTTACCGTAAGAACCGTACTTAGCAGAGAACGCGTGAGAGTTAGCGTCTTTCGTGCCACCAGTTACGCCAGTAAGTGGAGAGAAGTCAACGTCACCTGTGTTGTAAACGTAACCTGCAGAGAAACCAGCAACGTCAGCAGAAACAGCTACTTGAATACGGTCACCGTAGTTACCTGCGTCAGCATTTGGATCAAGAGCGTTGAATGACTCAGAGTTGTCACCCTGCCAACCTAGACCGAAGTTAAGACCTACAGAACCTAGGTCAACACCATTGCGGTAAGAAACCATCTTGTCTGCACGGCCAGTACCTAGTTTGCCATGGTTGTCGTATAGAAAGTCGTTCGCGAAAGCGATTGGCATATCAGCTACACCAGCAACGTCGTAGTATGGAGACCACTGAGTACCAGCTACTGCGCGACCGAATGTGTCATGAGAAACACCGATGTAACCTAGACGAGTAGTGAATGTGTTGTCACCACCTTCTAGCATGTTCATCGCCCACTCACCTTTAGCGTCAGCAGTGAAGCCGTGGCCAAGGTCTTGAGTAGCGTTGAAGTTAATACGAGGAGATACAGCTTCTACTGTTGGGTCATTTTCTTCAGAACCCTGGATAGCAGCAGTTACGTGACCGCCTACAGCGAAAGTTGTGCCGTCGTTGTTGTAAAGCTCAACAGCAGATGCTTGAGTACCGAATGCCGCTGCAGCAACTGCTAGCGCAATGATTTTCTTGTTCATTTCCAAATCCTAAAAGTTTTGTCCATAAATGGGCGTGTTCACTGTGCCCTAAAATTTCCCGAATCCGAATCAGTGAGTCAGGCGCGTTACTAAGTTATTGTTATTCGTAACGTTTAATGCGTAACCAGAATCGTTCCGTTGAAGGATTTTGACCTAGATCAGTAAGGGGTCGGAAGTAAAATGATGTAAAGATATGGAACTTTTTGGATCTAAAGGTTTGTGTGGGTGGCTATATTCAACCATTTCAATAGGTTAGTTGTTGTTATAAAAATCAGTGAATAGTGAGTTGTTTAGTAGTTTTTATAGTTTAGATTAAAAAACACGCAGTTAATCAGTGATTTAGATGTGATTGATGTCACGAAACTGAACTTGGTTGCACAGATGAATTTAGGTGAAAATTTTTACTGTTTTCGATACAATTGAAGCATTCCAATTGAATATTCGCCTATTGAGCACTCCGCTCGATAGGTTTTTTGTTGTCCTAATTTAGCTTGGACATAGAGGTTATTATGCAAAAAGTACCTATGACTGTTCGTGGCGAGCAGAAACTAAAAGAAGAACTCGATCGCTTGCTAAAGCTTCGTCCACAAATCTCTGTGGCTATCGCAGAAGCGCGTGAGCTGGGTGACCTAAAAGAGAACGCAGAGTACCATGCAGCTCGTGAAGAGCAAGGCATCTGTGAAGCACAAATTCGTGATATCGAATACAAGCTATCTGTTGCTCAGGTTATCGATGTAACTAAGATGGATAACACCGGCAAGGTAATCTTCGGTACTACCGTAACCCTTATCGACGTTGATACTGAAGAAGAGTTCAAATACCAAATCGTTGGTGATGATGAGGCTGAAATTAAGCTTGGTCGTATCTCTGTAAGCTCACCAATTGCTCGTGGTCTGATCGGTAAAATGGAAGGCGATGAAGTGACTATCACTACTCCGGGTGGTGTAAAAGACTTCGAAATCGAACAAGTCGAATATATCTAATAGATATCAAAAAGGCTGCATTACGCAGCCTTTTCTCTTCTTACCGTCGCGATTATTTGCGAGGAAGTTCAATCTTGCGATCTTCGGTCTGACGATACAGAACTAGGGTCTTACCAATAGTCTGTACTTTTTCTGCGCCAGTCTCACGAACGATAGCTTCGATGATTAGGTTTTTAGTCTCACGATCTTCTGAAGCAACTTTTACCTTGATCAGTTCATGATGGTCGAGAGCGATTTCGATTTCCGCTAGAACAGCCTCTGTCAATCCATTTGCGCCCATTAGCACAACCGGCTTAAGGTTGTGTGCTAGGCCTTTTAGGTGCTGCTTTTGTTTGGTGCTTAGGTTCATATCGCGGCCAAATTCTTAGTTTAAAGGGTTGAAAAATCCTATTTTAGCTTCATATCTGTATCAAGACTATACCCAAGTGATTTATTAGCCTTTAATAAAGCTAATAGGGATAGAAAAAACACTGAATTCTGGGAATTTAATGAGTAAACAAAAACGATCTGCAAGTTCTGGCCGTTGGCTGAAGGAGCATTTTGACGATATCTACGCTAATGAAGCGAGAAAAAAGGGCTATCGCTCTCGCGCTTTCTTTAAGATTGATGAAATCCAAGAGAAAGATAAGCTGATAAAACCGGGTCACACAGTAGTGGACTTGGGCTCTGCACCAGGCGGCTGGTCTCAATACGCAGCAAAAATTGTTGGGGATGAGGGGCAAGTCATAGCCTGCGACATTTTGCCTATGGATTCCATAGCTGGTGTGGCATTCTTGCAGGGTGACTTTCGAGAAGAATCTGTGCTTGATGCACTACTTGAGAGAATCCAACCGGACATGGTTGACGTAGTAATGTCTGACATGGCTCCAAATATGGCAGGCAATTCGTCTGTAGATCAACCAAGAGCAATGTATTTGGTTGAACTTGCCCTCGATATGTGTCGACAAGTTCTAGCACCAAATGGTAGCTTTGTAGTTAAGGTATTCCAAGGCGAAGGCTTCGACCAGTACGTCAAGGAATGCAGAGACATGTTCAAGGTTGTGAAGATACGTAAACCTGACTCATCGCGAGCACGTTCCCGTGAGGTATACGTTGTTGCAACTGGCTACAAAGGCTAACATTTAACAATCTAGCTACACGTTCTAAACTGTAGTAATCTACCTTTAATTACAATTAGTTATCGAGAGGCTTACACCTTGAGTGACATGGCAAAAAATTTAATCCTGTGGCTAGTGATAGCTGTAGTATTAATGTCCGTATTCCAGAGCTTTGGCCCTGGAGACAGTAACGGAAAAACTGTGGATTACACCACATTCATACAGGAAGTTGGCCAAGGCCAGATTCGTGAAGCAAAAATCAACGATAAAGAAATTGTTTTCTATCGTAGTGATAACTCACGAAATGTGACGTACATGCCTGTGTACGACACCAAGTTGCTTGATGACCTTATCAACCAAAACGTTAAAGTAACAGGTACTCCACCAGAAGAGCAGAGCCTGCTTGGAACCATCTTCATCTCTTGGTTCCCGATGATTCTTCTTATTGGTGTGTGGATTTTCTTCATGCGTCAGATGCAAGGCGGCGGTGGCAAAGGTGCCATGTCGTTCGGTAAATCTAAAGCGCGCATGATGAGCGAAGAACAAATCAAGACCCTATTCTCTGACGTCGCAGGCTGTGACGAAGCAAAAGAGGATGTAAAAGAGCTTGTAGATTATCTTCGCGACCCAAGCCGATTCCAGAAACTGGGCGGTAAGATCCCTACGGGTGTTCTTCTTGTTGGTCCTCCTGGTACAGGTAAAACCCTTCTTGCGAAAGCCATCGCAGGCGAAGCTAAGGTTCCATTCTTTACTATCTCAGGTTCTGACTTCGTAGAGATGTTTGTTGGTGTGGGTGCGTCACGTGTACGTGACATGTTCGACCAAGCGAAGAAAGCGGCGCCTTGTATCATCTTCATCGATGAGATCGATGCCGTAGGTCGCCAACGTGGCGCTGGTGTTGGTGGTGGTCACGATGAACGTGAACAAACACTTAACCAAATGCTGGTTGAGATGGATGGCTTCGAAGGTAACGAAGGTATCATAGTTATCGCTGCGACTAACCGTCCAGACGTACTTGACCCTGCGCTATTGCGTCCTGGCCGTTTCGACCGTCAGGTTGTAGTTGGACTACCAGACGTTCGTGGTCGTGAGCAAATCCTTAAGGTTCACATGCGCAAAGTACCTCTAGCAGGTGACGTTGAGCCTTCTCTGATTGCTCGTGGTACTCCAGGTTTCTCTGGTGCTGACCTCGCTAACCTAGTGAACGAAGCTGCTCTATTTGCTGCTCGCGGCAACAAGCGCAACGTTTCTATGGTCGAGTTCGAGCAGGCGAAAGACAAGATCATGATGGGTGCAGAGCGCCGCTCTATGGTAATGACAGACGACATCAAAGAGTCGACTGCATACCACGAAGCTGGCCACGCCATCATCGGTCGTCTAGTGCCAGAGCATGACCCAGTTTATAAGGTATCTATCATTCCTCGTGGCCGTGCTCTTGGTGTGACTATGTACCTACCTGAGCAAGACCGCATCAGCATGAACCGCCAGCACCTAGAGTCTATGGTTTCTAGCCTGTACGGTGGTCGTCTAGCGGAAGAGCTAATCTACGGTAAAGACAAGGTTTCTACCGGTGCATCTAACGATATCGAACGTGCAACTGACATTGCTCGTAAGATGGTTACTCAGTGGGGCTTCTCAGACAAGCTTGGTCCACTTCTGTATGCAGAAGAAGAGGGTGAGGTGTTCCTAGGACGTAGCGTTACTCAGACTAAACATATGTCTGATGATACAGCCAAACTGATCGACGATGAGATTCGCCAAATTATCGACCGCAACTACGCTCGTGCACGTCAAATCCTTGAAGAAAACATGGATATCATGCACGCCATGAAAGATGCGTTGATGAAGTACGAAACCATTGATGCAGGTCAGATTGACGACCTAATGGAACGTAAAGAAGTTATCCGTGAACCAGCGGGCTGGGGCGAAGTAAGTAAGCCAGTTGAGCAGCCAGAAGAGGCGCCAAAGGCCGAAACTAAGCCAGATGCAGAGGCTGAGAAGAAGGCCGATGCTGAACCTGCGAAATCAGAGTCTGCAGATAAAGAATCTGAATAATCCGTCGTAAATTAAAAACCCCGAGCTCGCTCGGGGTTTTTCCGTATATTCCCTTCAAAACTATGATACTGACCAATAACTCTAAAACTCTGGACCTCTCAACACCTCAGGTGATGGGCATCCTTAACGTGACTCCAGACTCCTTCTCTGATGGCGGTAAGTTTAATCGTATTGATGCAGCTATTGAGCATGCCAAGCAGATGATTGCTTATGGTGCGACCATAATCGATATCGGCGGCGAGTCTACACGTCCGGGAGCGCCAGATGTTGCTCTTGAAGAAGAACTCGAGCGTGTGATCCCAGTGATCAAGGCGTTGCGTGCGGTTTCGGATGTTTGGATTTCTATCGATACCAGCAAAGCTGAGGTAATGAAGCAGGCAGCAGAAGCAGGTGCAGACATCATCAACGATGTTCGAGCCTTGCAAGAGCCTAATGCTCTTCAAGTAGCCGCAGATACAAGACTTCCTATTTGTTTAATGCATATGCAAGGACAACCCCGCACTATGCAGAGCAATCCGCAATATGACGACCTACTGGAAGATGTGGGTGAGTTTCTAGAGAAGCGCATTCGAGCCTGTGCTGAGGTAGGAATCGATAAGAGTAAGCTGATTCTTGACCCTGGATTTGGCTTTGGAAAGACGCTTGAGCATAACTATCAACTTCTACAGCAGCTAGAAAAATTCCATCAATTTGGGCTACCTATCTTGGCAGGTATGTCGCGCAAATCTATGATTTTTAAGTTGCTTGATAAGACGCCAGCAGAGACTTTGGCGGGTAGTATTACCTGCGCGGTAATCGCAGCGCAAAAGGGCGCACAGATAATTCGTGTTCATGATGTTGAACAAACAGTGGATGCAGTGAAGATCGTAAACTTCATGCACAAATTACAATAAAGACTAGGTTATTAATTATGTCGAAGAGACGTTATTTTGGCACCGATGGTGTCCGTGGCAAGGTGGGTCAATACCCAATCACTCCTGACTTTGTACTCAAGCTAGGTTGGGCGGCTGGCCGAGTTTTGGCAAAGCAAGGCACCAAGAAAGTTATTATTGGTAAAGATACTCGTATCTCTGGCTATATGCTTGAGTCCGCTCTTGAAGCCGGTCTTGCTGCTGCAGGTTTAAAGGCGACCTTCACTGGTCCTATGCCAACGCCAGCGGTTGCTTATCTAACTCAAACCTTCCGTGCTGAGGCAGGTATCGTTATCTCTGCGTCGCACAACCCATACTACGACAACGGTATTAAGTTCTTCTCATCTGAAGGTACTAAGCTTCCTGACGATATCGAGCTAGCCATTGAAGCGGAACTTGATAAAGACATCGAGTGTGTGGAATCGGCAATGCTTGGTAAGGCATCTCGTCTAAACGATGCGGCGGGTCGTTACATCGAATTCTGTAAGAGCACCTTCCCACATCATGAGAGCTTAGCTTCTCTAAAGATCGTTGTGGATTGTGCTCATGGCGCAACCTACCACATCGCTCCTAGCGTGTTTAAAGAGCTAGGTGCTGAGCTGGTGCTAATGGGTTGTGAACCTGACGGTCTTAACATCAACAAAGAAGTGGGTGCTACCGATGTTCGCGCTCTACAAAAACGTGTTGTTGAAGAGAAAGCGGATCTAGGTTTAGCGTTTGATGGTGACGGTGACCGCATCATCATGGTTGACCACAAGGGTAACAAGGTAGACGGCGACCAGATCGCGTATATCATTGCTCGCGATGCACTGCGTCGTGGTGAGCTAAAAGGTGGCGTTGTAGGTACTCTGATGACCAACCTAGGTATGGAAAATGGCCTTAAGCAACTGGGTATCCCGTTCTCTCGTGCCGCCGTTGGTGACCGTTATGTAATGGAGCAACTGGTTGAGAAGGGTTGGAAGATCGGTGCCGAAAACTCAGGCCATGTTATCCTACTTGATAAGGTAACTACCGGTGATGCTATTGTTGCTGCGCTTCAGGTGCTAGCTTCAATCGTGGGTAGTAACATGAGCCTGTTCGACCTATCTCAAGGTATGACGCTATATCCACAAGAGTTGGTAAACGTGCGCTTTAGTGGTGATACTAACCCAATGGAGCTAGACATTGTTAAGCAGGCGGTTATCGATGCTGAGACTGAACTTGCCGATAAAGGTCGCGTACTTCTGCGTAAGTCAGGTACAGAGCCACTTATCCGAGTTATGGTTGAAGGTGAAGATGGCGAGCTAGTGCTAGCCTTGGCGAATCGAATCGCCGATGTGGTTAAAGAAAACTGCTAAAACAAAAAATGGTCACCTAGGTGACCATTTTTTTATATTCAAATTCGGCAAGCTACTATTTCTGCCTAGCTTTTATTTTAGTAGAGCTTCATTGCCGTGTTCGCGGATGTGCTTAAGGATACCCTTAACGCCACGTGCGCTTGAACCAACTACGTTACCTGATTTCAGGTAATCAGTACCGCCTGCAAAGTCAGTTAGAATCGCACCAGCTTCACGAGCGATCAGCTCACCTGCAGCGATGTCCCATGGTTTAAGACCAAGCTCGAAGAAACCATCTACACGGTTAGCCGCTAGGTAGCATAGGTCAAGAGCTGCAGAGCCAGTGCGACGGAAATCAGATACGTCGTTAAATAGAGAACTCATGATCTTGAAGTAAGATTCTGAGTGTTGCTTTTGCTTGTATGGGAAACCTGTCGCTAGCACAGTACCTTGAAGGTCTTTAAGCTGCTTAACACGGATACGAGAGTTGTTTAGCTGAGCGCCAGCACCGCGTTGTGCAGTGAATAGCTCGTTAAGCATTGGGTCATAAACACATGCAACCTCAGTTTTACCGTTAATACGAACTGCGATTGATACAGAGAAGTGTGGAAGACCTTTAGCGAAGTTAGTGGTGCCATCCAGTGGGTCAATGATCCATTGTACAGCGTCGTCTTTACCTTGTTGAAGGCCAGACTCTTCTGCAATGATGCTGTGATCAGGGTAAGAAGCTTTAATCGTATCAATGATTAAGTACTCGGCTTCTTTATCTACGTTGGTCACTAGATCGTTAGTGCCTTTTAGAGATGTTTCGATTTTGTCAGCGTTTTCTAGAGATTTAGCAATATGATTGCCTGCTTTTCGCGCAGCGCGAATAGCAATATTCAGCATAGGATGCATATTTATATACCCAACGGATGTTAAAGAACTAAAGCGGTGCGGAGTATAAGCAAGAATTCCATAAAAGGGAAGTGGTTATTTTTTATTCGAAACGAATTTGGTTGGGTCATGTGGGTATTTAGCGGTCACTTGTGCATATTGATTGTGCTAACATTCCCTCGATTTCAAAGTTCAAGGAAACCAAGATGCTAAACCAAGTCAAAGTCGTACTTGTTGGAACCTCTCACCCAGGAAATATTTGCTCTGCAGCGAGAGCTATGAAGGTGATGGGCATAAAACAACTAGTGTTAGTCGCACCTCAATGTGAGGTAGATGAGCAGAGTATGGCATTGGCGGCAGGGGCAGATGATGTAGTAAAGAATGCCCGAGTGTTTGAGACCCTTGAACAGGCGGTAGCTGATTGTGCACTGGTAGTGGGTTCAAGTGCTCGATCACGTACCTTGGACTGGCCCATGCTCGAACCAAGAGAGTGCGGTATTAAGTTTGTCCAAGAAGGACAAAGCGCACCGGTAGCACTAGTATTCGGTCGTGAGCGTACAGGTCTTACTAATGAAGAGCTTCAGATCTGCCAGTATCATGTTTGTATCCCAGCTAACCCAGAATACAGCTCGCTAAACCTAGCCATGGCAGTACAAACCCTTACCTATGAAATCCGTATGGCCTTTCTTGAACACCAGCAAGCAGCCTACCCAGAGCAAGCTCAGCCAGAGTATGCCAGACACGGTGAACTACAAATGTTTTACGAGCACCTTGAAAAGGTACTGCTCGATACCCAGTTTATCTCTGAGGACAAACCTACTCAGGTTATGAATAAGCTAAAACGTCTGTTCAGTCGCGCACGCCCAGAGGCGCAAGAGTTGAATATCCTTAGGGGTGTTCTGAGCTCGGTTCAGAAGTCGATTGCGGACAAAAAATAACCATGCTAGCAAAATGGTTAAATACCTGAGTAAATTAGTCAAATAAATACTTGACCGTTTTTGTCGGGTATGGGAGACTTCCCGTATTCAGTGAATCGGAAAGAGTGTGATATGAAGCTTACATCTAAAGGAAGATATGCCGTAACAGCCATGCTTGATGTAGCATTGCATTCTCAGCACGGCCCAGTTCCGCTAGCGGACATTTCGGAGCGTCAGGGTATATCTCTTTCCTATTTGGAACAACTGTTTTCCAAGTTACGTAAAGCTGGCCTAGTGGCGAGTGTACGAGGCCCGGGTGGTGGTTATAACCTGGGTAAAACGGCTGATACTATTGCGATCGGTACTATCATTTCAGCCGTAGATGAATCAGTAGAGGCGACTCGCTGTAATGGAAAAGCAGATTGTCAGGGAGGCGCTAGGTGTTTGACGCACACCCTATGGCGTGATTTAAGCTCCCGCATTAGTGATTTTTTAAACAACATCACCCTTGGTGAGTTGATGTTGGATAACGAAGTTCTCGAAATTTCAGGACGTCAAGATATGGAGCTAGCAGCGAACCACGCAGTTCCTTCTATCTCTGAAACTATTGGTATCAACGTCCGCTCATAGAGCAACAGTTTTACTTGGAGTAAATATGAAACTGCCTATTTATTTAGACTATTCTGCAACCTGCCCAGTTGATGAGCGCGTTGCGCAGAAGATGGTCCAGTTTATGACTATGGATGGTACTTTCGGTAACCCTGCATCTCGCTCGCACCGCTTTGGTTGGCAAGCAGAGGAAGCTGTGGATACGGCTCGTGAGCAGATTGCTGACCTTCTAAATGCAGACCCACGTGAGATCGTATTCACCTCGGGTGCAACTGAATCTGATAACCTTGCTATTAAAGGTGCTGCAAACTTCTACTCGAAGAAAGGCAAGCACATCATCACTAGCAAGACTGAGCATAAAGCCGTTCTTGACCCATGTCGTCAACTAGAACGTGAAGGCTTCGAGGTAACTTACCTAGAGCCAGAAGCGAACGGCATCATTGACCTAAACAAGCTTAAAGACGCAATGCGTGAAGACACTGTGCTGGTATCTATCATGCACGTGAACAACGAAATCGGCGTTATTCAAGATATCAACTCGATCGGCGAACTATGCCGTGAGCGTAAGATCGTATTCCATGTGGATGCGGCTCAATCAGCGGGCAAACTGCCGATCGACGTACAAGAAACTAAGGTTGATCTAATTTCATTGTCTGCGCACAAAGCGTATGGTCCTAAGGGTATTGGCGCACTTTACGTTCGTCGTAAGCCTCGTATCCGTCTTGAAGCACAGATGCACGGTGGTGGTCATGAGCGAGGTTTCCGTTCTGGTACGCTTCCAACTCACCAAATCGTGGGTATGGGTGAAGCATTCCGTGTAGCAAAAGAAGACATGGAAAAAGATTACCAGCACGCACTTAGCCTGCGTAACCGTCTTCTAGACCAAATCAAAGACCTAGAAGAAGTAACAATTAACGGTGACCTTGAGCAGCGTGTACCGCACAACCTAAACGTGAGCTTTGCTTTCGTTGAGGGCGAATCGCTACTAATGTCACTAAAAGACCTAGCAGTATCTTCGGGTTCGGCATGTACTTCAGCAAGCCTTGAGCCATCTTATGTACTGCGCGCTTTAGGTCTTAACGATGAACTAGCACACAGCTCGGTTCGCTTCTCATTCGGTCGTTACACCACTGAAGAAGAAGTTGATTATGCAGCGGCACAAATCCGCGAAGCAGTGACCAAACTACGTGATATGTCTCCGCTTTGGGACATGTTTAAAGAAGGGATTGATCTGGACACCGTTGAGTGGGCACATCATTAATTCCAAGGAAGTTGAGGATTAGAGGAATTTATTATGGCTTACAGTGAAAAAGTAATTGATCATTACGAGAATCCACGCAACGTTGGGTCGTTCGATAAAGAAGATCCAAATGTAGGTAGTGGTATGGTTGGCGCACCAGCATGTGGTGACGTTATGAAACTTCAAATCAAGGTGACTCCAGAAGGCATCATCGAAGACGCGAAGTTTAAGACCTATGGTTGCGGTAGTGCTATCGCATCTAGCTCACTCGTAACTGAGTGGGTTAAAGGTAAGACTGTAGATGAAGCAGCAGCGATCAAGAACGCTGAAATTGCGGAAGAGCTAGAGCTACCACCAGTGAAGATCCACTGTTCAATCCTTGCAGAAGACGCTATTAAAGCAGCTGTATCGGATTACAAAAAGAAACATCAAGAGTAATAGTTGGGGAGTTCGCTCCCCAGTTTCAGGAAAATAAGGTTGTAGTATGGCCATCACAATGACACAAACCGCAGCAGACCGCGTGCAAGCATTCATGGACAGTCGAGGCAAAGGTATTGGCTTACGTCTAGGAGTGAAGACCACGGGATGTTCGGGCATGGCTTATGTGCTTGAATTCGTTGATGAACTAAACGAAGAAGACAGTGTATTTGAGCATAAAGGCGTGAAAGTGATAATCGATGCCAAGAGCCTAGTTTATCTTGATGGTACTGAGCTTGATTATGTGAAAGAAGGACTTAACGAAGGATTTGAGTTCAACAACCCTAACGCCAAGGGCGAATGTGGTTGTGGCGAGAGCTTCAACGTTTAATCCGAGTTAAGCAGGGGGAATTTATTCCCCCCTTCTTTTGTATCTCGATGCAGAGAAACCAGATGAATCACTTTGAACTTTTTGGGCTACCAACGCAGTTTGAGCTGGATGGTAGCCTTCTTTCTTCTCAATTTCGCGAACTCCAACGTCGCTTTCACCCTGACAACTTCGCAACCGCGTCGGAGCGTGATCGCCTTATGGCGGTGCAAAAGGCAGCGACCATCAACGATGCTTATCAGGTACTGAAGAATCCTATCACTCGCGCCGAATACCTGCTTTCAGAGAATGGTGTTGATATCCGTGCTGAACAACAGACCTTGCAAGATCCTATGTTCTTAATGCAACAGATGGAATTGCGTGAAGAGCTTGAAGATATAGGTTCTAGCAGTGATGCAGAAGAACAGTTGTTTGATTTTTCAGGCAAAGTGTCGAAAATGCATAAACAACAACTGAAGTTGGTACAACAGCAGCTAGAAGAGCAAGCTTGGGAGCAAGCTGCCGATAGCGTTCGAAAGCTGAAATTTATTGAAAAACTAAATGTAGAGATTGAACGACTCGAAGACCGTTTGATGGGCTAGTCGTTTAACAAAAGGAAGCACATGCCATTACTTCAAATTGCAGAGCCAGGTCAAAGCTCTGCCCCTCATGAGCATAGACTTGCTGCTGGTATCGACCTAGGTACTACAAATTCATTGGTCGCTACCGTGCGTAGTGGCGAAGCCTCGACCCTGCTTGATGAAAGCGGTCGCGCTATCTTGCCTTCTGCAGTGCATTATCAGTCTGAAGAAATTGTAGTGGGCCATAATGCCTTGGCTTCTGCTGAGGCAGATCCAGTCAACTCGATTATCTCGGTGAAGCGTTTACTTGGTCGCTCTGCAACTGACGTACAGCAACGATTCCCTAATCTGCCGTATGATTTGCAGATCAGCGACAATGGGCTACCTCTGCTTCGCACTGCTCAAGGTGACAAGAATCCAATTGAGGTTTCTTCTGACATCCTTAAGTCTTTGGCAAAACGCGCTGAAGATACTTTAGGTGGCGAACTGACGGGTGTGGTTATCACGGTTCCTGCTTACTTTGACGATGCTCAGCGTGCTGGCACCAAAGATGCGGCTAAGCTGGCAGGTTTAAATGTATTGCGTCTTCTTAATGAACCAACCGCTGCAGCAATCGCCTATGGTCTAGATTCAGGTCAAGAGGGCGTAATTGCGGTATATGACCTTGGTGGCGGTACCTTTGATATTTCAATCCTGCGTCTGTCACGCGGGGTGTTCGAGGTGCTATCAACCGGTGGTGACTCTTCGCTAGGTGGCGATGATTTTGACCACCTTTTGGCTGAGCACTTACAAAGTGAGATGGGACTTGAAACCCTGACTCCACAGCAAACTCGAGCTCTGCTTAACGCTGCTACTCAAGCGAAAATTGATTTATCTAGTCAAGACGTCGCTGAAGTATCTGTACTTGATTGGACTGGCAGTGTATCTCGCGATCAGTTTGAAGAGCTGATTCGTCCGCTAGTTAAGCGCACTTTGATGTCTTGTCGTCGCGCTGTAAAAGATGCGGGTATCGATAACGATGAAGTGCTTGAAGTAGTTATGGTTGGCGGTTCAACCCGCACACCTCTAGTTCGTGAAATGGTAGGTGACTTCTTTGGTCGCACTCCATTAACCAGTATTAATCCTGATGAAGTTGTCGCTATCGGCGCAGCTATTCAGGCGGATATCCTAGCGGGTAATAAGCCTGATTCAGAGATGCTACTACTTGATGTGATCCCACTTTCCCTTGGTATCGAAACCATGGGTGGTTTGGTTGAGAAGATCATCCCGCGTAACACCACGATTCCTGTGGCCCGTGCGCAAGAGTTTACTACCTTTAAGGATGGTCAAACGGCCATGACTGTGCACGTAGTGCAAGGCGAGCGTGAGATGGTCGATGACGGTCGCTCTCTGGCTAAGTTTGCTCTGAAAGGTATTCCGCCAATGGCTGCAGGTGCTGCGCACATTCGTGTGACCTATCAGGTGGATGCCGATGGTCTATTGTCAGTAACGGCAATGGAGAAGAGCACTGGCGTTAATGCTGAGATCCAGGTGAAACCATCTTACGGTCTTAGCGATGACGAAGTAGCGAACATGCTAAAAGAGTCTATGACTCACGCGAAAGAAGATATGCAGGCTCGCGCACTGGCTGAGCAGCGTGTAGAAGCTGACCGAGTAATCGAAGGCCTGATTGCCGCTATGCAGCAAGATGGTGACGAGCTTCTTTCCGAGCAAGAGCGCGCCGAGTTACTTAAAGCGATTGAGCAATTGATCGAGCTTCGCAACGGTCACGATGCAGACGCTATTGAAGAGGGCATCAAGAAAGCGGATAACGCTAGCCAAGATTTTGCCTCTCGTCGTATGGATAAATCGATTCGTCAGGCTCTGTCTGGTCAATCAGTAGATGATATTTAGAGAATAAGAAAATGCCTAAGATTGTTGTATTGCCACATGAAGAGTTGTGCCCAGAGGGCGCGGTACTTGAAGCTGAAACTGGTGAGAGCGTACTAGACGTCGCTCTGAAAAACGGTATCGGTATTGAGCATGCGTGTGAGAAATCCTGTGCATGTACTACTTGTCATGTGGTTATCCGTGAAGGCTTTGATTCTCTTGAAGAGAGTGAAGAGCTAGAAGACGATATGCTAGATAAAGCGTGGGGCTTGGAGCCGGAATCTCGCCTAGGTTGTCAGGCTATGGTAGCTGACGAAGACCTAGTGGTAGAGATCCCTAAATACACGCTGAACCACGCTTCAGAAGACCACTAAACGAGGAACAGAGTCATGAAATGGATTGATAGTCGTGACATAGCCATTGAGCTGAGTGAGCAGTTTCCAGAGGTAGACCCTAAGACGGTACGCTTTACGGATCTGCGTGATTGGGTAATGAATCTAGAAGAGTTCGAAGATGACCCAAACCACTGTAATGAGAAAATTCTCGAGGCTATTATTCTGTGCTGGATGGACGAAGCAGACTAATTGTTAGTGAGTTAACAGTTATTTAATAAAAATCGGGCTTTCATGCCCGATTTTTATGTTTTTGAAAACTAGTCTAGGCATAATGATTTAATTGATCATAATGGGTTAACCCCCTTGGAGCCTCGGCTCCACATAATTATAAAAGTAGAAGGCAAGGAGAAGTCATGTCTACAATGCAAGTTAAATTGTCTACCGAACAAGCCGCCGCCCACTGGGGCGCAAATGCGATTCTTTCTTTTGATGGTGAGAGCGCAACCATTCATATCGGTAAAGGCCACGATCAAGGCGCAATTCAAAAAGCTGGGCGCAAGCTAGACGCTCAAGGCATCAAGCAAACTTCATTAGTTGGTGAGGGCTGGGGTCTAGAAGAGATCTGGTCTTTCCAACAAGGCTACCGTAACGCTAAGAAAAACAACCAGCTTGAGTGGCAAGCACTTGCAGAAGCTGACCAAGTTGAACTTGAAGGTCGCATCAAGGTTGCTAACTGGACTCGCGATATCATCAACAAGAGCGCAGAAGAAGTAGCACCGCGTCAACTAGCGACTATGGCTGGTGAGTTCATCAAATCACTGGCACCGGATCACGTGACTTATCGCATCGTAAAAGATAAAGATCTACTGACCGAAGGTTGGGAAGGTATCTATGCTGTAGGTCGCGGCTCTGAGCGCACTTCAGCTATGCTGCAACTGGATTTCAACCCAACTGGCGACCCTGAAGCTCCAGTAATGGCGTGTCTAGTAGGTAAAGGCATCACCTTTGACTCAGGCGGTTACAGCATCAAGCCATCTGGTTTTATGACCGCAATGAAGGCGGACATGGGTGGTGCAGGAACCATCACTGGCGGTCTTGGTCTGTCTATCATTCGTGGTCTTGATAAGCGCGTGAAGCTGATCCTTTGTTGTGCAGAAAATATGATCTCGGGTCGTGCACTCAAGCTTGGCGACATCATCACCTATAAGAATGGTAAAACCGTTGAGATCATGAACACCGACGCTGAGGGCCGATTAGTCCTAGCGGATGGCCTGATCTACGCTAGCGAACAAAACCCTGAACTTATCATCGACTGTGCAACTCTAACCGGTGCGGCTAAGAATGCACTTGGTAATGACTACCATGCGCTGTTTAGCTTCGATGATGCTCTGGCAGAGCAAGCGCTTGCTTGTGCTCAGGAAGAGCGTGAAGGTCTATGGCAACTGCCATTGGCTGACTTCCACCGCGGTATGCTGCCATCAAACTTTGCTGATCTATCTAACATCAGCACAGGCGACTATGTACCGGGTGCATCAACGGCTGCGGCTTTCTTGTCTTACTTTGTAGAAGACTACAAGCAAGGCTGGCTGCACTTTGACTGCGCGGCAACCTACCGTAAGTCTGCAAACGACAAATGGTCAGCAGGCGGTACAGGTACAGGTATCCGCACCCTAGCTAACCTATTGGTTAGCCAATAATAAATAGATTCGATTGTGATCATGGGCTCGCTCTTGAGCCCATATTTGGAAGCCTGATTTGGCAAAACCAAGACAATAATAAAAACGCGATAAGGAAATAAAATGGCGATAGAAAGAACATTTTCCATCATTAAGCCCGACGCTGTGAAACGTAACCTAATTGGCGCTATCTACCAACGCATTGAAGCGGCTGGATTGCGCGTTGTAGGTGCAAAGATGGTGCACCTAAATGAAGAGCAAGCGAGTGGCTTCTATGCGGAGCATGAAGGCAAGCCTTTCTTCGACGCACTTAAAGAGTTTATGACCTCTGGTCCTATCATGGTTCAGGTACTGGAAGGTGAAGATGCTATCACTCGCTACCGTGAGTTGATGGGTAAAACCAACCCAGAAGAAGCAGCCTGTGGCACTATCCGTGCAGACTATGCTTTGAGCATGCGTCACAACTCAGTACATGGCTCAGACAGCCCGGCGTCTGCAGCGCGTGAGATCGAGTTCTTCTTCCCACCTTCAGAGGTGCACGCAAGACCATAACCCTAGGTTTTGTATGGAGAATCATCCCAGCTCAGGCTGGGATTTTTTATGCCTGTAACATAAGATCACGATCACATATCACTTGTTGTAATTGCACAAAGGCTGTACAATTCGCGCCCCAAGATTTGTTGTTTGTCGTTGAGAGGCACCATGACCCAAGCAAAAGTTAACCTACTTGATTTTGACCGCCAAGGGCTGCGCAAGTACTTTGCCGATGAGCTAGGCGAGAAGGCGTTTCGCGCCGATCAAGTAATGAAGTGGATGTATCACTTTGGTTGTGATGACTTCGAGAAAATGACTAACCTCAACAAGAAGTTGCGTGAAAAATTGCAGCGTCTTACCGAGATCCGTGCACCTTATGTATCTGAAGCTCAGTACTCAAATGATGGCACCATCAAGTGGGCGATGCGCGTTGGCGATCAAGACGTTGAAACCGTGTATATCCCAGATGGTGATCGTGCAACCTTGTGTGTTTCCTCTCAAGTAGGCTGTGCACTGGAATGTAAATTCTGTTCAACGGCGCAGCAGGGCTTTAATCGTAACCTACGCGTGTCTGAAATCGTAGGTCAGATCTGGCGTGCATCCCGTGAGATTGGTCTTGAGAAAGAGACAGGTCGTCGCCCAATTACCAACGTGGTAATGATGGGCATGGGGGAGCCACTGCTTAACATGAAGAACCTGATGCCATCCCTTGAGATCATGCTTGATGATCTTGGCTTTGGTCTATCAAAGCGTCGCGTGACAGTCTCAACGTCGGGCGTAGTATCGGGTCTTGACCAGATGACTGGCAATATCGATGTTGCGCTAGCTATTTCTCTACACGCACCTACTGATGAATTGCGCAGCCAGATTATGCCAATTAACGATCGTTGGGATATCGAAGAGTTCCTAGCTTCTGTGCGTCGTTATATTGCATCTTCAAACGCAAACCGAGGTAAGGTAACTGTCGAGTACATCCTACTAGACCATGTAAACGATGATATGGAGCATGCGAGACAACTCGCAGAACTGCTGAAAGATACCCCAGCTAAGATCAATTTGATTCCATTTAACCCATATCCTGGCTCACCTTATAAGAAGCCAAGTAACTCACGTATCGACCGCTTCATGAAGACCTTGATGCAATACGATTACACTGTGACGGTACGTAAGACCCGCGGTGATGATATCGATGCAGCTTGTGGTCAGCTAGTGGGCGATGTTATCGACCGTACCAAGCGTACTCAAAAAGCTCGCTCTGAAGAGAGTGTGCAGGGTGATATCCCAGTAAAAACTCTATAAAACGAGTTTCATAAAAGGGTTTGGGTTCTTTGGCGCAACGCCGGAGAACCCTATGTTTAAAGCATCGATCACACTTTTTTTCCTCAGTCTCTGCTTAGGCTGTGTTACAGTGAAAAGAGCAGATGGAAACGCGAAATTTGACCCCCTCTTAGCTGCCGACGCACGTATCGAACTGGGTTTGAGCTACCTCAAAGCGAACGATACTGTCAGGGCAAAGCAAAATTTAGATCTCGCACTTCAATATGCGCCGAAATATGTTCGTGCCGCGTCTGCAATAGCCTATTATTATCAACAAGTTTCAGAGACTAACCAGGCTGAAGATTGGTATCAAAGAGCACTAAGACTCTCACCCTATGATGGCGATCTACTAAATGATTTTGGCGTCTTTTTATGTCGTCAGCATCGCTACTCCGAGGCGTTGCAACAATTTGATAAAGCGATACAACTAGATGGCTATAGCCAGGTTGCAGCGAGTTATGAAAACTCCGGCCTCTGCGCATTGAAAATGGAGCAGTGGCAAAGGGCAGAGGGCTTTTTTATTAAGTCTTTGCAGCATCAACCAAACCGTTATCGCAGTGATATTGAGCTTGTTAAGTTGGCCATTCGTTTTGGTCATTTAGAGCAAGCAAAACAGAGACTAGACAGAATTCAAATTCGAGTCGGAATGACCGCAGAGATTGAACAGCTAAGGCAGACATTGACTGCCGAGCAAACATAGTTCAGCTGCTCCTTCGGACTTCAGAAAAAGTTTTAGAGAAAATGAGCACAGATTCGACTAATACAGATACAGCAAGTACTTCAGAAAATCCTACCCCTATGCTCGGCGAGATGCTTCGAGTTAAGCGTGAGTCTTTGGGACTCAGCGTTCGAGAGGTGGCCGACAGACTGCGTCTTCGCGTTGCCATCATCGAGAGCATCGAAGCTAACGACTTTCAAATAGGTCAGGTTCATACCTTCACTCGTGGCTATATTCGCTCTTATGCCAAGTTGGTGGGTGTGGATGAGAAGTCAGTATTGGACGCATTCGATAGCTTAGGCGTAGGCAAGAGTGCAGAGCAAGATATGCAGAGCTTTTCTCAAGGCACTCAGAAGAAGAAGCATGATAACAATATCATGAAGCTCACTTGGGGCATCTTTGTGGTTATCGTGGGTATCTCTGCTGTGTGGTGGTATCAGAACGAGCAAAACGTGGATACCGTTGTAGTAGAAGTGGCTCCTCAGGTTGAAGAGTTTGACCCTGCCAGTATAGAACCAGAATTAGCTGAACAAGCTGAGTTACTAGACCAACAAGAAGCCGTAGAAGCATCAAACGCAGTTGTCTCTGAACTAGAATCTGTGGCTTCAGGCGCTGAGGTTGCAAACCAAGAGCCTGCAATTGAACCGGAAGTAATGGAACAAGAGCCTCAAGTAGCCGAGACACCAGTACAGCTTCCAGCAGAAGTCCCGCCTGCAATCTCGATGAGCTTTAGCGCTGATTGCTGGATTCAAATCCAAGATGTGAATGGCAAAACCCTATCTACCGGGGTTATGAAAGCAGGTCAAACTCTAGAACTTGAAGGCCAGGGGCCATTTAAGTTCGTAGTTGGTGCTCCAGAGGCCGCTTCTCTGTCAATTTCGGGTGAACCCTTCGACCTTTCTGGGTATACTGCGGGCAAAGTTGCACGTTTCACTGCAGAGTAATTATGCATCAGGAATCTCCTATTAAGCGTCGTCCTTCGACGCGTATCTACGTTGGTGATGTTCCGGTCGGCGATGGTGCGCCGATCGCTGTTCAGTCAATGACAAATACCCGTACCACGGATGTTGACGCAACCGTGGCTCAGATCCGCGCGCTTGAGAAGGTTGGTGCGGACATTGTTCGTGTATCTGTACCTACCATGGACGCCGCTGAAGCGTTCAAGCAGATCAAACAGCAGGTGAATGTACCGCTTGTTGCTGACATCCACTTTGATTACCGCATCGCGTTAAAAGTGGCGGAATACGGTGTGGACTGTCTGCGTATCAACCCAGGTAATATCGGTAAAGAAGACCGAATCCGCGCAGTGGTTGATTGTGCTCGTGACAAGAACATTCCGATCCGTATCGGTGTTAACGGTGGTTCTCTTGAGAAAGATATCCAAGAGAAATACGGTGAGCCAACGGCGGCTGCTCTGGTTGAGTCAGCGATGCGTCACGTAGATATCCTAGACCGTCTTAACTTTGACCAGTTCAAGGTAAGCGTGAAAGCGTCAGATGTATTCCTTGCAGTGGATTCATATCGCTTACTAGCAAACAAGATCGACCAACCTCTACACCTTGGCATTACTGAAGCGGGCGGTGCTCGCGCGGGTGCAGTGAAGTCGTCGGTAGGCTTAGGCATGCTTCTCGCTGAAGGTATCGGCGATACACTACGTATTTCACTAGCGGCAAACCCAGTGGAAGAGGTAAAGGTAGGTTTCGATATCCTGAAATCTCTGCGTATTCGCTCTCGTGGCATCAATTTTATTGCATGCCCAACCTGCTCACGTCAGGAGTTTGACGTGATCGGCACGGTTAACGCACTAGAAGAGCGTCTTGAAGACATCATCACCCCTATGGATGTGTCTATCATCGGTTGTGTAGTAAACGGACCAGGTGAAGCGGAAGTCTCACATATGGGCGTTGCTGGTGGTAATAAAAAGAGTGCCTTCTACCTTGACGGTAAGCGTCAAAAAGAGCGATTCGACAACGAGCAGATGATTGACCAACTGGAAGCTAAGATTCGCGCTAAAGCGAGTCAGTTGGATCCTGCACAGCGAATCGACATCAACGATATTCAAGAATAATAGTCTCAGAGCATAAGCTCTGACTCGATACGGTAATTTATAGTGGCTAAAACTATTCAAGCAATCCGAGGCATGAACGACTGCCTCCCAACTCAGTCTCCACTTTGGCAGAAGGTGGAATCTACGGTTAAACGTGTTGTAAGCGCATACGGCTATAGTGAAGTACGTATGCCTATCGTTGAGATGACGAACCTGTTCAGTCGCGCTATCGGTGAAGTGACCGACGTAGTTGAAAAAGAGATGTACACCTTTGAAGACCGTAACGGTGACAGCCTGACTCTTCGTCCAGAAGGTACTGCAGGTTGTGTTCGTGCGGGTATTCAAAATGGTCTGCTTTACAACCAAGAACAGCGCCTATGGTACATGGGCCCAATGTTCCGTCACGAGCGTCCTCAGAAAGGTCGTTACCGTCAGTTCCACCAATGCGGTGTAGAGGTGTTCGGTATCGACGGTCCTGATGTGGATGCTGAACTTATTATGATGACTGCGCGTCTATGGCGTGAGCTCGGCATCGATAAGCACGTTCGCCTTGAGCTTAACTCTATCGGTTCTCTTGAAGCTCGTGCCAACTACCGCGTAGCGCTAATCGAGTTCCTAGAGCAGCACATCGATATCCTAGATGAAGACTGCAAGCGTCGTATGCACACCAACCCACTGCGCGTTCTTGATACCAAGAACCCAGATGTACAAGCCATCCTAGGTGATGCACCACGTCTATCTGACTACCTAGATGAAGAATCTAAAGCGCACTTTGCAGGTTTGTGTGAACTTCTTGACGCTGCTGGAATCGAATACCAAGTTAATGAGCGTCTAGTACGTGGTTTGGACTACTACAACCGCACTGTATTTGAGTGGATCACCGAGAGCCTTGGCTCACAAGGTACTGTTTGTGGCGGTGGTCGCTACGATGGTCTAGTTGAGCAGCTTGGTGGTAAGCCAACGAATGCAGTTGGTTTTGCAATGGGCCTAGAGCGTCTAGTGCTTATGCTTGAAACCTTAGAGCTTGATGATGTTCGTCCAGCGGTTGATGTCTATGTTGTTACGGCCGGTGAGGGCACGCTAATGGCAGGTATGAAGCTGGCTGAATCTCTACGTGAACAACTTCCAGAGCTACGTGTAATGAACCACTTCGGTGGCGGTAACTTTAAGAAACAGTTTAAGCGTGCAGATAAAGTGGGTGCTCACGTAGCATTAGTGCTTGGCGAGAACGAAGTTGAGCAAAACAACGTAGTTGTGAAAGACCTTAAAGGTGGCGAGCAATCTACGGTTGCACAAGACGAGCTTGTGTCTCAATTACAAAAATTACTATAAAGAGGATCTGTCGTGGAACTGTACGATAGCGAAGAACAACAAGTTGAAGCCATTAAGGATTGGTGGCAAGAGAACGGTAAAGCCGTAATTTTGGGCGCAGTAATTGGCCTAGGCGGCCTATTTGGCTGGCGCTACTATCAAGATTCTGTGGTTGAAGGCCAAGAAGCAGCATCAGTTGCTTATAACTCGGCAGTTCAAACACTTCAAACTCAAGGTGTTGCTGCAGCCGATCAAGTACAAAGCTTTATCGATAGCAACTCTGATCGTGAATACGCGGTTCTGGCTGCAATGCAACTAGCTCAGGTTCAAGTAGCTGAAGCCAACTATGCAGAAGCATTGAAACAGCTAGAGTGGGCGAAAGCAAATACTAAAGATACTGCGATTGCACCAGTTCTAGCTATTCGCGCGGTACGCGTGAAAGCGGAAATGGGCGACATTGATGGCGCACTTGCTGACCTAGAAGCGGCGAAAGCTGAAGGTTGGGAAGGTCGCATGGCTGAGCTGAAAGGTGACCTTCTACTGCGCAACGGTGACAAAGAAGGCGCTTACACAGCGTATACCGAAGCACAGCAGGCAGCAGATGCGAGCCAAACGCTGCAACTTAAGCTTGATGACCTAGCGAAGTAAGGTTTAGTAGATGGCAAACAGAAAGTGGCTAGGACGCGCGTTAATTGCGAGTATTGCGCTAGGTATCGTGGGTTGTGCTAGCGAAGAAGATACTATCGTGATGGCTCCGGTTCCTGTAGTGCAAAGTGAATTCACACCCACTCAGGAATGGTCCACCTCTGTCGGTGATGGCGTTGGCCAGTACTATTCTAAACTCACTCCTACTTTTGCGTATGACAAGGTATTTGTAGCAAGCCGTGACGGTGAGGTTGCAGCACTAGACCCTGAGTCAGGTAAAGAAATCTGGTCTGTGGATCTTGAAAAAGATGTACCTGCTCGCCTATCTGGTGGCATCAATGCGTCTTACGGTCAGCTGTTTATCGGTAGTGAAAACGGCGAGATGATCTCTCTAGATGCCGAAACGGGTGAAGAGAAGTGGCGCGTTAAGGTAGATGGCGAGGTTCTATCTGTACCGGAAACCGACTCCAACCTAGTGCTAGTACACACATCTCGCGGTGCGCTTGTTGCCCTAGATGAAGAGACAGGCAACGAAGCATGGACCGTAAGTACTGAGGTGCCAACTCTTACTCTACGAGGCACTAGCTCTCCAGTTGCTTTATCTGGTGGTGTATTCTGGGGCACCGCAAATGGTCGCCTTGCAGCCGCTATCGTTGAGCGTGGCCAGATGATCTGGCAGCAACCTGTAGGTACACCTAAAGGTGCGACTGAGATCGACCGTCTTGTTGATTCAGATGCTAAACCTCTGATCATCGGTGGCATGCTGTATACCGTTGGTATCAATGGTCAACTTGTAGCTATCGATCTTCGCTCTGGTGCGCCAGCGTGGAAGCGTAACTACTCATCTGCGCAAGATATGGCCACCGATGGCCGTAATATCTACCTAATCACAGATAAAGACTACATTGTTGCTGTAGATGCACGCAGTGGTACCGAGCTTTGGGAGAACCGTGAGCTTGAATACCGTTTGCTAACGCCACCTGCAGTCATTGATGGCAAGCTAGTCGTTGGTGATAGCGAAGGTTATCTACATTGGCTAGATCGTCGCAGTGGTGATTTCATTGCTCAGCAGCAAGAACACGACAGCGGTTTTGCCGTGGCACCTATCGAGCTTGATGACGGATTTTTAATTGTCACTCGAAATGGCAGTGTTAAGAAGTTAAAGATCAACTAAGATCTGTGATATGATTCACGTTCGGCTCTTGGCTGGTGACAGTCAAGAGCCTTTTGTTGTTTATAAAATAGAACAGTTTCAGTTTTTGAGGTCGTTATGATTCCAGTTGTTGCGCTCGTAGGGCGTCCGAATGTAGGTAAATCTACGCTATTCAACCGATTAACTCGCACCCGCGATGCCTTGGTTGCGGACTTCCCAGGTCTAACGCGCGATAGAAAATATGGTCAGGCTAAACTTGGCGAGCATGAGTTTATCGTGATCGACACCGGCGGTATCGATGGTACCGAAGAAGGTGTTGAGACCAAGATGGCTGAGCAGTCTCTGGCTGCGATCGATGAAGCTGATGTGGTTCTATTTATGGTTGATGGCCGAGCTGGCCTTACCGTAGCGGACGAAGCTATCGCTCAACACCTACGTAAGATCGAAAAACCAGCCATGCTTGTGGTAAACAAGGTGGATGGTATCGATGCAGATGCAGCAAGTGCTGAATTCTGGCAACTTGGTGTTGAAAACATGTACCAGATTGCGGCAGCACATGGCCGTGGTGTAGGTGCATTGATCGACCGTGCTTTAAACCCATTTGCCGAAGAACTGCTTGCAGAGCAAGGTGAGATTGAAGACCTTACTGGCATCGAAGATGCGCCAGAAGAGAAGCTTGAATACACCGAAGAAGAAGCGGAAAACGAGTTCAAGCGTCTGCAAGATCAGCCGATCAAGCTGGCTATCATTGGTCGTCCAAACGTAGGTAAATCAACCCTGACTAACCGTATTCTCGGTGAAGAGCGCGTGGTGGTTTACGATATGCCGGGTACCACTCGTGACTCTATCTATATCCCAATGGAGCGTGATGGTCGCGAATACGTTCTGATCGACACTGCTGGTGTACGCCGTCGTAAGCGTATCAATGAAACCGTAGAAAAGTTTTCTGTGGTTAAAACCCTAAAAGCAGTAGAAGATGCTAACGTGGTTCTTCTGGTTATTGATGCTCGTGAGAACATCTCAGATCAAGACTTGAGCCTACTAGGTTTTGCCCTCAACTCAGGTCGCTCTATCGTGATCGCGGTAAACAAGTGGGATGGTCTAGATATGGACGTGAAAGAGCACGTTAAGAAAGAGCTAGACCGTCGTCTTGGATTCGTTGATTTTGCGCGCATCCACTTTATCTCTGCACTGCATGGTACGGGTGTTGGTCACTTGTTCGAATCGGTACAAGAGGCGTATAAGTCAGCAACCACACGTGTAGGTACATCAGTACTAACCCGTATCATGAAGATGGCTACCGATGATCACCAGCCGCCACTAGTACGTGGTCGCCGTGTGAAACTGAAGTACGCACACGCAGGTGGCTATAACCCACCGCTAGTGGTTATCCACGGTAACCAGGTGAATGACCTACCAGATTCTTACAAGCGCTACCTGATGAACTACTACCGTCGTTCACTGGAGATTATGGGCACGCCGATCCGTATCCAGTTCCAGAACAGTGAGAACCCATTTGAGGGTAAGTCAAACAAGCTGACTATCTCACAAGAGCGTCGTAAGAAGCGCCTTGACCAGATGCTGAAAGGTAGAAGCAAGAAATAATGAAGAAAACCGCGGAAACGCGGTTTTTTTGTGCCCGAAAACATACAAATATGGAAGCATGAGTTGTTTTACATGAGCCTGTATTTCGATTTAGGTGAAAAAGAGATCGTTTTATAAAATCCTGTAAATTCCACCATTGTATTTACTTTAAGAGTTTTCGTCTGTATAAAATCCAAAGACAGCACATGTAACTTATGCTTTCGGTATGTGGTTATATAAATGTTCTTTTTAGGGTAGATCGCTGATCACGGAACACAAAGGAGAAGATCTGCGAAAGATCACTTAATGGAGCTCTTACAGTTCAAATCAGAGATATTGAGATTTTTAGTGACAAACCCCATATCAAGACAAGAGATATCAAGGCTTTCGATACGATTTGAGGAGTTTAGCTTGAACGAGAATAAATGCCCAAGCTGTGATAGCGACCTAGGATGGGATGGTCAATATTATTGCGCCAAGTGCGATCAGCACTATAAAAAGATCGGCTTTTGTCCAGACTGCGATGCGGAGATGGAAAAACTACAAGCCTGCGGTTCGGCGAGTTATTTCTGCCATAGTTGTAACGAGCTCAAGTCTAAATCTCGAGCTCGCTTCGAGTTTCAAAAGGCTTAATCTACAGAGATAACCTTTGAGGTAACCTGGCCGTCGGCAAATCGAGTGGTCAGGGTATCTTCTACCTTCACCTCACTCGCCTGTGTGACCACCTTTTTACCTACCGAGCTGATGGAGTAGCCACGCATCATGGTTGCAAGCGGGCTGACCGCATCCAGTTTTTCCGCCAACAAACCAAGGGCGTATTTCTCTTGGGTCATTCGACTTTGAATGGCGCTTTGCAGGCGTTGCTCTAGGCTAGACAGTTTCTGCTTCGATGCCGCAACCTGGGTATCAGGAGACCTTAGCTGCAGTCTATGCTCAAGGTTTTGGATCTGCTGACGACGTCTAGCCAACAAGTCACGCATAACCTGCTTGAGGCGCATCTCTTTTTCGTCCAGCTGCTGGCTCTGCTCTTGCAGTTGATGCTTTGGATGTAGACGTTCTAGTCTATGTTGCTGTGTCAGCAACTGCTGCTTAAACAGAGATAACTGCTGCTGCATGGCTGAAAGCAATTGGCGTCGTCTATTGCCTAATTGATCACTCTTATGGCTTTGGTCTCGGCTTACCAACTCTGCTGCGGCTGATGGGGTGGCTGCGCGCATATCCGCCACAAAGTCTGCTATGGTCACATCCACTTCATGACCAACAGCACTGATAATAGGGATCTGGCTAGAAGCTATAGTGCGTGCCACTACCTCGTGGTTGAAACACCACAGATCTTCCAGAGAGCCACCACCACGGCCCACAATCAGCACATCGCACTCGTTTCTCTCATTAGCAAGACCAATCGCCTGAGCAATATGAAAAGCCGCCGGCTCACCCTGAACCAGAGTAGGGTAGATGATTACAGGCAAGCTTGGATCGCGGCGTTTAAGCACTCGCAAGATATCGTGCAGGGCAGCACCGGTAGAAGAGGTGACCACGCCGATACGCTTTGGATGTTCTGGAATTGGAAGTTTGTTTGACTGAGCAAACAGACCTTCAGCGGCCAGTTGCATCTTAAGCTTCTCAAACTCTTGTTGCAGGCGACCATCCCCCTCTGGCTGCATCGACTCGATAATGAGCTGATAATCTCCGCGAGGTTCATATAAAGAGAGGCGTGCTTTTACTAAGACTTGTTTTCCATTCTCAGGTCTAAATGTCACACGACGGTTATTGCCACGGAACATGGCGCATTTTACCTGTGCGCGGGAATCTTTAAGGGTCAGATACCAGTGTCCTGAAACGGGAGCCGAGAAGTTAGAGATCTCACCGATAAGCCACACTATACCCATTTCGTTTTCTAGTAACAGGCGGACTTCAGAGTTAAGACGAGAGACGGTATAGATGTTGCTGTTTTGCTGGGAGGGCAAATTCGGACTCGCTAGACGTGAGTATGGAGGATAGCGCCAATATAATACACATCAAGGTTTAGAGTGCAAATAAAAATCATAAAAATGAGTAGCCAACCGTTTGCGCTCTGCGTATAATCCCTCCGCAATATCAATCCAACTCAATCTACTAACTTCCTGTTAGGCGTTGGATACCTTTATTTTTAACCACCTATGTTGTGAGATATTGCAAATGCTACGTATTGCCAAAGAAGCGCTGACCTTTGATGATGTACTATTGGTCCCAGCACACTCCACCGTTCTCCCAAACACTGCCGATCTTCGCACTCGTTTGACGAAAAACATCAACTTGAACATCCCTATGATCTCTGCATCTATGGATACCGTTACCGAGGCTCGTCTAGCGATTGCCCTGGCACAAGAGGGTGGCATCGGTTTTATTCATAAGAACATGTCTATCGAAGCGCAAGCTGAGATGGTACGTCAGGTTAAGATCTTCGAAGCGGGCATCGTTTCTGATCCAGTGACCGTTCGTCCTGAAATGTCTATCGAAGAAGTACTTAAGCTAACTGAAAAGCACGGCTTTGCAGGCTTCCCAGTTGTTACTGATGGCCAAGAGCTTGTAGGTATCATCACTGGTCGTGACATTCGTTTCGTAACTGACCTATCTAAGACAGTTCAAGAAGTAATGACCTCGAAGGAAAACCTAGCTGCGGTTAAAGAGGGCGCATCTCCTGAAGAAGTTCAAGAGAAGATGCACGAAGCGCGCGTTGAGAAGGTGCTTGTTGTAAACGACGACTTCCAACTACGCGGTATGATTACTGCAAAAGACTTCCACAAAGCAGAACGTAAACCAAACGCATGTAAAGATGAGCGCGGCCGTCTACGCGTTGGCGCTGCTGTTGGTGCTGGTGCTGGTAACGAAGAGCGCGTTGCTGCTCTAGTTGAAGCTGGCGTTGACGTACTTCTTATCGACTCTTCACACGGTCACTCTGAAGGCGTTCTAAACCGTATCCGCGAAACTCGTGCTGCTTACCCAGATCTTGAAATTATCGGTGGTAACGTAGCAACTGGCGCAGGTGCACGTGCTCTTATCGAAGCCGGCGTAAGCGCAGTTAAGGTTGGTATCGGCCCTGGTTCTATCTGTACCACTCGCATCGTAACTGGCGTTGGTGTTCCTCAGGTAACGGCTATCGCAGATGCAGCTGAGGTTGCAGCTGAGTTCGATATCCCAGTAATCGCTGATGGCGGTATCCGTTTCTCTGGTGACATCTGTAAAGCTATCGTTGCTGGCGCATCTTGTGTGATGGTTGGCTCTATGTTCGCAGGTACTGAAGAAGCGCCGGGTGAGGTTATCCTTTATCAAGGTCGTTCTTACAAAGCATACCGTGGCATGGGTTCTCTTGGCGCTATGTCTCAAGGCTCTTCTGACCGTTACTTCCAAACTGATAACGCAGCTGACAAGCTGGTTCCAGAAGGTATCGAAGGTCGTATCGCTTATAAAGGTCGCCTAAAAGAGATCGTTCACCAGCAAATGGGTGGCCTACGCTCAAGCATGGGTTTGACTGGTAGCGCAACTATCGAAGATATGCGCACCAAGGCTGAGTTTGTACGTATTTCTGGCGCGGGTCTTAATGAGTCTCACGTGCATGACGTACAGATTACCAAAGAAGCTCCAAACTACCGCCTAGGTTAATTTATCGTTGCTGAGTGACTCTGTATCTGCGTCGAAGGTGCTCATTTACCACTTGTAAACTGTGCGCCTTCTCCTTGCTACAAAGCCACTCAGCTTAGCTAAATGTAACCTAGAACTTTATTAAGAAACTTATTTAAAGCTTTGGAGGCGATTGCCTCCATCCACCTAATATTGTCGAGATTTCTAATGACTAAAAATATCCACGATCAGCGTATTCTGATTCTAGATTTCGGTTCTCAGTACACTCAGCTTGTAGCTCGTCGTGTGCGTGAAATCGGTGTTTACTGTGAGCTTTGGAGCTGGGATGTAGAAGAAGCTGATATTCGTGAATTTAATCCAGATGGCATCATCCTATCTGGTGGTCCAGAGAGCGTAACGGAAGCGAACTCTCCACGTGCACCTCAATACGTATTCGATTCAGGCGTGCCAGTTCTTGGTGTGTGCTACGGCATGCAGACCATGGCTGAGCAATTGGGCGGCAAGGTTGCTGGTTCTGATGAGCGTGAATTCGGTTATGCACAGGTTAAAGTGGTTGAAGATTCTTCTATCTTCCACAACATCGAAGATGCTATCGCTGAAGATGGTAACGCCCTTCTAGACGTTTGGATGAGCCACGGTGACAAGGTTGTTGAGATCCCAGCAGACTTCACCAAGATCGCTGAAACCGACACTTGCCCATACGCTGCTATGGCAAACGAAGAGAAGAAATACTACGGCGTGCAGTTCCACCCTGAGGTGACGCACACTCGCCAAGGTACTCGCATGCTTGAGAACTTCGTTCTTAATGTGTGTGGTTGTGAAAAGCTTTGGACTTCTCAATCTATTATCGATGATGCTGTTGCTCGTATCAAAGAACAAGTGGGCGATGATGAAGTAATCCTTGGTCTATCAGGTGGTGTTGATTCATCTGTAGTGGCTATGCTGGTTCACCGTGCAATCGGTGACAAGCTGACCTGTGTATTCGTAGACAACGGTCTACTGCGTCTAAACGAAGGCGAGCAGGTAATGGAGATGTTTGGTGACCACTTCGGTCTGAATATCATCAAGGTTGATGCTGAAGAGCGTTTCCTAAAAGCACTTGAAGGTAAATCTGATCCAGAAGACAAGCGTAAGACTATTGGTCATGTATTCGTAGACGTATTCGACGAAGAGTCGAAGAAGCTTGAGAATGCTAAGTGGCTAGCGCAGGGTACTATCTACCCAGACGTTATCGAGTCAGCCGCATCTAAGACAGGTAAGGCACACGTAATCAAGTCTCACCATAACGTTGGCGGTCTGCCAGACGATATGGAAATGGGTCTTGTTGAGCCACTACGCGAGCTATTCAAAGATGAAGTTCGTAAGATCGGTCTAGAGCTAGGTCTTCCATACAACATGCTTTATCGCCACCCGTTCCCAGGTCCAGGCCTAGGTGTACGTGTACTTGGCGAGATCAAGAAAGAGTACTGTGACCTGCTACGTCGTGCGGATGCTATCTTCATTGAAGAGCTTCACGCTGCAGACCTTTACCACAAGGTATCTCAAGCGTTCACTGTATTCCTACCAGTTCGCTCTGTAGGTGTAATGGGCGATGGCCGTAAGTACGATTGGGTTGTATCTCTGCGTGCAGTTGAGACTATCGACTTTATGACTGCTCACTGGGCACATCTACCTTATGACTTCCTAGGTAAGGTTTCGAACCGTATTATTAACGAAGTTGATGGTATCTCTCGCGTAGTTTACGACATCTCAGGTAAGCCGCCAGCGACCATCGAGTGGGAGTAATCCCTCGTTAGAATACAAAGGCCCGCAGATATCTGCGGGTTTTTTTATTTGTGCCTAGGAAAAATGCCTGCGGACATGCGAGAATTAACTATCAAAGAAATTAAACAGAAGTATAAGAGATGGCAAAACTGACCCTTCAGGAGCAGATGCTCAAAGCTGGCCTAGTTAACGAGAAAAAGCTAAAGAAAGCGAAGAAAGGCGCGAAGAAATCTCGCGTTCAAGCTCGTGAAGCTAAGGTAGCAGCCGAAGAGAATCGTATCGCTCAGCAAGAGCGTGATAAAAAGATCAACCAAGAGCGTGAGCAGCAGCGCCTAGCCAAAGAGCTCAAGGCTCAGGTAAAACAGCTTATCGATATGAACCGTATCGATATTTCAAAAGGTGAGATCAAATACAACTTTACCGATGGCACTCTAGTAAAAGCGCTATACGTGGAAGAGCTGATCCGTACTCAGCTATCAAAGGGCATCTTAAGTGTGGCTCGTGATGGTGAAGGATACGCAGTTATCCCGACTGTGGTTGCAGAGAAGATTGCTACCCGTGTTCCAGAAGCTGTGGTTGCGACCGCTGAACCTACCGAAGAAACGGTAGACGAGGACGACCCGTACAAAGACTTCGTCGTACCAGACGATCTAATGTGGTGATAAAAAGGCAGCTCAGCTGCCTTTTTTATTGTCCATAATTTAGGCATTCGATGCAGTTTTACGAAATTAGGGAAATTTAAGCGGATTTACTCTGGTCTGAGTCTGTTCAATGCCGTTTTAAATCACAGCCTTGGATGGCTAATGCAACTATTGGTTACATTCACCCTAGCAGTCGTATTACCATGGTGAAAGTAGATCTGTGCTCTAAGCGCAGCTCGACTTAACGTTACAGGCATTGCCAAGGAAAATAACGGAAATCAGTATGAAAAGAATTCTCACCGCAGCACTGACGCTTTGTGTTGCCTTCTCCCTTAGCGCCGCGGAACAAGACGCTAAGCCCTCTTGGAAAGAGATAGAACAAAAGGCTAAGGGACAAACCGTCTACTTTCATGCCTGGGGTGGCAGTCAGGAGATAAACCGCTATCTGCAGTGGGCCGCCAAAGAGCTGCAACGCCAAAACGGCGTGACCTTAAAACACGTTAAGGTGACGGATATCGCCGAGAGTAGCTCGCGTTTACTTGCTGAAAAAGCTGCAGGCAAACAGCAGGGTGGTAGTGTCGATATGGTGTGGATCAATGGCGAAAACTTCAAATCTATGAAGGATAACGGGCTGCTGTATGGTCCATTCGTTGAGGGTCTACCGAGCTGGCAATATGTCGACAAGTCTCTGCCAGTAGATATCGACTTCTCTGAACCAACAGATGGTCTAGAGGCTCCTTGGGGTGTCGGGCAACTGGTGTTTATCTACGACTCAGCCGAGCTAACCAATCCACCGGCTTCATTTAGCGACCTTCTCAATTATGCTAAGGCGCATCCAAATCGATTGAGCTATCCAAAACCGCCTGAATTTCACGGTAGCAGTTTTATCAAGGCGCTTTTGATCGAGCTATCTAAGAATGACCCAAGACTGCAAAAGCCGGTTACCGATGATAGCTTTAATGATCTGACTCCACAGCTTTGGCGCTACCTAGACGAGTTTAACTCTGTTGCTTGGCGTGGCGGAAAACACTTCCCTTCAGGTACCACGGAAACCTTGCGTCTTCTGGATGACGGTCAGTTAGACCTGGCTGTTACCTTTAACCCAAATGCTGTGTACTCGGCGCAATCTGCGGGTAACCTTGAAGAGACTACCCGTGTGTATGCAATGGAAGAAGGGGCTCTATCAAATATTCATTTCCTAGCCATCCCTTGGAACGCAACCGCAAAAGAGGGCGCTATGGTGGCGATCAACTTTCTACTCAGCCCTGAAGCGCAGTCGCGCAAGGGTGACCTAGATATCTGGGGTGACCCATCTGTACTTGAGAAGCAATATCTGACTGGAAGTGCTAAGCGTTCTGAGCAGTTTAAATCTGTGGCTGAGCCGCACCCTAGTTGGCAGACTCGCCTTGAGCAAGAGTGGCTAAAACGCTACGGCAGTCAGTAACTTAGGCTGGTTTCGCATGCTACGTTTGTTGTACACCTTGGTTGTCGCAGTATGCATTCTCCCCATAGTGCCGGGCATGGTGGGGGTAACCGCTTCGTCTCTAAGTTTTATTCCACCTCTGGGTTTGAGCGAGGTTTCTCTCGGGGCGTTTGAGCAGGTATTTTCCTGGCATGGGGTGGAGCGCTCTATTGCCCTTAGCCTGTTTTCAGCCCTGCTGAGTAGTTATATCGCCTGTTTGTTAGCGTTTGCTGTGCTGATGTCTTGTTGGCAGAGTCGCTGGTGGCGAAGAATCGAAGTAACACTATCACCACTTCTTGCCTTGCCGCACGTAGCTTTTGCTATCGGCTTCGCCTTTCTATTTTCCCCAACAGGTCTAGGTGTTCGCGCACTGCATGCCTTGACCGGACATGACCTTACTGCAGGCAGTGGCGATCAGCATGCGCTCTTGATTCAAGACCCGTATGCACTGGGGCTAGTGGTGATGTTGGCCCTAAAAGAGGTGCCTTTCCTGCTCTTGATGAGCATTCCTATTCTGAAGCAACTAGATGTCGATAAAAGCGCTAAGGTGGCAGCCTCCCTTGGCTATAGTCCAGCACAGATGTGGTGGAAGATCTTGCTGCCACAGTGGATAGTCAAGCTGCGCTTTCCTATGTTTGCTGTGCTGGCCTACAGCGTATCTGTGGTGGATGTCGCTCTGATTGTTGGGCCAGGAAATCCGCCTACCTTTGCTGTATTGGTATGGCAATGGTTTAACGATCCAGACCTGTCTCTACTGCCAAGGGCTTCGGCCGGTGCTGTGGTGCTGTTTGCGCTGACTTGTTTGGTGCTGGGCTTTGCCCGCGTCATGGAGTATTTGATCACCAAGCAGTGTCGAGCCTGGCAGGTTTCTGGCCGCTGGGGTCTTAACCTACCCGGAAGAACCGTTATCCTAGGCCTGCTTACCTTGTGTCTGAGCATGATCCCTTTGATGTTTATATGGAGCTTTGCACAAAGGTGGCGCTTCCCGGACCTTTTACCGAGCCGCTATAGCCTGCGCTTTTGGGAGTACGAGTGGCAAGGCATCTTATCGACCATACAACAAAGCTTAAGTCTAGCTCTGGTCTCTTCAGCTATCGTTCTAGTACTTGCATTAATCGCCCACGAATATCGCATCAAACACAGATGGACCATACCGGGGATAGTGATCGCGCTGCCTATGCTTATCCCTCAGCTCTCTATGTTGTTTGGTCTGCAGGTGATCACCTTATTTGTTGAAGGTAACTATCACTGGTTGTGGGTGTGTTGGTCGCATGTGTTGTTTGCATTCCCATTTGTTTACTTGGCTCTGGATGGGCCATGGCGTAGCTACAATCCGAGAATGACGCAGGTTGCCCTGAGTTTGGGCAAATCCCCATTGCATGTCTTCTTGCACGTTAAACTGCCACAGCTGTTGTCGGCGGTATTGTTTGCTTGGGCCATAGGTATCAGTGTCAGTCTGACCCAATATTTACCAACTCTGATCCTAGGGGCGGGGCGCATCACTACCTTGACCACAGAAGCGGTTGCACTTTCTAGCGGGTTTGATCGCCGCGTAACCGCCATCTATGCACTATGGCAAGCATTGTTGCCATTGGTGTTCTTTACCCTAGCCGTACTATTGAGTCGAATTAAGCTTCGCCGTATTTCTGTAAAAGGATTTGATGCTAATGAGTCTGTATCTAAACGCCCTCAGCGTTTATAAGCGTGCCGACGCTAGGCACAAAGACCGAACTTCACTGTTCAAGAACGTGGAGATCTTGGTCGAACCCGGAGAGGTTGTTTCTCTGATGGGGCCGAGTGGGTGTGGTAAATCTACCCTACTGGATGTCATTGCAGGGCATTTGAGTGATGAATTTACCTATGACGGCGAAGTCACTCTAAATGGGGTCGATATTCACCACCTTCCTGCACACAAACGCGAGGTCGGTATCTTGTTTCAAGACGATCTTTTGTTTCCTCATCTGAACGTTTGGGAGAATCTCGCCTTTGCTCTGCCTGAATCGGTGAAGGGCGCAGAGAGAAAGAAGCAGGCCTTAGCTGCACTGCAAAATATCTCATTGCTTGAGCTGAAAGAGTCATACCCGGAGCAGATATCCGGCGGTCAAAGAGCTCGTATCGCTCTAGCGCGTATGTTGTTAGCTAAGCCTCAAGTAGCCTTGCTAGATGAACCTTTCAGCAAGCTTGATAAGGCACTTCGTGCTCAGTTTAGGGACTGGGTGTTTGAGCAGCTCAAGCAAGCCAATATTCCAGCCTTGATGGTGACCCATGATGATCAAGACATTCCGCTTGGAAGCCGAGTTCTAAATTGGCCATGGGAGAAACGTCATGCTGGATAGCTACAGTATCAAACTGATCCGCTGGCCATTAGCTCAGAGTGCCAAGCTTTTAGATAAATGTGGCGCCACCGCCAATCAAATTACCTTAACTGGATTTTTAATAGGCTGCATGGCTCTGCCTATGCTTGCCCTAGAGCAGTACACGGCGGCACTGGTGTTTATTGTCTTGAACCGGATCTTCGATGGGCTTGATGGCGCTCTGGCGAGAAGGCAGGGTATTAGCGATGCTGGTGGCTTTCTAGATATTAGTCTCGACTTTCTTTTCTACTCTTTAGTGCCGTTTGGCTTCGTTTTGGCAAACCCAGAAGCCAACGCCATTGCTGGTGCTTTCCTTATCTTTTCGTTCATTGGTACTGGAAGCAGTTTTTTAGCCTTTGCGGTAATGGCTGGAAAACGGGGTATCGATAATCCTGTATATAAGCATAAGTCCCTCTACTATATGAGTGGACTTACTGAGGGCACCGAAACCATCGCCTGTTTCGTGTTGCTATGCCTTATGCCACAACACTTTGCGCTGATTGCCTATATCTTTGGCGCCTTGTGTTGGTTTACCACCTTCACCCGGATCTACTCCGGATACCACACCTTAAAGCAGTCTGATGAGCCCTCTATTTGAGGGCTTTTTTATGCATCAAATTGCCTGAAAATCCCCTTCAGAATTACTCGATATATTTGGAATCTTATTTCTCATAATCTGAATTGGCTGTCATAGAGCAGCGATTTAGGAACAGGCACTAAGCTGCCTTTATAGAGGAGAGACCAATGTCATTGAAACGCCCACAGCCGCAATTGGCTCAGGTTGAGAGCGCAAAGTCAGCGCCAAACCTGACTCAAGTGGCGGCCGATTACGGGCACAAGAAGGTATTAAAGCCGTTTAAACAATCTCTGGTTCTGGCCATGTTCGCCGGCGCTTTTATTGCTCTAGCCTTCGTGTTTTATATCACGGTAACCACAGGAGCACAGGGACAAGGATGGGGAATGACACGCCTAGTAGGCGGTTTGGCATTCAGTCTTGGGCTTATCTTGGTGGTGGTGTGCGGCGGTGAGCTGTTCACAAGTACTGTGCTCAGCTCCATCGCTTGGGCGCAAAAACGCGTCAATACCAAGCAATTGCTAATCTGCTGGGCTCGAGTCTACGCTGGCAACTTTCTCGGTGCCATGTTGATGCTCTCCCTGATCATGATGGCCAAGATGCACCTTTTGGATCACGGCAATTGGGGACTAAACGCCCTGTATATCGCGACCCATAAGCTAGAGCATGACTGGTGGCAGGCCTTCTCTCTAGGAGTGCTATGTAACCTATTGGTTTGTCTTGGTATTTGGATGAGCTTTAGTAGCAAGGAGAGCGCGAGTAAATCCCTGTTGGTACTACTTCCTGTGGCTATGTTCGTCAGCTCCGGCTTCGAACACAGTATCGCCAACATGTTTATGGTGCCACTGGGTATTGCGGTCAAAGCGATGGCCAGTCCTGAGATGCTAAATGCAGCAATCGATGCCGGTATTCATATCGAACATCTAAATGTGGCGACCTTTATCTCGGCAAATCTAATACCCGTAACTTTGGGCAATATCTTCGGTGGTGCAGTGCTAGTGGGACTTGCATTCTGGAGTATCGAAAACCAAACCCACAACGGATTGCAGTCCGTCAACACTTATCACTATACGAACCTATCTATTTTGGAGCACAACATGCTAGAAAAACTAAAACAACTGCGCGTGGCGGATTTGGCTACCGATGATCAAATTACTTGTCATGAGAAACAAACGTGCGTTTCTGCGCTTAAGTCACTTATCGACAATAACCAGGCAGGTGCCGCCGTTCTGGATGACAGCGAGACCGTGATTGGCTTTATCTCACAGCAAGACCTATTGCGTGCACTTTGGGGCCAAGACTTTGACCTAGAAGCTGTGATGATAGTGAAAGAGTTTATGCAGAAACCTGTCTGTACGCTATCTCCAGAGCAGAGCATCTTGACGGCTCTAGAGCCAATGATTGTTGACCAAGACGTGTTGTATCCGGTGAACAGCAATGGTTTCTACATGGGCGGTGCAGCGCAATCGTTCAGTGAGCGTCTAGCTCAAGCAGCAAGCAAAATGCCAAGCTGTTATCCAGTAGTGTTCAACGGTCGCTATGTGGGGCTTCTTCAGCGCGATGCTATTGCAGCATGGATTGCTAACTTCTATCAGCCAGAGGCTGAGCAGAAAGAAGAGCTTTCTGTAGCCTAAGGCTGCAAGGCTTTGGTGGCGTAAGCCTTAAAACAACGCACAACTAAGTTTTTGGGTCACACGAGAGTAGTGCTCTTGTGTGGCTTGAAAGAACGACCTCGGGTTAATCTTCTCGCCTCAGACAACAAACATTCCCTCAACGGTGACTCACCGCTATCCGTTCTCCAGATAAACGAAATCTCACGCTGCATATTAAGCTGTGGAGTTGGCAGGATCTTTAGCTGATTGTTCTCAAGCTCTTGAACGATATCCAGATAGGGCACGCAGCCAAGGTAGCTACCATTTGCCACCATAGACTTGATTACGCGTACGCTCTCGTACTCTTTCCATACCTTGATGTTGTCGATAAGACCGTGCACAGCACCATCAAAGATACGCCTTGTACCTGCACCTGGCTCACGCAGTACCCATTTAGCCTGTTCGAGCTGTGCAAGAGTGACTTGCTTGTAGTGAGCAAAAGGGTGGTTAGGGGAGGCAATAACTACAAGATCATCATCCAGCCAGTGTTCGGTCTGAAGTCGACTATCGCTATTCTTGCCCTCAATAATACCCAGATCGCAGTCATAGTTGAGTAGTGCCTCGATGACATTCTCGGTATTCTCGACCATCAAATTAATTCGCATTTCTGGGAAATCGTTATCAATTTTACTGATAAGGCTCGGCAGTAGGTGTTTAGCTGCGGTTTGGCTGGAGCAAAGGGTTAGGTTACCGCTGATCAGATGCTGTTCATGCAGACCAAATTCTATCTGCTGCGCATGTTGCAAAAGCTTCTTTGCGCGTGGTCTAAGCCAATGTCCCCAATGACTTAGCACCAATCGGTTTCCCTGACGGTTAAAAAGAGGGCGGTCGAGTACCGACTCGAGTTGGGAGAGAGACATGCTAACCGCAGACTGGGTCATTGAGAGTTTTTTGGCCGCGGCACTCACACTCTCTTGGCTAGCAACCGCGTCAAACACGGCAATCTGCTTTAACGAATACTTAAACATAAACTCCTCCCGAAACAACGACTTGAGCGCCGATAAAACTCAGATAGGCATAAACTGAGTAAATATGGAGCTTGGAATGAGTATCAAATAATTTGATGCTCTGTGTGAATACATTCTATCACTGTGATTATTCCATAAATATAAGTTTTCAAATATGGCTTTGTGACAAGATGTAAGCGGTCTGGTGGGGGATTGGCCACAAATGGCTTATAAATTGAACGATTAAACTAATTCTTATTCATGGCTTGAAATAATTTGTTTCAGGAGTATGATTATCGTCATTCGGCGATTAACCCTGTGTCTAAACATGGCAAATTGTAAAAGTATGGCAGATGATCTCCTCACCAGTAGTGAAGATCAGCTTAAGCTTGAGGCCGATTTTGCGCGTCTATCTAAGGCATTATCGCATCCAGCTCGCGTTCGCATCTTAAAGGTGTTGATGGAGCTAGAATCTTGCGGCGGATGTCTAAACAGTGACCTAGTTGGTCAGCTTGGACTCGCGCAATCTACGGTATCTGAGCATTTGAGAATCTTAAGGGAAGCGGGCTTCATTCGTAGTGAACCTCAGCCTCCAAAGGTGTGTTACCGAGTCGAGCTCGAGACGGTGGCGCAATATAAACAAATTTTGTCCGCTTTGTACTAAGCGGCATTTTTTTAATAATATCAATCGTAATTCGACGATTAACGAAGGTGGCCTGATGAGTCAAGCACAAACCGCAGCTCCTAAAATGAGCTTTTTAGATAGATATCTAACCCTATGGATCTTCCTAGCCATGGCTGTAGGTGTAGGCATAGGTGCAATTTTTCCTGAAGTGGCTGAAATCAATGAGGCTATGTCAGTAGGCGGCACTAACATCCCGCTAGCTATCGGCCTTATCCTGATGATGTATCCACCATTAGCCAAGGTAGACTACAGCTTGCTTGGCAAGGTAACCAAAGACCGTGAAGCGATTAAGTTATCACTATTCATGAACTGGGTCGTGGGCCCTATTCTGATGTTCGTGCTGGCATTGACTTTCCTAGGTGATCATCCCGGCTACATGGTGGGGATTATCCTAATCGGTCTGGCTCGCTGTATCGCTATGGTTCTAGTTTGGAATGACATCGGTGGTGGTAACCGTGAATACGGTGCTGCCCTAGTTGCCCTTAACAGCGCTTTCCAAATTGTGACCTATAGCTTCATGGCGTGGCTATTTATCACGGTTCTACCACCAATCTTTGGCTATCAGGGAATGGTTGTAGATATCTCAATGGCTGAGATCGCACAAAGCGTGGCCATCTATCTGGGTATCCCTTTTGCTGCTGGTTTCCTTGGTCGTAAGTATCTTGTCGCTACTAAGGGCGAGGCTTGGTACAACGAGGTGTTTATCCCGCGCATCTCTCCAATGACGCTAATCGCACTATTAGGCACTATCGTACTTATGTTCAGCCTAAAGGGTGAGATGATCCTAGAGCTTCCAATGGATGTGGTACGTGTGGCAATTCCACTGACTATCTACTTCGTGGTGATGTTCTTTACTAGCTTCTATGTAGGTAAGCGCATGGGCATCGAGTATGACAAGAACGCTTCTATTGCCTACACAGCGACAGGCAATAACTTTGAACTAGCGATTGCAGTTGCTATCGCGGTGTTTGGTATCAACTCAGATCAGGCGTTTGCCGGTGTGATTGGTCCTCTTATCGAGGTGCCAGTACTGATTGCTCTGGTGAATGTGGCACTGAAGAAGAAGTACACACTTAAAGCTGCATAATATTGCTGAACAATTTATAAACAAAAAGCTCCTATCTAGGGGCTTTTTTTGTTTTTATATTTCTAAACGTAAAGAGCAATTATATTTTTATTACCAAATGAAAGGTTAAGTTAATACCTTAATACGGAACATTTAATTTTTATCTGAAAATTAAATGTGAGCTAACTCTAGTTAAATTTTAATGAACCTAGGTTTTATGGGATCTCATGCACTCTTTTTAATGCATACAGGTGATCAATATATCATTTGACGAATGAGCGCCTGTTTCACTTCCATGTCATACAATATAGTCAGTGTATACATTAGTTAATACACAGGCACAGCGATGAAAAGTCATAAGGAGATAGCCCTAGATGCTATCGAACTGGTTAAGCCGGCCATTGAAAGATTATTCGAGCGCACTAATCGCCAAGAACTGCATATTGTGGTTATGGATCCAAGAGTGAAGCCTTGGGAGCGTGATTTCGAAGAAGCAATTTTATGCGAAGCGCAACTGGGCAATCCAGAGCAGTGGACCATTCCATTCGATGAGTTTGCCCGCAAGAAAGCCGCGCAAGCATGGCGCAATTCTGGTGCCAACATCACTAACCAAACCCAACACACCGCTTCTTTGAGAGAAGAGGATCTCCTGTTCTACGGCTCATTTGTATACGGCGATGTCGTCGTGGCATGCAGTGGCGTTGAGCAATGGTATGACATGCTCATCAGCGGCTGGATTGCGGTCGCAATCGAACAGCTGTGCATGAGCGAATACCAAAACAATAAAATCTCAAACCCTACACAAACGTTCAGAAACTAAATCTAGAAAACAAAAGGTCACATCATGAGTAAATTACTTAAATCGCTACTTGTAGCCGCAGGTATCATGGTTTCAGCTACCGCAGTTGCAGCAGACTACCCAAGCAAAAACATCCGTCTTGTCGTTCCTTTTGGTGCTGGTGGTGGTACTGATGCAGTTGGTCGTACCTTGGCTAACTCAGCTAAAGATATTCTGGGTCAAAACATTGCTGTTATGAACCGTACTGGCGGCGCAGGCGCTGTAGGTATGAGCTTTGGCGCTCAGCAGCGTGCGGATGGTTACACCCTGACTGTTGTAACCCGTGAGATCGCATCTCTTCCACAAATGGGCTTGATGCAGCACGATGCAAGTGACTTCAAACTGATCCGTATGGTTAACCTTGACCCTGCAGTTGTACTGGTTTCAGCTGACAGCCCATACAACACCATCAATGACCTAATCGCAGAAGCGAAGAAGGGTGACGGTGTGGTTAAGTTCGCTTCAACGGCAGCGCCAAACTTCTATCTGATGGCGCTTGAAAAAGACCAAGGCATCAAGCTAAACGCGATTCCTTATAACGGTGCAGCAGAAGCAATCCCAGCAGTACTTGGTAAGCACACTGATGTAACCATGGTTACACCAGGTGAAGCAATCGCACAGCTACGTTCAGGCCAACTTAAGGCTCTAGGTGTTATGTCTGAAGAGCGTATCTCTTACATCCCAGATGTTCCGACTCTAAAAGAGCAGGGCATTGATGTGGTAACTGGTACATGGCGTGGTATCGGTGCTCCGAAGAACACTCCAGATGAGGTTATCGAGACTCTAGGTAAGGCGTTTGACCAAGCAATGGCAACTCCAGAATTCAAGGAGTTTATGGAAAAAGGCGCTATGACTATCCATAACATGAACGCTGAAGAGTTCACTCAGTTTGTTGACCAAGATGCTAAATCGCTTGCAACACTTATCGACTAATTAGTAAGACAAATAAAGGGAGGGGCCAAGGTCCTTCCCTTATTTAAAATAATAAATAAGGGTGAACGTTATGCTAAATCGACACGTTATATTTCCCTCTCTAATAATTGTATTTAGTGCAGTAGTACTTTTCTTGGTTGGCCAATTTGCAGAGCCGCGTTTTCAAGACGCGAGCGTGGACGCTAAATTCTTTCCAACGGCAATAGCAGTTATTCAAATCATTATTTGTGCGGCGCTTCTCATTCAGCACAAAATAAAGAAAGCTCAGTCAGAAAAAGAGCAACAAATTATTTCAAAGATAGCGGTGTTTGGAATTTCATTCCTGATCGGATACGCCTTCTTGATCACAGTAGTTGGGTACCTGTATGCGAGTTTTGTCGCCTTTAGCCTCTACCTCATCTGTTTCAAGGTGAAAAAACCGCTTTACTACGCAGTCGCTTGGTCGTTCGTGTATGGCGTGTATTACTTATTCGGTGAAGTCTTTTACATCGCACTGCCTGAAGGCATGTTTTATTAGGAGCCATTATGTTTGAACATTTATTAAATGGCTTGCTGACGGCGTTCAGCCCTGAAGTCTTACCTATTCTTATCTTTGGTGTTGTGGGCGGTATCGTGCTCGGCGCCTTGCCTGGCCTTACAGCGACCATGGGTGTAGCCATCTTGCTACCCTTTACCTTCGGTATGGAGCCAACCGCGGCTCTGGTAATGCTGATCGGTGTGTATATCGGTGGTATTTACGGCGGCTCAATTGCGGCTATCTTGCTAAAAACTCCCGGAACGCCTGCTTCTGCGGCCACGGTTCTTGATGGACATACATTGGCAGCCAAAGGGCAAGCGGCCCGTGCGCTATCTATTTCAGCGGTGGCCTCTTTCACTGGTGGCCTTATCAGTACTATTGTTCTGATTGCTATCGCGCCGCTTCTGGCAAACTTTGCCTTGCGCTTTAACGCCCCTGAGTACTTTGCTCTGGCTCTGTTTGGCTTGACCATTATTGCTAGCGTATCTTCGCAAAACATTCTTAAAGGTTTGCTAGCCGGTACTATCGGTCTTCTTATATCGACTGTGGGTCTTGACCCAATCAGCTCGGTACCACGCTTTACCTTTGGTGTAATGGACCTGTATAGCGGCATCAATGTTATCCCTGTTTTGATCGGTCTGTTTGCTCTATCTGAGGCTATCAACCAGATTGAGAAGATCCTGAAAGAGAAAAAGGCAGAAGTACCTAAGTTTGACCACAAGCTTCTGAGCAAGAAAGACCTTAAAGAGATGATGCCGACCGCGGTTAAAAGTGGCGTGATGGGTACAACCATAGGTTCGGTACCTGGCGCAGGCGCGGATATCTCAGCCTTTGTTTGCTATAACGAAGCGAAACGCTCATCTAAGAATCCCGACGAGTTCGGTAAAGGCTCGGTGCGTGGTCTAGCTGCTGCCGAGGCGGGTAACAATGGCGTTACTGGTGGTTCTCTGGTTCCACTTCTAACCCTTGGTGTTCCGGGTGACGCAGTAGCGGCTGTACTGCTTGGTGCCTTGATTGTACAGGGCCTGACGCCAGGGCCACTGCTATTTGCTCATAGCCCAGAGGTGGTTTACGGCGTATTCAGCTCTATGCTGGTGGCGAACGTAGTCATGCTACTAGTCGGTCTATTGGGGATTCGCTTCTTCTGTCGTATCATTGAGGTGCCGAAGATCCTGATGATTCCGGTTATCCTGTTCCTATCAGTAGTGGGGGCCTACGCTATCAACAACTCTATGTTTGATGTGGGTATTGCGATTGCGTTCGGCATACTGGGTTTTGTATTAGGTAAGTTGGAGATACCGTCATCGCCAATACTACTGGCTATCATCCTCGGGCCTATGGCAGAAACCAACCTGCGCAAAGCATTACTAATGTATGACAATAGCTGGTCATTCTTGTATGAAAGACCGATTGCCTTAGCCTTCGTTTTGCTTGCTATCTTCTCTGTCTATTCAACCATGAAGATGAAGAAGAAACAGAAGCTACAGGCTGCCGAAAGCCAATAGCACTAAAATCTAATGCATAAAGCCAGTGAGTGAAATCACTGGCTTTTTTGTTTCATGCGCGCAAAGGCAGGGAGCAACAAGAAACTTGCTATGAAAGATAAGATTACCCTGATGTAACGAAATGTTTGGTCGGATTGTGATGTGATTCAACATTTGTATTATTATATTAATGCATGATAGGTATCACTTGATTAAAAGAACTCGAGAGTAGGGTTCGACTAAATTTCCAGAGGAATCGACTGATGCCGAAATTGAATAAAACTTCGATGCTTGTTCTGGCTGCTCTAGCAGGTGGCCTAGCGGGTTGTTCAACAACTGCCGACAGTGGCAACGCACAAAATGTTGTTCAACACGATGCTGCTCTAGCAACGCAATACAACCTTGATGTAACTAAAGCGCCAGCTGAAAACTTTGACCTGTCTAAGTTTAAACTGAATACACCGCGCGATGATGACAAGCCAGAGCGTGCCGGCAAGGTTATGGAAATCTACAAGCCTATGTTGAATGACAAGGCGAACCCTTTCTCTGATCCTGAGTGGTTCTACACAGACCCTGTAACAGGCGCTATGGTGTTTGCATCACCAAACAAGGCGATGACTACCCCTAACTCTAAGAATGCTCGTAGTGAGCTGCGTGCAATGCTTTCTGATGATTACGGCTCAAAAGACAACAACTTTACCGTAGCTTCAACTAAAGATGCTGACCAATACGGCGCTATCGGTGGTGAGATGAGTGCAACCCTTTCTGTTGATTGGGTAAGTACCAGCGGTAACTACAAGAAGAATGGCGCGTTCGCCACTGTAATCGGTCAGATCCACGGCTCGAAAAACGAACCACTTAAGATCATGTATCGTAAGCTTCCTGAGCACAAACACGGCTCCCTATACTGGAACTACGAAACTAACGCTCTAGGTGATGACTACGGCAACCGTCGTGACATCATGCACGAGGTATTTGGTAAAGCAGGTCTGCGCAAAGGTGATGCGGACCCAGCAGACGGTATCCTACTAGGTGAAATCTTCTCTTACGACGTAAATGTTGAAGGTGACATCATGCACCTGACCTTTACTAAGAACCCAGGCAAGCCTGACCAAGAGATCAAGAAGTTTGATATCGACCTAGCTAAGGGTAACTACCAAGGCGATAAGTATGACCAAGGTTATGCTAACGACTGGATGTACTTCAAAGCGGGTACCTATAACCAATGTAACACTGGCTCAAGCGGTTGCTCGAACAATGGCATCGAAGCGGGTGACTACACCAAGGTAAGCTTCTACCAATTCAAGCTTGACCAATAAACGTTGTTTATTGGCCTCTAGAACCCGCTCAACCCTTTGAGCGGGTTCTTTTTTATCTGCACTCTACAAACGTCACTGTTTCGCACTGCCAGTGCTGTGAGTGATAAGCCTAGATGTTATTTTAATAGCTGTTTACTGACTGCTTTAGGAGTTATGTGTGGCTAAGATCTACTTCATCTGTGGCTTTATTGGTTCAGGCAAGACTACCTATTCCAAAGAATTAGCAAAATCAAAAAGTGCATTTCGTTTCTCTATGGATGAATGGATGATCCCTCTGTATGGCGAACATATGGAGCGAGAGGTATTCGATCAGAGACTTGCGACCTTGCAAGGCCTGTTCAAAGACTCTGCATTACAGCTTCTTAAGCTCAATGTCCCTGTGATCTTTGATTTTGGCTTCTGGAGCAAGGCAGAGCGAGAAAGCATCATGGACTGGGCTCATGAGGTGGGAGCTGATGCAGAGATTCACTATCTAGATGTTCCCTTTGAGGTTTGCAAACAGAGGGCCACAAATCGCAACCAAGACCTTCAAGGAAAGTCCTATGAGATGACCCCAGAGATGCTCGACATGTTCTGGTCTTGGTTTGAGATTCCTTCCTCGGGCGAGGATATCGTCCGAATCGATAATACGCCGAAGTAGATCTCGATCACTGAGTGTTTTCATAGATTTGAAAGTTATGAAACTAATGCGTACCCAAATGTATAAAAATGCATCTTGATGCGTGACAAAACTCTTGTTTCCCCATGAAACGAAACCGCTTTCACGATGAAATAATCTGTAATATCTCTCTGGTAAACCCCTATTTATAAAGGTTTGGCAAACTATCTGTTCAACACATTAGTTTCATGAATACTCGGCTCAAATCTAGATGTGAGCGGCACTAAATCTTTCACTTGTTTCATTTTTTAGAATTTTCCTATCGAGAAAACGAGCCTCGTTTTGCGAGATATCGAATATCGAATGACCTCAAAACCCGAACCAATCTAATCGATAGGGAAATAAAAAAATGAAAGCATTCAAGGTCTTACCACTAACCCTAGCAGTGGCCTCTACCCTAGGCGCTTTTGCAGCTTCAGCTGCATCAGAAGCCGATCTACAAGCACTAGAAGATCGAATCGCGACTCTCGAATCTCGCGCTGAAACTACCTACCAAAACGACCAGCAACCAGCCATCCTAACGCCTGACTTCGAAGCACCTTTAGGAATCATTTTCTCAGGTTATGCGCGCTATGGTGCACACTACAAAGCGGGTGACTCACGCTACGTAGACATTGGTACCACAGGCCGCTCTGTAGGTCGTCTAGGTAACGAATCAAACGGTGGTGAATTCCAGTTTGCTAAGGTATTTGATGCTGAAGATGGACCAAAGTGGGACCTAGTGTTGATGTTCGATCACTGGTCAAACAGTGATTGGGGTTCAGAAGGTGGCGTTAACCTGAAGAAGATGTACGCAGGTGTAACCAATGTATTTGAAAGCCAACCTGAGCTTTATATGTGGGCTGGTCGTGACTTTCATCAGCGTCCACAACAGGGCATCAATGACTACTTCTGGATGTCACACGATGGTCAAGGTGCTGGTTTCTACAACCTAAATCTAGGTGGAATCAAGCTGGATATGGGCTTCGTTGGTCAAGTGGCTGATAACGGTGGTGCATTAGGCGATGATAGCGGTCGCTATGCAGTGACTTCGAAGATCCACGGTATTGACCTAGGCATCGGTGGTCTAGAGCTATACGCGAACTACGGTTTTGCATCAGATGATGCCAATAGCACGGCTAACCCAAATGTTGATGATGAAACAGCTTGGCAAGTGGGCGCGGTAATGGGACTGGGTGACAGCAACCGTATCGTAGCCAAATACGCTGATGGCGCAGATGACTCTGTATTTGATCTAGCCGGTGACAAGCAAGTTATCTACGTGAGTTTGGAAGGTGCATACGCTGCAACTGACAACTTCATTATTGACTATCTAGGTTCGTACAAAGATATCAGTGGTGATGATGCTGTAGATGGAAATGGTCGTTCGGTTGCTAGTTCAGAGTACTCAGCAATCGTGCGTCCTCAGTATCAATGGAACAGCGTGCACTCTACTTGGCTAGAAGCGGGTTATGCATATGTTGACTATGCAAACGATGATGAAGACCAAGGTTGGAAGGTAACACTATCGCAAAACGTATCCCTTGGTGGCCTACCATGGAGTCGTCCAATGCTTCGCTTCTACGCAACCGTGGGTGACGTAGAGTCTACGCGAGCTGATGTGTCTGAAACCGTTGATACAGTTAGCTTCGGTGCAATGTTCGAGGCGTGGTGGTAAACCAAGCCAAATCCTAGAAAGTTAGCTTTAACTCCCTATTTAGGGCCTAGCTTGCCCTAATAAAGCTAGAGACAAACCCTTTTGAGCACTGCTTAGCAGTGCTCTTTTTTTTACGTCTAGAAACAAACTCACTTAGATAAATATTCACTTTCGTGACCGTGAAAGCCCTTTCATGAAACTGTTTCATGGGCTCATGAAAAACTTCCTGTTTATTCATAGTTTGAATATTTGCCAAAAAAACGCCTATTTCGATGTGATTTTACTCACATCCAACAAGGTCACTTTTACCCAAAATAGCTCTTGAAAGCGGTTTCTAGAAATTGGAGTTTTGAAGTGGCAACCATCAAAGAAGTATCAGAGCATGCAGGTGTATCACAGGCGACCGTGTCGCGAGTGATCAATGGCACCAGTCGTGTTAGCCATGACAAAAAGCTTAAGGTAGAGAAGGCTATCCAAGAGCTGGGCTATCGTCCTAATTTTATTGCACAAGCACTAGCATCAAGCCGAAGCGGTAGTATTGGCGTTGTGGTTCCTGAGCTCGGTGGTCCTTTCTATTCAAGCATCCTACACAACATCGAGAGCAAACTTCGCCAATATGGCTATCACGTTATCGTGACTGCGTGTGGCAATACAGAACGTGAGCAACAAGAGTCGGTTGAGTTCCTTCTTAGTCGTCGTGTGGATGCTCTTATCATGCATACCCAGCACCTTACCGATGACTATCTCATTAACCTTGATGAGCAAGGCGTGGTGTTTGTGCTGATTAACCGTTTCGTGCCTGAGCTAAAGCAAAGCTGCATCGAAATTGATAACGAGTACGGCGGCAAATTGGCTACCGAGCATTTGCTTAATAGCGGTCATACCCGTATTGCGTGTATAACAGGTCCTCTTGAGAAATCAGACGCGAGAGGTCGCCTACAGGGCTATCGCGCTGCCCTAGAAGAAGCAGGTATCGATTACGACGAAACCCTAGTAATCGAGGCGGGCTTTACTGAAGAAACCGGTCACAGCGCAGCTAAGAAATTGCTTCGCCGAGGCTGTGACTTTACCGCTCTGTTTGCGTGCAACGACCACATGGCATTTGGCGCTTTTGAGGTGCTGCGTGATGCCAATTATAAAATCCCTGAACAGGTTTCTCTGGTTGGGTTCGATGACATCTTGTTTGCAAGATACCTGACTCCAGCCCTCACTACGGTGAACTTTCCCATTGAACAGATGAGCATAGAAGCGGTTCAGCTCGCTATTCAAAAGCTACATAAAAACAAACTAGACGTGAATTTTAAGCTTCAACCAAACCTGATGCTGAGAAATTCCACCCATGTCTTACCACATACTCTACAAACGATTTAAGGATTGATCATGAAACTAAAAACGTTATCGCTGACAGTCGCTGCCGGCCTAGGCTTGGCAACCGCAGTTAACGCGGCGGACCAAAGCATCCGCTTTGACGGCTTTCCAGATTTCGATAGCAGCCTAAAAGTGATTCTGCCTGACTTTGAAAAAGAGACAGGTATCAAGGTTGATTACCTGATGAATAACCACGGCGACCACCACACTAAGCTAACCACTAACCTTGCAACGGGCTCAGGTGCGGGTGACGTTATCGTAGTTGACGTTGAAAAGATCGGTCCTTTTGTCGGCTCAGGCGGTCTAGTAAATCTATCTGAAAAATATGGCGCAGATAAATACGCAGAGCGCTTTGCACCATATGCTTGGGAGCAAGGTAAAGGCGCAGACGGCAGTGTTTATGGTATCCCTGTAGACCTTGGTCCTGGCGTTATGTACTACCGTACTGACATCTTCGAAAAAGCGGGCATCGATGTAGATGCTGCAACTAAAGATTGGGATTCATACATAGCGGCGGGTGAGAAGCTCAAAGAGCAAAACGTAAAACTGATTGCATCAGCGGCAGACGTTGCTCAAGCCATCATCTTTACTACTGTACCTGAGGGTGAAGGCCTGTATTTCGATATGGATGGCAACCCGGTAGTAACTTCTGAACGTTTCGTTCACGCATTTACCGTAGCGAAAGAGATCCGCGACAAGGGCCTAGATGGCCGTATCCTAGCGTGGTCGAACGAGTGGTATGAAGGCTTCCGCAACGGCACCTTTGCAACACAGCTTTCTGGCGCATGGCTACTTGGCCACTTAAACAACTGGATTGCACCAGATACAGCGGGCAAGTGGGGCGTTGATCACCTACCTGATGGCATCTATGGCAGCTGGGGCGGTTCTTTCCTTTCTATCCCTACTCAATCTAAGAACCCAGATGAAGCGTGGAAGCTAATCGAATACATGACAACTCGTCGCGACGTCCAGCTTAAACACTTTGAAACCATTGCTGCATTCCCTGCGAACGTGACTACTTACGATGACGCAATGTTTGCTGAGAAAGTAGATTTCCTTGGCGGTCAACAAGCTCGCCTACTGTTTGCTGATGTGGCTAAAAACATCAAGCCAGTAGCACCAGCTAAGGGCGACCACGTTGCTCGCGCAATCATCCTAGAAAATGCTCTGATGGAAGTGCTAGACGAAGGCAAAGACATCAAGACTGCATTGAAAGACGCAGAGCGCCTAATCAAGCGCCGTACTCGCAACCTTTAAGCTGTAATTCGGGGCGCCCTAGCGCCCCTGTATCTGACACGAGGTCATAGACAATGAACCAAGCTGCCAGCAAAGCATTAGAAAACAATGGGCGTCCCAGCCTTTTTTTAAAGCTTAACTTGAAAGCGCTTACACCATACGGCTTCTTACTGCCATTTTTGGTGATTTTTTCAGTATTTGGAATCTTTCCATTGCTGTTTTCAATCTTCCTTTCCTTCCATGAGTGGAACCCAGTGGAAGGCCTTGGTGCCATGGAATATGTGGGGTTAGAGAACTACCATCTAGCACTAACTGACCCTTGGCTTTGGCGCTCACTAAAGAACACGCTGTGGCTTGCTATCACCTCAGGTGTGGCTCAGCACCTTGTGGCTCTGCCTGTAGCTTACATCCTAGTTTCACTGGGTGGCCGCTTGCGTCACTGGCTAACATCAGCCTATTTCTTGCCGTTTATCACCTCAACGGTGGCGGCATCACTTATCTTCTTCAATATGTATTCGCCAAACTCAGGCATCATCAACCAAAGCTTGATGGCGCTGGCGGACAGCACACTATTTGGCTGGGCATTCGGTTGGGTTAACGACTATCAACCTATCCGCTGGCTAGAAGACGCAACCATGATCAAGCCATCTATCGCCATCATGGTGTTCTGGAAATATACCGGCTTCAACATAGTGCTCTACACCACGGGTCTTATGACTATCCCGAAAGAGATCCTTGAAGCAGCGCGTATGGATGGTGCAAACGCATGGCGCCGTTTCTGGAGCATCTCACTGCCTATGATTCGCCCGTTCATCTTCTTCGCGGTAACCATGACCATCATCGGCAACCTGCAGCTGTTTGAAGAACCATTTGTTCTGACCCGAGGTACCGGTGGTACTGGTCAGTCAGGCTTAACCATCTCTATGTACCTGTACAAGGTGGGTTGGGAATGGCTAGAGATGGGAACCGCTTCGGCAATCTCATGGCTACTGTTTACGCTTATCGCGGCCTGTACCGCAGTTCAATTCTTCTTCTTTGGTAAGAAAGGCTTAGGGGAGCAATAAGGTGTCTATTCAAGTATTTAAACCGAGCGACCGAGCTATTGAGATCGCAACCAAGATACTCTTGGTTGCCCTAGCTACTCTGCTGATAGTGTCGGCAATCATTACGGTATTCCCGTTTGTCTGGTCTGCGCTTTTGTCTACCCGTGACCGTAGTGAGATCTTCGGTACTGGCATCAGCCTAGCCATCGGCGATAGCCTTAGCTACAACTACGAGCGCCTGCTAGAGATCATGCCGTTTTGGCAAGCCATGTTTAACTCTATCTACGTGGCGTTTCTAGGCACCAGTATCTCGCTGCTGTTCTGCAGCATGGGCGGCTATGCGTTCGCGGTATATAAATTCCGTGGCAAGTCTCTGCTGTTTGGCATGCTGGTGGGCTCTATGATGATCCCGCCGGTGCTGAGCCTTATCCCATACTTCATGATAGTGAAGTTCTTGGGACTGATTGATAACCACCTAGCGGTATGGCTTCCGTTTACCACTACGCCATTTGGTATCTTCCTGATGCGTCAGCACGTTGTGGCTTCTATCCCTAAAGAGCTTCTTGAAGCAGCCAAGCTAGATGGTGCTGGTGAGTTCAGAACCTATTGGAGCGTTGTGCTTCCACTGATGAAGCCAGCACTAGCGACTCTAGCTATCGTGCAATTCGTTTTCTTCTGGAACATGTTCATGCAGCCTCTTGTAGTGCTGACCTCACCAGAAAACTACGTAATTACTCAGGCGCTTCGAAGCGTACAGGGCATTCCAAACACCCCATGGGGCGCGGTAATGCTTGGCACCACAATCTCAATTCTTCCACTAGTAACAGCTTACTTATTTGCATCTCGCCAAATGATTAGCGGCTTAACGTCGGGCGCGGTGAAAGGTTAAAAGACAATTATGATTAAGTATCACATTCCTCAAGATTCAAAATTGCGTAGCCGAGACTTCACCTTCGGCGTGGCGACCTCTTCATATCAAATCGAAGGTGGGGCGGACCAGGGTGGTCGTACTCCATCTATCTGGGACACCTTCTGTCGAAAACCAGGAGCGGTAGATAACGCCGACAATGGCGACATTGCTTGTAATCACTATGAATTGTGGCAGCAAGACATCGAGATGATTCAATCTCTAGGGGTGGATGCCTATCGCCTATCTATGGCTTGGCCTCGTATTCTGCCTCGTGATGGTGAGACGAACCCTGAAGGCTTGGCTTTTTATGAGCAGATCATCGATGAGTGTCATGCACGTGGACTAAAGGTATATGTGACCCTTTATCACTGGGATCTACCACAGTACCTAGAAGACAAAGGCGGCTGGTTAAATCGCGAAACCGCGTACAAGTTTGCTGAGTATGCAGAGGTAGTAAGTAAGCACTTTGGCGACAAGATTGATGTGTACACCACGCTAAACGAACCGTTTGTTTCTGCGTTCCTTGGTTATCGCTGGGGCGAGCACGCGCCGGGCATCAAGGGCGAAAAAGAAGGCTACCTTGCGTCTCACCACTTGATGCTAGGTCATGGCTTGGCAATGCCAGTGCTGCGTAAGAACGCACCTAACGCTATACATGGTGTGGTGTTTAACGCAACACCGTCTTACCCACTTACCGAAGCAGACCAAGGTGCGGCGGATTACTGCGAAGCGGAGAACTTCCAGTGGTTCATTGACCCTGTATTAAAAGGCGAATACCCAGCTGCGGTAATGGAAAAGCGTGCCGATGCCATGCCGATGATCCTAGAGGGTGACCTAGATATTATCTCAGCACCTGTGGATTACATAGGTATCAACTATTACACCCGCAGCGTGGCACGATTTAACGATCAAGGCGATGTTGAGACCATCAAGATGGAAGAGTCAGAGAGCACTTTCATCGGTTGGGAGATCTATCCTGACGGATTGCGTGACCTTCTGATTCGTCTGCACAACCGCTACGAAAATATCCCACCTATGTACATCACCGAAAATGGCGCGGCTGGCAACGATTCGGTTGAGAATGGTGAAGTTGATGACGAACAGCGCGTGCGCTACTTCCAAGGGCACCTAAATGCGGTGGATGAAGCGATAAAAGAAGGTGTGCGTGTTGATGGTTATTTTGCTTGGAGCTTGATGGATAACTTCGAGTGGGCCTTCGGCTATCGCCAACGCTTTGGCATCGTGCACGTGGACTATGCAACCCAAAAAAGAACATTGAAAAACAGCGCTATTGCTTATCGAAATATGCTTCTAGAGCGCGCAGAGGAGAACAAGTAATGGCTAAGGTAGAGTTTCGCAATATCAAGAAATCCTTTGGTGATGTAGAGGTCGTTAAAGAGTTTGATTTCACCGTAGAAGATGGTGAGTTTGTTGTATTCCTTGGCCCGTCAGGCTGCGGTAAATCAACCACACTGCGCATGCTAGCCGGCCTAGAGAGCATCAGCTCTGGTGATATCTATGTGGGCGACAAGCTGATGAACAAGATAGATGCTAAAGACCGCGACTTGGCTATGGTGTTCCAAAGCTATGCTCTGTATCCGCACATGACGGTATACGAGAACATCGCTTTTGCTCTGAAGCTCAAGGGCATGTCTAAGCCGGATATCGATGCTGAGGTGCGCAAAGCAGCTAAGATGCTTGAGCTTGAGCAATTGCTAGATCGTAAGCCTAAAGAGCTATCAGGTGGTCAGCGTCAGCGCGTGGCTATGGGCCGCGCCATGGTGCGCACTCCTAAGGTATTTTTGTTCGATGAGCCTCTATCCAACCTAGATGCCAAACTGCGTGGCGTAATGCGTGAAGAGATTAAACAGCTTCACCGCGAGCTAAAGACCACCACTATCTACGTAACCCACGATCAGATTGAGGCGATGACATTAGCTGATCGCATCGTGATCCTTAAAGATGGTTATGTGGCACAGGTGGGTACACCAACCGAGGTGTTCCAGCGCCCAGCGAACAAGTTCGTCGCTCAGTTTATCGGTAACCCTTCTATGAATATGCTTGATGCCAAGTTGGTGGATCAAGATGGTGATTGGAAGGTGCAGATTGGCGATATCACTATCCCACTGCCTGAGCGCTTCAAGGCACATGCATCAAAGAATGTGGATCTTCATTTTGGTGTTCGCCCAACGGACATTCACCTGCGTGCAGAGCAGGTAGACCACGATCGCGTATTGCCAATTCCTGTGGCGATCAAAGATAAAGAGCTTCTTGGTGCGAGCATACTTCTTAAAACAGAGATCGCTGGCCAGCCTCTTATGATTGAGACTCAGGCTGCAGAGGTGAATAGCGAAGATACCACCTTGTATCTCGACCTAGATGCTATCCATCTGTTTGACTCTATGAGCGAAAACTCACTCGCTAGCTAATTTCCTTATCTAATAAACCCAATAATCAGCCCCTCCAGCAGTGGAGGGGTGAAGGACAATAATGATGAAATTTGGATATTTTGACGACAAGAATAAAGAATATGTAGCCATCACGCCTTGTACCCCAATCAAGTGGTGTAACTATGTTGGCACGCTAGGTTTTGGCGGTTTAGTGGACAGTAATGGTGGCATCTTGCTATGCAAGGGAGACCCAGCGCTAAACCGCATCACTAAGTATATTGCCCAACTTCCAAACTCAGAATTTAAGGGCTCGACCATCTATCTAAAGGTGACGGATGCCAGTGGTAAGCAAGAGATCTTCTCTCCTTTCTTCACACCGACTTTAAAGCCACTGGATAAGTTTGAAAACCACACTGGGCTTTCTTATACCCGCATTATCTCGGAAGCCTTTGGTGTGCGCTGTGAGGTGACCTTCTTTGTCCCAAGCGACGACGAGGTGCTGCTGCAGGATATCCGAGTTACTAACATCTCTGGTACAGAGCTGCATATCGATGTAGTGCCAGTGATTGAATTCACCCACTTTGATGCGCTGAAGCAACTGCTTAATGCTGATTGGGTACCACAAACCATGACTCTAAAGGCGCACCAAGACGGCGAACATACCGTGCTTGAACAATACGCCTTTATGAAGCGTGATTATGCGGTAAACCTAGTGACAGCAGACCGTCCAGTAACCTCGTTTGATGGCGATAGAGCGCAGTTCTTGGGTGAGTACGGCTACGGCAGTTGGGCTGCACCTAGGGCCCTCACTCAAGCTGAGCTGAATAACAGTGAATGCCTGCGTGGCGATAATATCGCGGCTCTTAACCTAAGACTCGGTTGGCTGAGTCCTGAGCAAACAGAGCGCACCGTGGTTCAGCTTACCCAGATGGAGAGCTTAGAAGCCGCGAGACCACTTATGGCTAAATACCGTAACCTGGATGCGGTTGATGAAGCGTTTGAGAAATTGGGTGGTTTTTGGGAGAACTACCTTGAGACGGTTCAGGTGGAAACACCAGATGCGGCCATGAACTCAATGCTGAATGTGCACAACCCGCGCCAATGCCATACCACTAAAAACTGGTCTCGCTATCTTTCTCTGTATCAGCTTGGATACGGCGCACGAGGAATCGGCTTCCGTGATTCGTCGCAAGATACTCTAGGCGTAATTACCCATATGCCAGAAGAAGCGCGTGAGCTTATAGAAAGACTACTTTCGGTACAGAATATTGATGGCTCGGCCATGCATCAGTTCTTCCCATCCACTATGGAAGCGAATGCGGGTGACTCTCGTGAAGAGGAAGATCGTCCAGATTACTATGGTGACGATCACCTATGGATCATCTTTGCGGTTACCCAGTATGTGAAAGAGACCGGTAATGCGGACTTCCTAGACAAGTTGATTCCTTTCTATCAGAAAGACAGCAAAGGTAAGCCAATCGAAGAGGGAACGGTATGGAATCACCTATGCCGCTCTATCGAGTTTACCCAGAACAACAAGGGTGAACATGGCCTACCACTGCTGGGCTTTGCTGACTGGAATGATACGGTGAATCTGCCAACCGGTGCCGAATCTATGATGGTGGCAAGCATGTTTGGTAAGGCGCTAAACGATATGCTGGACCTGTGTGAGTACCGCGGAGAAACTCAGCTAGTTGAGCAGTTCAAGCGTTACTACCTAGAGATGCAGGACACCATGAACAGCGTAGGCTGGGATGGGCAGTGGTATGTGCGTTACTTTGATGAGAAGGGCGAACCAATCGGCTCGCATAAGAACGAGCAAGGCCAGATCTACACTAACGGTCAAAGCTGGCCAGTGATCTCGGGTTTTGCTACCCCAGAACGTGCGTCCCAAGCATTGGATTCAGTGTTTAACAAGCTCAATACGCGCAACGGCATCAAGCTTTCAACTCCGGGATATAACGGCTTCGACCCTAAACTTGGAGGCGTTTCTACCTATCCACCGGGTGCGAAAGAGAACGGCGGCATCTTCTTACACGCCAATCCTTGGGTAATGATCGCAGAAGCTATTGTGGGCAATGGTGACAGAGCGTATGAGTACTATCGTCAGATCAACCCAGCCTCGAAAAACGATAGCTTAGATGTGTTTGAATCTGAACCTTATTGCTACCCGCAAAACATCCTGGGTGATGAGCATCCACAGTTTGGCTTAGGGCGAAATGCTTGGTTATCAGGCACCTCTTCTTGGACCTATGTGGCTGGTACTCAGTGGATCTTAGGTGTTCGACCTGAGATGGACGGACTTATTGTAGACCCATGTATCCCACGTGACTGGCCTGAGTTTAAGGTGCGCCGTAAATTCCGCGGGGCGACCTATCACATTCAAGTTCGCAACCCTAACGGCGTTTCCAAAGGCGTGCTTGAAATGCGTCTTAATGGAGATGTTATCGAGGGTAACAAACTACCTGTTCGCACCGAAGGTGAGCACCAGGTAGAAGTCATTCTTGGCTAAATCTTGAGAGGGCTAGTAATAGCCCTCTGCTTTCTCGCCCAGCAATCAAAAGAACAGACCTAACATGAAAAACACTATCCCTTACACAAGCTATGCCGGAAATGCCCAGCAGCTAACCACTAAAGGTGATGCCATAGAGTTTATTCAGCCTTGGTATACCCCTATTTCTACGACACCGGAAAATACCGGTATGGCAGTGGGCGGTATAGGCAATACCTTTAGCCTGACCCCAACAGGAAGTACCCCAAACTTCAGTTTTATTCCGGGCATCTTCGTCGATATCTCAGATGAAGATATCCATCTAAACGACTTTTATATCTCTATTGCCGAGGTGCCCAATCTGGACAGTCTCGGCTTGAAATCCGAGGTTGAAGCGAGAAATTATTTGGGGTATTACCCAGCTCTATTCTCAGGTAAGACAATAGATGCACACTCAAACTTGCTGGCTGAGATTAAGGCATCCCTGTCTAACGGGCGTTTCTATGCCGATAACCGAGAGAGCCTTATCCGTTGGAATATAGAGCTATCTCCGAGAAGTCTTGATGCAATAGTGAAAGATGCTTCCTCGGTACAGACCCAGATTCTGGTGGCCCTAGATTTCTTCAAAGGGCTACTAATTAATACCTCTGCAGTAGCAAGACAGCTTGATGCTGGTGGTACTAGTGAGATTGAATCTGTTTCAGCTCGAGATATCGATTATCGCGCTCTTTACCCTATGGCCGAGTATGAATATCAAGGACTGGGCGAGGTATCGTTAAGACGTAAGGTGGTTTCACCCTTGGTGAAAGAGAACGCTAAGCTTTGCAGTCTGCCTAGCCATTGGAACCATTTTGAAGTGACTAACCATGGTTCTGAGGCCAAGAGCATCACCTTGGTTCAGCCACTGCTTAACTTGCTGGGCTCTACCTATCGTAAGGGGCGTGATGGCATTCAGGATTCGTTTTGCACCCTAACGCAAAACCCAATCAATCAGGTTCACAGCAAGGTCGAGTATCAGGTCGAAGACCAGGCTTATCTCGGTATCAGTATGGGCACCAACTCACCGTTTCAAGGGGACATTGCGGGTGAGGTGAGCTTAGGTATTGCCGTAGACTCTAAGCTCATTGATTCGGGCAGAGTGAGTGTAACGATAAAGCCACAGATTTATTCGACTAACACTGAAACCGAGGTCATCAACGCCTTGATGACAGGTCGTACCGATGTTGATTTTAATCGAGGCATCTACTCAGGTCGTGAGGCATTGTCCGGCTTAGCGGTGATCAACATAGAACTAGAAGCAGGTGAAAGTTGTGAGTTGCGATTCTTGCAAACTCAAGACTACAGCAAGATAGCCCTCGGTGATTGGCATAGCCAAAAAGCCTATACCCAGTATTTTTATGACGTGCAGAGAACAGCGCAGATCAACAAGCACCTACTTGCGCGCTTTGACACAATCGAGAGCGCTCTGGTAGAGCAGCAGACCGAATATCTGGCTCTAGCGAATTCTCAGTTCGAAGATGAAAATAGAGCTGAGCGTTTTGCGACTATGGCTATGAATACCCTCTCTTTCTTAGCTGAATCTACGGTGTGGGATAGGGAGAATAAGTTCTTGGTTAAAGAGTGTGTGGACTACCCATTCTTTAACTCTCTCGATGTCTATTTCTATGGCTCTTTCTCGATCCTTTATCTACTGCCTGAAATCGATGGCTGCGTGATGAAAGATTTTGCTAAGGCTATTTTGGCGGAAGATCCAACACAGAGACGCTACTGGGAATATGAAGACAAGCCGTTTGCTGAGCTTATTGATGTTAAGTATCAGGGCACGCGTGCCGTTCGCGGTGCGGTTATCCATGATCTTGGGAGTCCGTTTGATATCCAGCCAGATGCCTACAGTTGGCATAATGTTAAAGAGTGGAAGGATCTCGCGCCTAAATTTATTTTGATGGTGTATCGCCACTATCAAAAGACGGGCAATCGTGAGGTAGTCGAGTCTTGCTGGGAAGCCATCCTTGAGAGCCTAAGTTACCTAGAAAGCTTGATAGAGCCGGGGGACCAGCTTCCTCTAACTCGAGGCACGGACGATACCTTTGATAACCTTTCATCTCATGGTATTTCAATCTACTGTGCAAGCTTGTGGGCCGCGGGACTCAAAGCTGCATCTAGCCTAGCCGAACTCATGGGCAATGCTGATATGGCTATCGAGCTGGAGGCGAAGTCGTCGGCTGTAGTGGCAGAGGTAGAAGAGTCTTTATGGGATGAAGAGCGCGGCTATTATCACTTCTTTGTAACGCCGATTCAGACCAAGCACCTTACAGGGGAAGGTGCTGAGGCTTTAAATGCAATGGGTATTCCTGCAACTGGAAATTCTATTGAAGACAAAAATGCACTCAATCTATACCTAAACCAAAGGGATGATCTATCGGTTGATAAGCTTACTGAGCGACGTGTTAAAAAGCATGCTTTAAAACAGCAGGCACCGCAGGCATTTACCTCTGATTTCGACGCTATCTTGGATTTAGATTCAGACAATAGCTTCGGCGATGCAATGCTGGCAGACAGCTACCTCAAATTGACTTCAGGCTCTGGTCTATTCAAGTCTGAGCGCGTGCAGCGTTCCCTTGAGTTTACCCGTCAAACTAACTTCCTAGGTAATAGCCCTAAGGTTGGGGTAGCGAACATGACCTTGTGTGACGGCATGCCTCATGAGGCCTTCCAGGCGCAAGATGTATGGATTGGGGTTCAGTTTAGTGTAGCCACCGCCCTTAAACTAAGTGACAAACCCATTCTTGCGGAAGAGCTGATGGATACAACCTATCAAGCACTGTATAGCCTTGCGCGTATTCCATTTGCTGCGCCAGAGGGCTTTAACGCCTCATGTGCGGTAGATGAAGAATTGCTGAATGGCTTAGGCGTGCATGCAGAGGAGTCGAAAGCCTGGGTTGAGGTACTAAAAGAGCAGAGCATCCTGTTATCTGACGGTCGCGTAAACCCTGACGCAGACCTGAATATGTTTGAGTTAGAGCATCAGCAATTGCAACATCATCAAGCTAAGGTGATGGAGCTGGTGGCACAGACAAGCTTGAAATATACCGCAGGACGCTATTTTAGACCTGGAATGATCTTCGCCTATTTGTATTAAATTTGATGACTAAAGTCTCGAATAGTCGATAAAAACTAAGATATCACCTTTTGATGTCTCAAACTTAGCCCCTTTAACTCGTTTTTAGGGGCTTTATACCGTAAATATGGAATCTATTTTCGTAAGCTTGGAGTGAAACATGAAAAAGAAGAAGGCGCCTACTGTCTATGACGTGGCCAAACTTGCAGGCGTTTCTCCAAGTACCGTCTCTCGGTTCCTGAATCGAACTACCTATGTCTCCAGCGAGAAGAGCGAAAAGCTTAAGAAGGCTATACGTGAACTCGGCTATGAGACCAATCAAAATGCAGTCTCTGAGGGTAATCGCCGCTCTATGACCATAGGCGTTTTGATCCAACATCCTGATAGCCCTTTTACCAGTCGATTCCTCAATGACATGGAAAAGATGTTGTTGTCATTGGGCTACTCACCGGTTATCGCAACCGGCCACTGGCAGCGTAACCTTGAAAACGATGCTCTTGATTATTTAGTGAAGAGTAATGTCGATGGGATGATTATCGTCACCGGCAATATCGAAGAAGAGAAAATAATTCAGGTGGCGCAGAACATACCTGTCGTCGCCATTGGTTATCAGGTGAAAGCGCCGAATGTATGCAGCATTCAATTCGATAATACTATGGGCGGTTATCTCGCCACCTTACACTTGCTACAGCAGGGGCATGTAAATATTGCGCACATTAAGGGGCATTCGGGACAACCAGATGCGATCAATCGCTTTGAGGGTTACAAGAAAGCACTGGCTGAGACTGGGATCCGTTATAGAGCTAACCTAGTCAAACAAGGTGATTTTAGTAGTGAACTCGGCTACGAAAAAACTGTTGAGCTCATCGAATCCAATATCCATTTTTCTGCTATTTTTGCAGCGAACGATCAAACCGCTTACGGAGCAATCAAAGCGCTGACAGATAATGGCTATAAGGTTCCAGAAGATGTGTCTGTGGTCGGTTTCGATGACCTGCCGACGTCTCAGTACTTTACGCCAGCAATCACTACGCTGCGCCAACCTATTGAAGAAGTTGGAGTTATCTGTGCTCGCTCGATCATCAATATGCTCAATGGCGATCCTTATGAGACACGTATACCACCCATAGACCTTATGGTGAGGCAGAGTACTCGCTCTATCTATGAGGCAGTAAAAGAACCCTAAAAATCGGCCCGACTATTAGTCGGGCCGATTACTTTTAGAACTTGTGTTGATATTGAATACCAACTATCAATGCGTCTGGCGTGACTGTGGCGGCAACATTTTCAGTGCCTACAGCCTCAAGTGACTCATCGACTTGTGTTGCTTCACCGATTACCCAGCTTACACCAAGATCTACCGTACTGTTATCATTGAAGTGATAGCTGCTACCAAAGGAGATCCAATGGCGGTCACTATCAGGAATCGAGAGTGAAGTCAGCTGATCAATAGGAGAGGCGTCAAACATATAACCAGTGCGCAAAACCCAGTTCTTGGAAAGATCATATGTCGCACCGATTGAAATATGTCCAGCATCCTTCCAGTTGTAGTCTTTTATCGTCTCATCATGACTAGGAGAGGTCAGAGCATCAAATTCAGACCATTTTACCCATTGTAAGCTATAGTGCAGTGCTATTTGGGGCGCCAATTTATGCCAACCGGAGAACTCTGCCATGTCTGGAAGAGGTACGTTCATTTTGGAGGCTGGTGCCTGCCCCATTTTATTAATTGTCCCTTCAACTTCGATATCTGGGCTATAACGATAAGAGAGACCAAATTTGTGGTTTTCATTTATCTGGTAAGTAACGCCAAGGTTACCGCCTAAACCAAAGCCATCCGCATCAACATTTAGAAGACCTTTGTCGTTACCAGCGCCTTTGTCACGATAAATTTCACCGGTGCCGTAGATGACGTCAAGACCAGCACCTAAGTTAATCTTATCTGTCAGTTCATATGCAATAGCGACACCAGTATTGATGCTACTTAGGTAGGTTTTGCCCCCAAAACTGTTTGCTTCAAACGAATCATCATACTCGACATTGGTTCCGAAGTTCGAATGCACGGTAAAACCTAAGGTGAACTTGGAGTCTTGCAATGGGTGCACATAGTGAAGATTTGGGACTAGGGTACCAGCTCCAATACTCTCATCAGGAAGAGACTGGGTATCACCTCGAACGGGAGTGTATTGGATATCCGTTACGTCTACACTACTGTCGATGTAAACAGCGCCTAGAGATAGTGAAGGTTGCTCAATATAAGCCATGGCTGCGGCGTTTTTCGAGACGATAGCTGCGCTGTCAGCAATAACTGCATCACCGGCAAAAGCGCGGCCCAGGCCAGTTGCCGATTGAGAGTTAAGTTGGAACCCTGCGGCTTGAGTTAGGCAGGGTAGCAGCAAAGTGGATGCTGCAATTACTTGATATTTATTTTTCATTTTCAGCAGCCACCTGTGTTTGTACATGTTCTAGGTTAGTAATGCCGACTTTAACTCCGTCGGTGTCAACCATATAAGCGACCATCTCTTGTTGGGTTTTCGTTGCGTCTCGAACGAAGTCCATAACTTCACCTGTAGGAAGACTTGGTAAACCTGTCTCGTCCATTGGACCTTCATATGGGAACATGTAAGTACCATGCCCTCCCGTAGTTAGCCTTACAACGCCACGGATTGGGGCACCAAATGTGGTTTCTTCTGTGATGGGAGCTAGATCGAGCGCTTTGATAAGCGGATTTGTACCAGTACGGATGTTGTTGTCAGCCGAGTTTGGTACCACAGTGTCTGGCATATATTCACCAACTTCACAGGTATCACCACAGTTACCAACTGCTTCAAGAAGCAGAGTCGGTTGACTGTTCTCAGATTGACGAGATGTGAAACTTGCTGGGTCTGATGAGTCGATAGTGAGTTGAACGCCTTGAAGTAATTCAGGCTCTATCAATGCCCACGCATCATCTTTAAGAGAGGTGATAGCATCAGCATTCTCTTGTGATTCAGATTCAAACTCATGCAGTGCAACAATACACTCTTCGTTAGTTGCCTCTTCTGTACATATATTCGGTAACAGGGTTTCAGCTAGGCTACGCTCAACATCTGAAGAGTTTTTCACACCTTCAATCGTTTCTGGTCTTAGGGTGTGAGAGTTCAGAACCAAGTTTGTTAGACCTTGACCCGGAACTACAAAGTTCGCCGTTTTAAATGTCAATTCAGGATGGTTTTGGCTGAACTCAGAGATCATTACAGAAGTAATACCACCCAGTGATAGACCAATTAGGTGTACGTTGTCTTGGTCAACCCAACCAAGAGCATTAAGTGCACTGCGCAGACTGATAAAGTCAGCAACGGATTGCTGCAAGTTAGAACGCAGAGCCAGTGGGGAGTCAATATTGATGAAATAAGACTTTTCGGCCCTCGCGCTGATCTCTTGCTCAGGGTTACCTTGGTCAGCTTTGCCATAGCGAATACGAGTGCCGTGATATGGCATATCGATAGCTACAACGGCATAGCCATTACCTGTAAAGTCTTTAAGCATGGTAGAAACCGTGCCCTTCTCACCAGTAACACCGTGAACAAAGATAACGGTTGGTAGCTTAGTTACTCGATCCCAACCATCAGGAACGTAAATATCTGTTTCCAAGAGTTCTTTATATTCAAGATCAGTGATTTTAGGCGTTGGGTTGTCCTTTGTCGGAAATGCGCCATCTTCCGTGGTAATCCACTGAAATAGCGGTTTGCATGTGTTTTTCAGATCGTACTTATTTAGATCGCACTCTAGTTCTTCACGTTCTTTAGTGAATGGTAGATAGAATGGTGCCTTTAGATCCACTCGGTACAGGTCGTAATAATCTTTGAATTCGCGCTGTTTCGTTTCATCAGAGGGATAGCTTTCAAACTCTGCTTCGCTCAAGCTAAGCTCGACCATAGCATCTAGTAAGGCGTAAGAGTGTTGCGTTGTGAACTCTGCAGCATACACAGGGTTGCCGGCATCGGGTGCTTGTGCGATGGCGCGATCTACTTGCTCTCTCAACTCTTGTTGTTCTGGCGGCAGTTCAGCAAGGTTAACCGAGACAAGGTCTGTGAAACTTTGGTCTGCTTGCAGAGCGTCACCGTTTTCGGTTTTCACGCCGTCGGTCACAACAATATGGTAGGTAGTGTTATGTTTTAAGCTTGCTTGGCACTCAATCTTGATTTCTGAGCCTGTTGCAGAAAGCTTAGTTGGAACTAGGTTGCCAGAGTCATCGATCAGCAGCACGTTGCCACCGAGTGAGTTGTGATCTAGAGGGTGTCTCTGTTCTGAATCTGCAGCTTGCACAGGAATTAAAATTGGTTCAGCGCATAAGCCCCAGCCATCTAGTGCAGCGTAAGATTGAGTGAAATCTTGATAGTAAGTGTGCTGCTCTTCATAAGCAGGCTCATCTACACCTGAAATTGTGAGGTCATCATCATAACCATAGCCGTCGTTAGGCTTAGGCAGTTCATTGAGATTGTAAGGAATATAGACAGATGCTTGGTCAGCATTTGATGTAGTTTCTGAATTACAGCCAATTAGAGACAAGCCAAGTAGTGCGTATATGCAGTGTCGAGTAAAATTCGGCAAAACGACTCCTTATATAGTGTTCGTGGTGGGGGAACATCGGCAACAACTGAGTTATTGCCGATGGGTGGAGCATTCCAGCGAAACAGCTACCAAAATGACCGAAAACTATAATGGAGAGTGGAAACATCTAGCACTCAAACAGCCTGATTGAGAGATAAGCGCATAATTAGAGAAGGATTTAGTTTATCTAATAAGAATTTAGATAGGTTTTTAACTAACTGAAGTATATGGGTTTATGCGCATTTAGCTGTTTGCTATATTGCTTAACAAGAAAGTAACAATAACAAGTGTCTATGTTTGACCAACTTACAGTAAATGGCTCGATACAGATTGACTTTGTAGCTGGGGAAATCCACCACCTAGAGTCCGGTCGCGTCTATAGAATTGGTACCAACGAGAGTGAATTGCTCAAGTATCTCTGTTTGCACCCCCATCAGACTTTGACTCGTCAGCAGTTGATAGAGAAGGTGTGGCGTTCCAAGGGCATAGTCGTTGAAGATGGTAGCTTGATGCAAACCATATCATTATGCCGAAAGGCTCTTGAAGACAATGATGGGCGTATTATTGTCACTGAAAGAGGACAGGGATACCGCTTTACAGGCGATACACAAACTTCTACTGAGATTACCAAGAAACCAATTGAATTAGGCAAAGGCTCTCAAACCCTTTCATTAAATTTCATCCTAGGTTTAGTTACGATATTCGCTGTTTCTTCAGTGTCCGCATACTTCGTTTTTTCCGGTAAACAACAACCTTTGCAATCCACTATTGAAACCAGTGCGTTCTCTCTTTGCACTTTGAGTACTGATGAGCTTGCCTATACAACACTGTCAAACGTTACCAGTTATCGACTTGGAGATAAGCAGATAATCATCGACGAGCAAGGTCGTTCAGTTACCTTCCCTGTAGGAAGCGAGGAGGTTATCTGTGAATAAGAAACTAGTGTTGTGCGCATTGACCGCAGCAATTGGCGTAGGTGCAGGTTATTTTGCTACAAACTACTCGAATTCGCACTTAAGTGGCGCGTACTATGGAAAGACAGCCTCCGTTAATCAATCCAAGCTTGGGCTCATAGTGAATCAACCGAACGTTAAGGTTGAGTTCAAAAGCAATCAAGAATACGACTTGCTTTATCTAACGAGTAAACTTGTTGGCTTTAGCTCAGGCGGTGAATACCTAGTAACTGGAAACTCAATATCGCTACAAGAAAATAGACACGACAAAATAGTGCCGGATCGTGCTCTAGAGTTTTATGAGAAGGTAATGATTAGTGGCGGTGCGATACTTTCAAACGATTCAATGGATTATTTGACCATTGGTGATAACGAGTTCTTGCTCATCTCAGAATACGGAATGCTCCATTTCTGTAAAGGTAACCCGTGTGAAGAGCTAGAGGCGTATTCGAAGTTCAGTGATTGATTTACTGATGTTTAGATAATAAAAAAGCACCCATCAGGGTGCTTTTTCGTACGAATTGGTGGAGCTGGCGGGAGTTGAACCCGCGTCCGAAAACCATTCATCATTGGTACTACATGTTTAGTCGATCTTTAAATTCACCAAGTACCTGCGAACCGACACGCTAGTAAATGACTATCCTGAATTAAACTTCGCCGTTCATCTCTCAGGCGGGAGAATCCGGGCTAGCTTTTTTGGGTTTGATCTCTTGTTGGTCCCCGTCTTAAAAGCGGAAGCTAGGGCAAGAGAGCTCTCAGCAGGTTATTAAGCTGCTAGTGCGTAGTTTTCGTCGTTTGCGACTATTTTTTTGCGGCTTTTTACGTGGCCAACCGCCCCACGACATGCACCTCAGACTTCAGAATTCCCGTCGAATCCTAGATCAGCCCCGAGTGTCCTTGCATAGTACCAGAAAAGCTTGGCCTGTCTAGCGCTATGCGAATTGGATGCTTATTATTAGCGCAACTTGCTCTTCATGATACGAGCTTTGTCGCGAGCCCAATCTTTTTCTTTAAGATCGGTTCGTTTGTCATGTAGCTTTTTACCTTTAGCTACACCAATTTTAATTTTAACCCATGAACGAGACCAGTACAGGGATAGGGCGGTAAGGGTCATACCATCCCTATGAATACTACCAAATAGGTTGTCTAGTTCTTTGCGAGAAAGAAGTAGTTTTCGAATTCGGGTAGGGTTGGCTACTATATGAGTAGAGGCTTGGTTAAGAGGGATGATGCTCATACCACTGATAAAAGCTTCACCATCTTTCAAATAAACGTAACTTTCTGCGATGTTCGCTTTGCCCTGGCGAAGTGATTTCACTTCCCAGCCTTGTAGCTCAAGTCCCGCTTCAATTTCGTCTTCGATGAAGTATTCGTGACGAGCCTTTTTATTTAGCGCAATAGTGTTACTAGTCGCTTTAGTTTTTGATTTTTTCTTTGCCATAATGGCGTCATTATACGGATTGCCTTATTATAGGGAAATTATTTTTGTTCTCGCTGGAACAAAATTTAGGCAAATTAGTGGTTTAGCTTTTGAGGAGATGAAATGCCGATCGTTACCCGTTCAGCCTTGGTGTCGTTTAGTGCTGAGCAGATGTTTAATTTGGTCAACGATGTTTCACGTTATCCTGAATTTTTACCTGGATGCTCAGGCAGTAAGGTGCATCAAGCTGACGATACCAGTATGACCGCTTCCGTGGATGTATCCAAAGCGGGAATCAGCAAGACATTTACTACAGAGAACAAGCTTGTATCTGGTAGTGTTATCGAGATGAATCTGGTGGATGGTCCCTTTAAACACCTACGTGGTGGCTGGTTCTTTACACCGCTGGATGAGCAAGCCTGTAAGGTAGAGCTAAAACTAGAATTTGAGTTCTCTAGCAAGATGATCGAGATGGCCTTCGGCAAGGTGTTCAACGAGCTGACTTCCAATATGGTGAATGCCTTCACCAGCAGAGCAAAACAGGTTTACCCTTGCTATGAGTATTGATTCAGAGATGATTCACGTAGAGGTGGTATATGCGCTTCCTCAAGAACAGCGCGTGGTGTCGCTGGTAGTGAACCGTGAATTAACGGTTGAGGAAATCATTGCTCAATCTGGCTTGTTGGCCTTGTATCCTGAGATTGATTTAAAGGTGAACAAGGTTGGAGTTTATAGCCGTAATGTTAAATTAAATGCTACGGTGAGAGACCAAGACAGAATTGAGATTTACAGACCACTGCTTGCTGACCCGAAAGAGATTCGCCGTAAGCGAGCTGAGCAGGCCGCTCAACAAGTTGCTGAAGCTAAAGCTAAATAGATCAGATAGACATAAAAAAGAGGAGCTTTGCTCCTCTTTTTTGTTATTGAATCGGTTGGTTAAATTGAGGACCCGCCGAGAAATCACCATCAATGCGTTCCAGTCGTTCATCATCACCAAAGAAGACAAATAGGTTCTTCTGAATTGGGTCTTCATGACCTTTGGTGAAATGGTAGATGTAATACCATTTGTTCGGCTTGCCGTTTTCTACCAGCATTGGAGAGCCTAGTACATAACGTACTTGCTCTTTACTCATGCCAACACGCAGTTGATCGACTGCTGACTGCTCAACAAAATTACCTTGGCTAATGTCGATGCGATACACCAATTTTTCGAGAATGGAGCAACCAGAGAGCATGGAAACCGCTAACGGCACCACTAACAACCACTTTTTAAACTGCATGTTAGGTCTTTCAACTTAAAATCTAAAACTCGGCAGATGATAAACAAGCTCAATCGGCTTGTATAGCGAAACACGGTTTGTATCCACAATTTCGCTACATATCTTTTATTTTCTGCATGGACTGTCGCTTTTGACCTGAGTTGAGGCGATGAGTTCCGAGTAAGTCATCGATTTCTCTATAAACAAAAATCCCCGAGGTTTGCGCCTCAGGGATACTTTTATGAGATTCTATTATGCCGCCATTAGTTCTCGAGCATTCGCCAAGGTGCTGTCGGTGATTTCACTGCCACCAAGTAAGCGGGCAAGTTCACTGACTCGCTGGTCACTATCCAGAGCAATCATATTGGTTTCGGTTTGCCCTGATCGAGTTTTCTTAGCCACAAACATCTGTTGATGACCACAACCAGCAACCTGAGGAAGGTGGGTAACACATAAGATTTGTGTGCTTTCACCTAGGGTGCGTAGCATCTTACCGACTACTGCCGCTGTCGGGCCACTGATACCTACGTCTACCTCATCGAAGATAAGGCTAGGGGTTTCTACTTTCTGCGCTGTGATAACTTGAATAGCTAGAGAGATACGAGATAATTCACCACCGGAGGCAACCTTGCCTAAGGATTGAAGTGGTTGACCTGGGTTAGCGGATACCAAAAACTCCACATCATCTGCACCTAATGGAGAGGCAAACTTGCTGTCGAAATTCACCTGAATATCAAAGCATGCTTTCTCCATACTCAGCTGTTGCATGCTATTGGAGATAAGCTTGTTTAGCTCTTTTGCGTAGCGTTTGCGTGACTTATGCAGTTTTTCGGCACTTTTAAGATAAGTCTCTTTAGCCGTTTCTACTTGCTGTTCCAGTTCCTCGATTTTTTCATCGGAGCAATCTAATGCCTCTATTTGAGCTGATAACTCTTGATGATGGGCATACAGGTCTTCTGGAAGAACATGATGTTTCTTGGCTAGGGACATTACCTGCGAGAAACGTTCTTCAACACTTTGCATGTGCAGAGGGTCGATATCGATAGAATCGAAATAGTTACGCAATTCGCTACTGGCTTCTTCTGCTTGAATCAGGGCGTCGTTAAGCATTTGGCTTACGTTGCTCAGTTCTTTATCGAGCTCGCTAAGTTGGGTGGCGCAGTTGATGCTGGCATGTAGCAAGCTAAGTGCATTTGACTGCTCATTTTCACTTAGAAGGTTTAATCCCTCTTGGGTTAAACCTAAGATTTCCCCGCTGTTGGTGATCTTCTTGTGCTCAAGTTCTAGCTCGGTAAACTCCTGTTCACCCAAGGAGAGTTCATCCAGTTCTTTTATCTGATATTCAAGTAATTGCTTTTGTGCCTGATTCTGCTCGCTGTTTTGTAGGGTCTGCTTGAGAGTGTTTTCAGCTTGACGCCATTTTTGATAACGACTTTGCGATTGAGTAATTAGGTTCGCATGTCCGGCATAATCATCGAGCAGTTTGATCTGATACTCTTTTTTAAGCAGTTGATGATGGGCGTGTTGTCCATGGATGCTAACCAGCAGTTGCCCCAGAGATTTTAGTTGGGAAACAGGGACAGGATTGCCGTTGATAAAGCCACGAGAGCGACCGTCCTTGCTGACGATACGGCGAAGAATGCACTCATCACCTTCGGCGAGTTCATTGTCCTCTAACCAACGCTTGGCACTTAAGTTGTTCTCGATAATAAAGCTAGCAACGATGTCTACCTTATCTTCACCTTGACGCACCATACCAGCGTCAGAGCGGCAACCTAAGCAGAGGCTAAGTGCGTCTATAGCGATAGATTTACCAGCGCCAGTCTCACCTGTGATGGTAGTCATTCCAGCGCCAAGTTCGACTTGTAGCGATTTAACGATAGCGAAGTTGTTAACACTTAAATGAGCGAGCATATCCATAACCTGAAAGTACTGTATATGAGAACAGTATATACTGGTTTTCTATACAGTAAAGTTTGCAGGTGATTTTTTTGTTCGGAAAATTGTTGCTCAGATCACAGGGCTAAAAAAGCTTGCTCGACCAGCCCAGTTTTTCTCTAAGTACATGATAGTAGCTGTAGTCTTTTGGATGGATCAGCTGAAGTACGTTAGGGCTTTGATAGATGTGTATCTCATCGCCAGGTTCAACGGGTAGAGAGATTTGACCATCGCAACTCACCTCTTGAGTTCCTCTATTGTCAGGAGCGAGGATAAGTTTGATGCGACGATTTCCGTCTACTACCAGTGGTCTGCTTGATAGCGTATGCGGGAACATAGGTACAAGCGAGATGCTGTTCAGGCTTGGAGATAGGATAGGACCACCGCCAGATAGAGAGTAGGCGGTTGAGCCAGTTGGAGTGGATACGATTAAACCATCGGAGCGCTGAGAAAAGGCGAAGCTGTCATCGATATACACTTCGAATTCTATCATGTGCGCCACTTTGCCTGGGTGAAGTACCGCCTCGTTTAGAGCTGCGTTTTGGCTTTTTATCTGGCCGTGGCGATGGATTTCAGCTTCGAGCAAAAATCTCTGCTCTTTTATGAACTCACCATTAAGCACCTTTTCCAGAGGCGATTTAAAATCATCAGGGTCAAGGTCGGTTAAGAAGCCAAGGTTACCTCGGTTTACACCAATGACAGAGATATCAAAACGGGACAGAACACGAGCTGCACCTAGCATATTGCCATCACCGCCGACAACAATTGCAAGGTCTGCATCTTTACCTATGCGCATAAGGTTAGTAAAAGCGCTAGAGTCTACATTCTCCATTCGGTCACGCAGGCGGTCGTCCACCAAAACCTTGTACTCACGCTCAATCAGCCAGTCGTAGATTTCTTGGTGCGTTTGAATGGCAAGATTGCTACGAGGTCTACCTAAAATCGCTATGGTTGAGAAATGTTTGCTCATTTTAATCCCATTTTTGACTATCTGAACCCAAGCAGGCTTGAATCAGAAACGATGATCCCCATAATAAAGGCAAGTTGATTTGAGATGCTAACGTTTTATGTTGGAAACCCTGACAAAAATGATAGCAGTTTCAGGAATATGCATGTCCTGCCGGAGATATCATGAGCGACAAAGATATTAAAAACGAAGAACAAGAAGTAGAGCAAACAATCGAAGAGCAGGTAGCTGAAGAGGTTGTTGCAGAGCAAGAAGCTGACGTTATTGGTGACGAAGGCGATGTAGAGTGGAACGAAGAGTCTGCTGAAGATATTGAAGAGTCAAAGGTTGCCCAGTTAGAAGCAGCACTGCTTCAAACCGAGACCCGTCTTAAAGAGCAAGCAGATTCTGTATTGCGCGCTAAGGCTGAAGTAGACAATATGCGTCGTCGTACTGAGCAAGAAATGGCGAAAGCTCGCAAGTTTGCGATCAACAAGTTTGCTGAAGAGCTACTTCCAGTAATTGATAACCTAGAGCGTGCTATTCAAGCAGCAGACGCTGAGAACGAAGCGGTTAAGCCTATTATTGAAGGCGTTGAGATGACTCATAAGTCATTCCTTGAGGTTGTTGAGAAGAATGGCCTTAAAGAGATCAACCCTGTAGGCGAAGCATTTAACCCTGAACTGCACAACGCAGTTTCTATGGTTGAGAGCCCAGATCATGAGAGCAACACAGTAACGGTTGTTCTACAAAAAGGTTATGAACTAAACGGTCGTGTAGTTCGCCCTGCTATGGTTATGGTTGCTAAGTAAACCTTTAAACATAGACGTAAAGTTTTTAGAGAGGTCGTGATCGACCTCTCTTTTTTTTGCATAAAACAAAATTGGTGTTATCAACTTATTACAAAATGTATCACCTGATATTAATTTCATATGTTGAGATCAATCTGGAGCATGTGTCTGATTTATTGCAATTAAATAGATAATAATCTGGAAAATTGATCGAAATCATAGCGGGTTAAATTTTGAGTCATGCACTCCATATGTAGAATGTCCTGCGACTACTCAGAAGGGTAGCGATAAATATTATAAAAATGGACAAACACAGCAAAACACATTGGAGTATGTGATGGACAAATCACTATCAAGTAAAATTTTTATCGGCATGTTTGCCGGTTTATTTATTGGCACGGCAATACAATACCTGCTAAACGGCATCTCAATCTTTGACGTTTATCTTTTAGGTTTAGCAGAAGGCGTTGGCGGCATGTTTGTATCTTTGATCAAACTGCTTGTTGTGCCACTGGTATTCGTATCTATCGTATGCGGTATCGTTGAACTTAAAGACATTAAGACCTTCGGTCGTTTGGGCGGTAAGACATTCGTGCTTTATATCCTAAACACCATTGTTGCTATCAGTGTTGCTCTAGCAATCGGTATGGTTTTCCAACCGGGTGCAGGCGCAAATCTAGCGGGTACAGTGACTGAAACTGTTGAGCTAGCAGCAACCACAACACCAGATATCTTCTCTCTAGTTGTTAACATCGTACCGAGCAACCCGTTCCAAGCGTTTGTTAATGGCGACATGCTTCAGATCATCTTCATGGCGATCATCGTAGGTTTGGCTATCCAAGCTCTTGACCACAAAGGCGGCCCAGCTGTTAAAGCATTCAAGGTTGCTAACGACGTAATGATGAAGCTTATCGGCCTTGTAATGAGCCTAGCGCCTTACGGTGTATTCGCTCTTATGATTCAACTGGGTGCAACCCTAGACTCGAACACTATTATGTCTGTTGCGGGTTACGTAGCTCTAGTAGTAGCGGTTCTAGCCTTCTGGATCTTTGTATTCTACCCAACCATGGTTGGTATCATGGCGCGTATCTCGCCAAAGACTTTCTCTCGTGCGGTTCGTGAACAGGTTCTATTCTCGCTATCAACAGCAAGCTCGAACGCAACTATCCCAGTAACTATGCGTACCCTAACTGACAAGCTAGGCGTATCTAAGTCCATCGCTGGTTTCGGTGTACCGCTGGGTGCAACCATGAACATGGCAGGTGCTTCTATCTACATCGCTATCGCTATCGTATTCGTAGCGAACGCGTTTGGTCAGCCAATTGAAGCCTCTCAGCTGATGACTATCGGCTTTATGGTACTGCTTCTGTCTATCGGTGCTGGTGGTGTTCCAGGCGGTGGCGTTGTGATGATCGGTGTGCTTATCCACCAACTAGGTCTTCCACCTGAAGCGCTAGCTATCGTTGCAGCTGTAGACCGTATCATCGATATGTTCTGTACTTCTTCTAACGTAGTGGGTGATACCGCGGTGAACACTATCGTTGCTAAGTCTGAGAACGGCATCGAGGAAGAGGTTGAGCTAGAGACAGCTAAGGCTTAATCCAGTATTCAAGATTGAAAAGGCGAGGTGAAAACCTCGCTTTTTTTCATTTTTTTTTCGCCTTACTCTTGAATCCTCATTTCCCGCCCTTATCTATCAGTCAGAGCAAACAATAACCGAGCCACATGGCTCAATCTGCTTTAACAAATTTGTCAAACTTGGGGTTGAAACCAAGTTAAACACCCCCACTTATTGGGGTATAGAAAACAGATAATTAAATTCTTGGAGATAGCCAGATGGGTAAAATCATTGGTATTGACTTAGGTACTACCAACTCTTGTGTAGCTGTACTAGACGGTGAAAAACCACGTGTAATCGAAAACGCGGAAGGTGAGCGTACTACAGCATCTGTAATTGCATACACAGACGGCGAAACACTAGTAGGTCAGCCTGCTAAGCGTCAGGCAGTAACTAACCCAGAAAACACGCTATTTGCAATCAAGCGTCTAATCGGTCGTCGTTTTGAAGACGACGAAGTTCAGCGTGACATCGAAATCATGCCTTACAAGATCGTTAAGGCTGACAACGGTGATGCTTGGGTTGAAGCGAAAGGCCAACAAATGGCGGCTCCTCAGGTTTCTGCTGAAGTTCTTAAGAAAATGAAGAAAACTGCTGAAGACTTCCTAGGTGAGGAAGTAACAGGTGCAGTTATCACAGTTCCTGCGTACTTCAACGATGCACAGCGTCAAGCGACTAAAGATGCTGGCCGTATCGCAGGTCTAGAAGTTAAGCGTATCATCAACGAACCAACAGCGGCTGCTCTAGCATACGGTCTAGACAAGTCAGGCGGCGACCGCACTATCGCGGTTTATGACCTTGGTGGTGGTACTTTCGATATCTCTATCATCGAAATCGACGAAGTTGAAGGCGAGAAGACTTTTGAAGTTCTAGCAACTAACGGTGACACTCACCTTGGTGGTGAAGACTTCGATAACCGCATGATCAACTACCTAGTTGACGAGTTTAAGAAAGAGCAAGGTATCGATCTTAAGAACGACGCACTAGCGATGCAACGTGTTAAAGAAGCAGCAGAAAAAGCGAAGATTGAGCTTTCTTCTACTCAGCAAACTGACGTAAACCTACCTTACGTAACGGCTGATGCGACTGGTCCTAAGCACATGAACATCAAAGTGACTCGTGCAAAACTTGAGTCTCTAGTTGAAGACCTAGTACAACGTTCTCTTGAGCCACTAAAAGTTGCTCTAGCTGACGCAGACCTATCTGTAGGCGAAATCACTGACGTTATCCTAGTAGGTGGTCAGACTCGTATGCCTATGGTTCAAGCTAAGGTTTCTGAGTTCTTCGGTAAAGAGCCACGTAAAGACGTTAACCCTGATGAAGCAGTAGCTATGGGTGCTGCAGTTCAAGGTGGTGTACTTGCTGGTGACGTTAAAGACGTACTTCTTCTAGACGTAACTCCACTGTCTCTAGGTATCGAGACTATGGGTGGCGTAATGACTAAGCTAGTTGAGAAGAACACTACTATCCCAACTAAAGCGAACCAAGTTTTCTCTACTGCAGAAGACAACCAGAGCGCGGTAACTATCCACGTTCTTCAAGGTGAGCGTAAGCAAGCGATGTACAACAAGTCTCTAGGTCAATTCAACCTAGAAGGTATTCAGCCTGCACCACGCGGTATGCCTCAGATCGAAGTTACTTTCGACCTAGATGCGGACGGTATCCTGCACGTATCTGCGAAAGACAAGAGCACTGGTAAAGAGCAGAAGATCACTATCCAGGCTTCAGGCGGTCTAAGCGATGAAGACATCGAGAAGATGGTACAAGAAGCAGAAGCTAACAAAGAAGCGGACAAGAAGTTCGAAGAGCTAGCAACTGCACGTAACCAAGCTGACCAAATGATCCACGGTACTCGCAAGCAAGTTGAAGAAGCAGGTGATGCACTTCCAGCTGAAGAGAAAGACAAGATCGAAGCGGCTATCAAAGAGCTAGAAGAAGCGAAGAACGGCGACGACAAAGAAGCTATCGACGCTAAAGTTCAGGCTCTAATGACTGCAGCTCAAAAGCTAATGGAGATTGCTCAGCAGCAAGCTCAAGCTCAGCAAGCACAAGGTGCTGACGCTGGTCAACAAGCTAAGCAAGACGACGATGTTGTTGATGCTGAGTTTGAAGAAGTAAAAGACGACAAGAAATAATTCTTCGTCGCTATAGCGGATAACTTCTGCGTCGAAGGTGCTCACTTACGAGAGTAAGCTGCGCGCCTTCTCCTTGAATTTACCTCGCTATAGCTTAGCAGAATCGTTTTCTGCATATTTCTTCTGATGCGGGCGTTTCGGGAAACCAAAACGCCCGTCTGTTTGTAAATGACGTTGTCGCTATAGAGCAGTCTTACAGCTAATAAGCTTAACGCTTTAGGCTTGCTCTATATCGATATAAACACCAAGCGGCGGAGCCGTTTGCAGTACAAAATTGGTGACGAAACACATGTCTAAACGTGATTTTTACGAAATCCTAGGTGTAAGCAGAGATGCTTCCGAGCGTGATATTAAGAAAGCGTACAAGCGCCTGGCGATGAAGTACCATCCAGATCGCAACCCTGATGACGATGCGGCGGCTGAGAAGTTTAAAGAAGTAAAAGAAGCGTACGAGATCCTTACCGATTCCCAGAAGCGTGCGACTTACGACCAATACGGTCATGCTGCCTTTGAACAAGGTGGTATGGGTGGCGGCGGCTTCGGCGGCGGTGGCGCAGACTTTGGTGACATCTTCGGTGATGTGTTTGGTGATATCTTCGGTGGCGGCCGTCGTGGCGGTGGTCAGCAACGTGCCCAGCGTGGCGCAGACCTACGTTACAACATGGAACTGACTCTAGAAGAAGCCGTTCGTGGTTGCACTAAAGAGATTGAAGTACCGACTCTAGTAAGCTGTGATGTGTGTGAAGGCTCTGGTGCGAAGAAGGGCTCAGGTGTAGAAACCTGTTCTACCTGTCATGGCCATGGTCAGGTTCAGATGCGTCAAGGCTTCTTTGCCGTTCAACAAACCTGTCCAACCTGTAATGGTAAAGGTCAGATCATCAAAGACCCTTGTGATGCGTGTCATGGTGAAGGTCGCAGACATAAGACTAAGTCTCTTAGCGTTAAGATCCCTGCAGGTGTGGATACTGGCGATCGCATTCGTCTATCTGGCGAGGGTGAAGCGGGAGAAAACGGCGCTCCAGCAGGCGACCTATATGTACAGGTTCATGTAAAAGAGCACCACATCTTCGAGCGTGACGGCAGCAACCTATATTGCGAAGTACCAGTGAGCTTTGCGATGGCAGCTCTAGGCGGTGAAGTTGAAGTACCGACCCTTGATGGCCGCGTTAGCCTTAAGGTTCCTTCTGAAACACAAACTGGCCGTATGTTCCGCATGCGCGGTAAGGGTGTGAAGGGCGTTCGCGGTGGTCCTCAAGGCGATCTTATCGTGAAGCTAGTGGTTGAGACTCCTGTGAAGCTAAGCTCTCGCCAAAAAGAACTGCTGCGTGAGTTTGAAGAGTCTTGTGGCGGTGATGCAGCTAACAAGCACAAGCCAAAATCTGAAGGCTTCTTCAATGGTGTGAAGAAATTCTTCGACGACCTAACCAGCTAATAGGTCAAAACTTTCCCAAAGGTCAGCCAAGTGCTGGCCTTTGTTGTATCTGGAGTCCAGTTTTTCGAGCTAGATCCAAACCTTGATCTCTATTCTCTCTCCTAGCCCTTTCATTGCCTAGCTTGTATTAAGTCCTTTGTTTGTAGAGATAGGGGGAGCAGTGCAACAGGGATTTACGCTTCTTGAACTCATTGCAGTCACTTCGGTTTTAGGGCTACTTAGCCTAATCGGAGTACAAAGCTATTCGAATTACCATGACTCGCAACGTCTAAAGCTTGCAACCAGTCAGGTTTATTCAGCTTTGATCTCGGCCAACTCTCTTGCTTACGCGAAAAGAAAAGATCTGTGGCTGAGTTTTGAGCAAACTCAGACCAACACAGTTTTTAAACTTTCAGACAATACGGAGGGACTGAATCCCTTTTCCTATTTCGCTATTAATGATGTAAGTCTACAGCTGACCTCAGAGAGCATACACTTCGATGGCTACCGAGGCGGGGTGTTAGGAAACGGTAGTATCACGCTAAGCATTGAAACAGGAGAACAGCTCAAGGTTATCTACCACCAAATTAGCGGGCGGATTCGGGTCTGCTCACCAGTGCGCGGAAGCTTGGGTTATGCCGCTTGTTAAGGGGTACAGCCTGATTGAGCTGACCATTACCTTGTCTATTTCATCTCTTCTATTACTTTCAGTAAGCTCACTTTTAATGGGGCTTCATCAGCAAACCCTTTCCGAGCTAAAAAGAGTTCAGCTCCTGCTTCAGGCACAACAAATTAATGAGTTGATTCGCACTGAGTTTTTTAGGGCTGGATTTAAAGTGTCAGCTGCGAGCAGTGTTATTCCTGTAGGGATAGGTGTTAGCTATTTGGGAGACAGTGGTTATGAACGACTCGCTGTGCATCTTGAGGACAATAAGCTCAAGCTATGTCGCGACTCTAGTCCTAGTTATTCATCAATTACCTCCGTATGTGATGAGGTGAGTAACTTCTCTATGCTCAACGACAAACTCATCTCAGTTGATGCCTTTGAGGTGACAGATGTGGCGAGTCACGCCTTCAATCTTGAGTACGAATTGAGACCTAAGGGACAAAGTGAGACATATCGTCAGTCACTTCTTGTTGTTCCAAAAGGAGTAACTCGCAGTGACTAAATGTCAGGGTGGAGTGCTTGTTATGACCTTATCTTTGGCCCTGGTGATGGGCATCTATTCTATGTACCTGCTTCAGCAAGTCTCGCAAAGCTTGGAGTGGCAAAATAGGTTAATGTTGAGCCGGAATCAGTTAGACCTTGAGCTAGACAATGCCCTTAACTGTTTCGCTCTTCATTTTCCAGATTCGGAGCCATGCCAAACCGCTATTGATTATGTTTTTAATAGCCAAGTCATTTCTGCGAATAGGCTAGAGCTTAGTGTCGGCCTAGATGAAGCTAAAGTGAGCCAGACAATTGAATTGGGTTCAGATAGTGCTGGTATGGCAATGGTTCATGCGGATGACGCTATTGAATCTGTCTTTGGTCGAACACTAGAAGAGCTTGCTACTCTGCTGGATGGCCAGATTACCAGTCTAGACCCAGCCTCTTGCAGTGATGCTTTGTTGGCTCAATTGCAATTAGGGGTAAAGTCTCTCTCTATTTCAGGGGATTGTGAGATTTCAGAGCCTGATTGGCAGGCCATTACTTCTTATCAGCCTCTTCTGTTGTTGTTCTCTCAAGGGAGAGTCTGGATAAGAGGAAGCGCGCTCCTCGAAGGCGGGCTGGTTATGGCTCCGAGTAATACCAGTGCTGATTGGTCTCACTTTTCGAGTGGCGCACAAGGTTTTGCATCTGAAGATCTGGCGGTCATTGAGGATATCCAGATCAGTGGCGGATTACAGATAGCGGGAAGGGCTGCTGTAGATACTGTTCATACACAAGTTGATCCTGTGGTGATGTCCAAAGTCTTAACTCGGTTTGCTACAAGGAGGTGGTCTCGGTGGAGTTGGCATGATGAGTAAGCAAAAAGGACTGTGCTTGTTGGAGGTGTTGATTGCCACTAGTGTGTTAGCAACTAGCTCGCTGTTTTTAATAGAGCTTAATCTTTGGAGCCAGAGAGAGATACGCGCTCAGAATCAGTTCATAGAGGTGAGACAGGCTCTATTAGATAGGTTAACTCTAGCTAGGCTAAAACAATATCAGAATGGTGTTTTGTTTATACCAAGAGAGATTTCAGGAGTAAGTTTTTTGGAAATAACTCAGGAAATTATTACAGAGCAGGGTCATAAGGGGAACGAAATTACTGTGACCGCTCGTTGGACTGATCCGCATAATATTCCAAGAATTATGTCATTTAATGCCTTAATCGCTTTTTAACGATGTTTTATGGTCCTTTTCTTCTGAGTTAAAAATGGTTCAGTTTGGTAATTGTAAGGTTTTATATTTGTTGCAAGCCTTGCGTGTGAGTGTATTTCTGTATGTTTCTGATCTGTTACAGATATAGAAAAATCTTATCGCAACCCACATTTTGCAATCTTAGATTCTGTTTTTTGACTGTAAATTGGGTAAAATGCGCGCCCTAAAAACAAGAAAAACCATTTAACACAAAAAAACACCTAATACTCACAACACGGTATAACTATGAGCAATCAAGCAGCCAACCTGCCTCCTCAGAAAACGAGTGGTATGGACCGCTTTTTGAACCTAATCGAAAAAGCGGGTAACAAAATTCCTGATCCAGCAATCCTGTTCTTCTGGGCACTGATCATCGTATGGGTTTGTTCAGCAATCCTTTCTAATGTTTCTTTTGATCTGATTAACCCTCGTACGGGTGCTCCACTAGAAATCACTAACCTGCTAACCGGTGATGCTTTGGCTCACTTCCTAGCAAACATGGTAACGACATTCACAGGCTTTGCTCCTCTGGGTATCGTACTTGTAGCTATGCTAGGTGTTGGTGTTGCTGACTCTTCTGGCTTTATCAACACTGGCCTTAAGAAGATGCTGAACTTTACGCCAGCTAAGCTTCTTACTCCAATGCTTATCCTAGTAGCTATTGTATCGCACACGGCTGCAGATGCGGGTTACGTACTGGTTATCCCACTAGGTGGTATCATCTTCCACGCAGCAGGCCGTCACCCTCTAGCGGGTATCGCAGCAGCGTTCGCAGGTGTATCAGGTGGTTTCTCTGCTAACTTCATTCCATCTGGTATCGACCCACTACTAGCGGGCTTTACTCAGACTTCAGCTAACGTTCTAGACCCAGACTACATCGTCAACCCACTAGCAAACATCTTCTTCACTGGTCTTTCTTCAGTGATCATCGTTGCTATCGGTTGGTTTGTAACTGAGCGCATCATCGAACCACGTCTAGCGAATACTCCAATCGATCAAGATGCTGAAGAAGCACCTGACCTAGGCTCTATGACTGAGCAAGAGTCAAAAGCATTCAAATATGCTGGTTGGTCTATGGTTGCAGGTATCGCGCTTCTAGTTGCGGCTCTTATCCCTGAGACTTCAGCACTGCGTTCTCCAGAAGGTGAAATCACGGCGTTCTCTGCACCTGTAATGCAGTCAATCGTTCCACTGATCTTCATTCTATTTATCATCCCAGGTATCGTTTACGGCCGCGTGGTTGGTAAGTTCAAGAGCAGCAACGACGTAATTAAGTCTATGTCTGACACCATGAACACCATGGGTGCTTACATGGTAATGTCGTTCTTCTGTGCGCAGTTCCTAGTTGCATTCGGTCAGTCAAACATCGGTACTATGCTAGCGCTTTACGGTGCTGAAGGCCTGAAAGCGATGAACCTTCCAGGTGAAGCTACTGTTGTTGGTATGATTCTTCTTACTGCTATGGTTAACCTTCTAGTAGGTTCTGCATCGGCCAAGTGGGCACTTATCGGTCCTATCCTAGTTCCAATGCTAATGGCTGTAGGTATCTCTCCTGAGCTATCTCAAGCAGCGTACCGTGTAGGTGACTCTGTATCTAACATCATCTCTCCACTAATGGTGTTCTTCCCACTAGTAGTTGTTTACTGTCAGCGCTACGTTAAGTCGACAGGTATCGGTACTCTAGCTTCTCTAATGATGCCGTTCTCTATCGCTATGCTAATTGGTTGGACTATCTTCCTACTAGCTTACTGGGCACTTGGTATCCCACTAGGTATCGCAGCACCATATACTTACACTATGTAAGTTCGAGTATTTCAAATAATTCAGCCCGCAATTGCGGGCTGTTTTTTTATCTGGATTATTTAAGCAGATGCTTGGCATGGAAGGCGAGATGCTCGCTGATAAAGCTCTGGATAAAGAAATAACTGTGGTCGTAACCAGTCTGCATCCTGAGCTCAAAATCCAGTGATTGCTGGGCTGCAACATCGATAAGGTGATTTGGTTTGAGCTCTTGTTCTAAGAAGCCATCTGCGTCACCTTGGTCAACCAGAATTGGCAATTTAGAACCATGCTTTGCCAGCAGTCGACAGGCGTCATACTCTTCCCACGAAACCTTATCTTCTCCAAGGTAATTAGATAACGCCTTGATACCCCAAGGGCACTCCATAGGGTTGGTTATCGGGCTAAACGCAGAGATTGAACGGTAGCTATCTTGATTCTTAAGCCCAATAGTCAGAGCTCCATGTCCACCCATGCTATGCCCTGAGATAGAGCGCACATCGCTTACTGGAAAGTGCTTTTCAATTAGAGCAGGGAGCTCATCAACAACATAGCTATACATCTGATAGTGCTGTTTCCATGGTTTCTGGGTGGCATTTAGATAAAACCCAGCACCTAGACCAAAATCGTATGCGCCGTCAGGGTCGTCAGGCACACCATCACCGCGAGGGCTAGTATCTGGAGCAACTATGGCTATGCCGAGCTTAGCTGCAGATTCAAATGCTGCAGCCTTTTGCATGAAGTTCTCATCGGTGCAGGTTAGGCCAGATAGCCAGTAAAGCACGGGGACTGGGTTGTCACTACTTGCTTGTGGTGGTAAGAAGATAGCAAAGCGCATATTGCACCCAAGCGCTTTTGAATCATGGGTGTACTGTTTGTGCCAGCCACCATGAACCTTGGCTTGGCTAATGTTTTCTATGGTCATTGTCTGTCCTAGATAAAAAGAAGGTGCCAGCATAGCTGACACCTTTTATTTCGGGATTCGATTAGTAGTGGATAACGGTACGGATGCTTTCGCCCTTGTGCATGAGTTCAAACGCTTCGTTGATATCGTCTAGGGGCATAGTGTGGGTGATGAATTCTTGTAGACCAAACTCACCTGCCATGTAGCGTTCTACGATCTCTGGAAGCTCAGAGCGACCTTTAACGCCACCGAATGCACTGCCACGCCATACGCGACCGGTTACTAGTTGGAATGGACGAGTAGAGATCTCTTGACCTGCACCAGCAACACCAATGATTACCGACTCACCCCAACCTTTGTGACAGCACTCTAGCGCTGAACGCATTACGTTGACATTACCGATACACTCGAAAGAGTAATCTACACCACCGTCTGTCATCTCAACGATAACCTCTTGGATAGGCTTGTCGAACTTCGTAGGGTTCACTAGGTCAGTGGCGCCTAGCTGAGTTGCTAGCTCAAATTTGCTCTCGTTGATATCAACGCCAATAATGCGGCTTGCACCTGCCATGCGTGCACCGATAATCGCGGATAGACCGATACCGCCTAGACCGAAGATAGCCACAGTATCGCCCTTTTGAACCTTAGCGGTGTTAAGTACAGCGCCCATACCTGTAGTTACGCCACAGCCAAGTAGACAGACCTCTTCAAGAGGGGCTTCTTTATTCACTTTAGCCAGTGAGATCTCAGGCAGTACTGTGTACTCAGAGAAGGTTGAGCAACCCATGTAGTGGTAGATAGGCTCGCCGTCTTTGTAGAAGCGGGTAGTGCCGTCTGGCATTAGGCCCTTACCTTGGGTTTCACGAACCGCTTGGCAAAGGTTGGTTTTACCTGATTTACAGAACTTACATTCACCACATTCTGCTGTGTATAGTGGAATAACGTGGTCGCCTACTTCAACGCTAGTTACACCTTCACCTACCATCTCAACAATACCACCACCTTCATGGCCTAGGATGCTTGGGAAGATACCCTCAGGATCATCACCAGAAAGAGTAAAGGCATCGGTGTGACAAACGCCAGTTGCCACGATACGCACCAGTACCTCGCCAGCTTTTGGTAGCATAACGTCAACTTCTTCCATCTTAAGTGGTTGGTTTGGACCCCAAGCTACGGCTGCACGCGATTTGATAAATTGTTCAGTCATGGTGATTCCCTTTTGAGAGTGTTTATCTTGGCCAAGCCCTCTAAGACTAGTGGATTTTGGCGCGTTTTCATTAGATAGGATTAGTATATTTATCTGATAAGAAATGATAATTGATATAATTTGAAATAGACTATTACGAATTTGTAATAATGGTGATTGGGCATGGCTGACTGGGAAGGGATTAACGAGTTCGTTGCTGTGGTAGAGGCGGAGAGCTTTACTGGCGCTGCAACTAAACTGAACACATCAGTGGCGAATATCAGTAGGCGAGTGAATGCCTTAGAGCAGAGGTTGGGTTCTAAGTTGTTTGTGCGCACCACGCGCAAGGTCTCGGTTACTGAAGCGGGTGCGACCTACTACCACCACTGTAAGCCTCTTGTAGAGGGTTTAGGCTTGGCTGAGTTGGCGATCAACCAGCTGCACTCATCACCGCAAGGCAAGATCAAGGTAACGGCTCCAGTCACCTTTGGTGAGCAGGTGCTTGCACCTCTGATGCATGAGTTTTTGCTCGAGTATCCGCAGATAGAGCTGGATCTGGTGTTGTCCAATCAGCAGCTCGATCTGGTGCAAGAGGGATTCGATCTCGCAATACGTCTGGGACGCTTGCAGGACTCCTCTATGATGGCGAGAAAGCTTCGGGATAGAAATGTATACGTGTGTGCCAGTCCTAGCTATATCGAAAAGCATGGTGAGCCACATACCCTTTCAGAGCTCAAGCGTCATCAGTGCCTGCGCGGGTCCAATAAATATTGGCGCTTTGACGATTCAGGCAGCGAGCGCCTTATCCATGTGGACGGACGGTTACAATGCAACAGTGGCTATTCCTTGATGGATGCGGCCTTAAAAGGGTTGGGAATTGTGCAGCTTCCTGATTATTATGTGCAGCCCTATCTAGAGTCAGGCGAGCTCATTGAGCTTCTTACTGCATATAGAGGGGATAAAGAGGGCATATGGGCACTGTATCCGCAAAACCGTATGCTAACGTCTAAGGTGCGTACCCTGATCGATTATCTATCTGAGGCATTAAGTAGAGATGACAGCTAATTTTAGCGAACTGGACCACAAGTTTATGCGCCGAGCGATGGAGCTTGCATCTAAGGCAGAAGAGCAGGGAGAGGTGCCTGTAGGCGCGGTATTGGTCAAAGATGGTGAAGAGATTGCTTGTGGCTGGAATCAGAGCATCTGCACTCACGATGCGACTGCCCATGCTGAGATCATGACCCTGCGAGCAGCAGGAGAAGCCTTAGAAAATTACCGCCTGCTAGATACTACGCTGTATGTCACCCTTGAGCCTTGCCCTATGTGTGCAGGTGCGCTTTTGCATAGCAGAGTAAAACGTATCGTTTTTGGTGCGCCAGATCTAAAAGCAGGAGCGGCTGGAACTGTGCTGAATCTATTTGAGAGTGAAGCTGCATTTCACTATGCCACTATCGAATCGGGCTTGATGGAGCAAGAGTGCAGAGAGCAGTTGCAGGCCTTCTTTCGTCGAAGACGTAAAGAACAAAAGGCGTTAAAGCAGTTAAAGAGAGAACAGAGTGGAGAAGGGGATTCTTAAGCAAACATTCGGCTTGAGAGCCAAATGTTTGCATTACGTGGTTTAAGCTACCGCAGAGTAAGCTCGGTTGCGCCCAAGAACCTTTTTCTTGTTGTTGGATAGCATGCGCTTACGACGGTTAGCTGAAACAGTTTTTTGTGCCAATTTCTTGGACAGCTTTCTTCTGTGTTTCAACGAACTATCTCCTATGTAACTACGTTGTTTGGCGTAATTTCTTACGCTGACTCACCATATATAGAACAAGATTGTTACTGATATATGATCAACAACAGAGGAAGGCTCCCCTGTTCGTCATTAACCAATATATATAGGTCGCAGTTGGCGTTTTCAATGCTTGTTATTGCACAAGTTACATGAAATGTGAACCATACCGTAAAATATGACTATTCCTGCTCTATCCCTTGCTCGTCGGTGCTTTGCGCTGCTGACTCTGGGATGTCTTCAGAGTGAATCACCAGCAGATCATCAGTATTGGTTTCTACCTGTTTATGGTCGCGTTTGTCTACATGGCCGATGATGCTTTGATAATAGCGACGAATGTTTTCAACATAGTTCAATGCCTCATCGCCACGAGCGTATCCATAGCGAGTATATTCGTAATAGCCTTTCTTACGCAGTAGAGGTAATCGCTCTTTGACATCACTCCACAGGTTAGGATCGGCGCCTTGTGCCTTGGTGATGCGTCTAGCGTCCATTACGTGTCCATAACCCACGTTGTATGAAGCCAGAGCAAACCAGATCTTCTCGTGCTCGTTGATGGTATCTGGGATACGTCCTACTATCTTGCGCAGATAATCCACGCCACCTCGAACTGATTGCTCTGGGTCTAAGCGGTTGGTTACCCCAACGCTTTCAGCGGTTGGCAGGGTTAGCATCATCATACCGCGCACACCGGTCGGCGATTTCGCATTTGGATTCCAGTGTGACTCTTGATAAGCAAGGGCCGCTACCAAGCGCCAGTCGAACTCATCTGCATACTTCTTAAATAGGTTTTCCCATTTTGGCAGTCGGCTATCTAGAGCGCGAACGAAAGCACGAGTATCTACGTAATCAAAATCTTGGATATGGCCAAGGTATTTTTCTTCAAGAAGATGAAGCTCACCGTTTTGCTGGATATTGCCGAAGAACTCAATAACAAGTGCATACAGGCTTTCGTCATTGGTCTTGCGCATAAACCAAGAGGTTGGTTGGTCTTCAGTTAGCTCAAATGCCAAAGCGATATCAGGATAGATGCGCTGGGTTAGAGACAGTTCGATTGAATCTGAAACGGTGAACAGTCGCTTACCCTCGGAGACCTGCTTAAGCAGGTCGTTGAGGTCATAGGCATCGGTCACTTCATAGTTGATATCAGGGTGTGTTTTTGAAAGCTCGGCTAGGGTATGTTCAAAGTGAGAGCCTTTTACTACCGTTAACGTCTCGCCGCTATCGATAAGCTGCTCAAGGTTACGGGGGCGCCAAGTGCCTTTCTTATACACAACCTGCTGGCTCACGTAATAGTAGGCTGGCCCCGGTCTAAATGCTTTTACGCGATTCGGTGCTTGGGTAAGACCCGCCGCCACTATATCCACCTCACCATTTCTTAGTGCAGGGAAGAGCTCGGATAGGCGGTAGGCCGGTTTGATCTCAAGGCGAACCCCGAGTTCTTTGGCAAATTGAACCGCAAGATCGTATTCAAGGCCGGTAGGGCCGTCGGGGCCGATATAGTAGGAGAGTTGGTTGTTCAGAGTTCCAACACGTAACACGCCTCTGTCTTTGATCTTTTGAAGCTCGCTCTTGGAGTCCATCTCATATTGGCAACCGGCTAGGGTAGCGAGTGCCAATAGGGCAACAGTGAGCTGTATAAATTTAGTGAACACCGACTTGGGCATGACGTTGGAAATCTCTGATTATTCTTCTAAAACCTCACTTTATATCAAACGGCTAACATAGGGGGAAGAGAAAGCGTTTTGATAAACCGCTCAAAGGAGGGGAAAAAGGGTACAAAATCGTGTTGCGCAAAAATTTGCGCAAACGGTTGCTTTTTTGGTTACTTCACAAAACAAATTCACTATAATACGCGCAAAATTGCTAGGTAATATCGCAATATCCTCGATGATTTAAGTGTAAGTCATTGAAAATATTGGAATGTTACTTTTAATCCATCATTTAAGAGACCTAAGCACATGAAAATTTTGCGTGGCTCCCCAGCTCTTTCTGAGTTTCGTGTTAAAAAACTTCTAGAACTTTGCCGTGAGCAAGGGCTTCCAGTGACGGGAATCTATGCTGAGTTTATGCATTTTGCAGACCTAACCTCAGACCTAGACGCGACCGAACTGACTAAGCTTGAAAAGCTACTGACTTACGGACCAACTATCGAAGAGCACGAGCCTGAGGGTCTTCTACTTCTAGTAACTCCTCGTCCGGGCACTATCTCTCCATGGTCTTCTAAATCGACCGATATCGCGAACAACTGTGGTCTAGACAAGGTTAAGCGTCTAGAGCGTGGTACAGCTTACTATGTAGAATCAGAAGCTGAACTAACAGGCGAGCAGGTTGAGGCAGTTAAAGCACTTATCCATGACCGCATGATGGAAGCGGTTTTCACTGACTTGGACGCAGTAGACGCACTATTCGCAGTTGCAGAGCCAGCACCACACACAGTAGTGGATGTGCTTGGTGGCGGCCGCAAGGCACTAGAAGAAGCGAACGTTTCTCTTGGTCTTGCTCTAGCTGAAGACGAAATTGACTACCTAGTAGAGAGCTTTAACACTCTAGGTCGTAACCCGAACGACATCGAGCTAATGATGTTCGCACAGGCGAACTCTGAGCACTGTCGTCACAAGATCTTCAACGCTGATTGGACTATCGACGGCGTTGATCAAGACAAGTCTCTGTTCAAGATGATCAAGAACACCTACGAGACTACGCCAGACCACGTTCTTTCTGCTTATAAAGATAACGCAGCGGTAATGACAGGTTCTACAGTAGGTCGTTTCTTCCCAGACCCTGAGACTCGTCAATACAACTATCACAACGAAGATGCGCACATCCTGATGAAGGTTGAGACGCATAACCACCCAACTGCTATCTCTCCATGGCCTGGTGCTTCTACCGGTTCTGGTGGTGAGATCCGTGACGAAGGCGCAACCGGTATCGGTGGTAAGCCAAAAGCGGGTCTAGTTGGTTTCACTACGTCTAACCTTCGCATTCCTGGCTTTGAACAGCCTTGGGAAACTGACTTTGGTAAGCCTGGCCGTATCGTAAACGCGCTAGATATCATGCTTGAAGGTCCTCTAGGTGGCGCGGCGTTCAACAACGAATTTGGTCGTCCAAACCTACTAGGTTACTTCCGTACCTATGAAGAGAAGGTAACTTCTCACGCAGGTGAAGAGGTCCGTGGGTACCACAAGCCAATCATGATCGCTGGTGGTATGGGTAATATCCGTGACGAGCACGTTCAGAAGAAAGAGATCCCAGTAGGTGCGAAACTTATCGTACTTGGTGGTCCTGCAATGAACATCGGCCTTGGTGGCGGTGCTGCATCTTCAATGGCTTCTGGCCAATCAGCTGAAGATCTAGACTTTGCTTCTGTACAGCGTGAAAACCCAGAGATGGAGCGTCGTTGTCAGGAAGTTATCGACCGTTGTTGGCAGCTTGGCGAAGAGAACCCAATCGCATTTATCCACGATGTGGGCGCGGGCGGTATCTCTAACGCACTTCCAGAGCTGGTAGACGACGGCGAACGTGGCGGTAAATTCCAGCTACGTGACGTACCAAACGATGAGCCGGGCATGAGCCCACTAGAGATCTGGTGTAACGAATCTCAAGAGCGCTATGTAATGGCGGTTGCTCCAGAGAATATGGAAGTATTCGATGCTATCTGTAAGCGTGAGCGTGCTCCATATGCTGTAGTAGGTATTGCAACTGAGGAGCGTCAACTGACTCTAGACGATTCTCACTTTGACAACACGCCTATCGATATGCCAATGGACATCTTGCTAGGTAAGACTCCTAAGATGCACCGTGACGCTAAGACCCTTAAGGTTGATAGCCCAGCGATTGCACGTGACGGTATCGAGCTAAATGAAGCAGTTGATCGCGTTCTACGCCTTCCAACTGTTGCTGAGAAGACCTTCCTTATCACTATCGGTGACCGCACAGTAACAGGTCTTGTTGCTCGCGATCAGATGGTTGGTCCTTGGCAGGTGCCAGTAGCAAACTGCGCGGTAACCGCAGCAAGCTATGACACTTACCATGGTGAAGCTATGTCTATGGGTGAGCGCACTCCAGTTGCTCTTCTAGACTTCGGTGCCTCAGCGCGCCTAGCGGTAGGTGAGTCTCTGACTAACATCGCGGGTACAGATATCGGCGATATCAAACGCATTAAGCTATCTGCAAACTGGATGTCTCCAGCAGGTCACCCAGGTGAAGATGCAGGCCTATACGAAGCAGTTAAAGCGGTAGGTGAAGAGCTATGTCCTGCGCTTGGTCTGACTATCCCTGTGGGTAAAGACTCAATGTCTATGAAGACCAAGTGGAACGAGAACGGTGAAGATAAAGAAGTAACCTCTCCGCTTTCTCTAGTTATCACTGCGTTTGGTCGTGTTGAAGATGTACGTAAGACTGTGACTCCACAGCTTCGCACAGACAAAGGCGATTCTTCTCTAGTTCTTGTTGACCTAGGTAATGGTCAAAACCGTCTGGGTGCAACAGCTCTAGCACAGGTATACAAGCAACTTGGTGATAAGCCAGCTGACGTTGATAACGCAGAGCAGCTAAAAGGCTTCTTCGATGCAATGCAAACCCTAGTTCGTGATGACAAGCTAGTTGCTTACCACGATAAAGGCGATGGGGGTCTACTAGTAACCCTAGCTGAGATGGCATTCGCTGGTCACTGTGGCGTTAAGGCAGATATCTCTGACCTTGGTGAAGATGCACTAGCATCGCTATTCAACGAAGAGCTAGGTGCAGTTGTTCAGGTTAAGAACGACGACCTAGAAGCAGTTAAAGCTGTACTTGCAGCGAAAGGCCTAGAGGCTTGTTCTCACGTAATCGGTAGCGTAGAAGCGAGTGACGAGTTTGCTATCTTCGCTAACGGCAACGCACTGGTTGAGCGTTCTCGTACTGAGCTTCGCACTATCTGGGCTGAAACTACTCATAAGATGCAGGCACTGCGTGATAACCCAGCGTGTGCAGACCAAGAGTTCGAAGCTAAGAAAGACAACACAGACCCAGGTCTGAATGTTGAGCTTACTTTCGATGTAAACGAAGACGTAGCAGCGCCATACATTGCGACAGGTGCTAAGCCTAAGATGGCTATCCTGCGTGAGCAGGGCGTTAACTCGCACGTTGAGATGGCGGCAGCATTCGACCGTGCTGGTTTCGAATCTGTAGACATCCACATGAGCGACATCCTGACTGGCCAAGCTGTGCTTGATGAATACCAAGGCCTAGTGGCTTGTGGTGGCTTCTCTTACGGTGACGTACTAGGTGCTGGTGAAGGTTGGGCTAAGTCTATTCTGTTCAACGCACAGGCTCGCGACCAGTTCGAAGGCTTCTTTAAGCGCGAAGACACCTTCTCTCTAGGTGTGTGTAACGGCTGTCAGATGCTATCTAACCTGAAAGAGCTTATCCCAGGTGCTGACCTATGGCCTCGTTTTGTTCGCAACGAATCTGAGCGCTTCGAAGCTCGCTTCAGCTTGGTTGAAGTTCAGAAGTCTGACTCTGTATTCTTCGACGGCATGGCAGGTTCTCGTATGCCAATTGCAGTTTCTCACGGCGAAGGCCGCGTAGAGGTTCGCGATGCTGACCACCTAAATGCGATTGAAGCATCAGGCACAGTAGCGGTTCGTTATGTAGACAACAACGGTAACGCTACTCAGCAGTATCCAAACAACCCGAACGGTTCTCCAAATGCGATTACCGGTCTAACTACTAATGACGGTCGCGTGACCATCATGATGCCTCACCCAGAGCGCGTATTTAGAACAGTAGCGAACTCTTGGGCTCCTGAGTCTTGGGGTGAAGATTCTGCTTGGATGCGTATGTTCCGTAACGCACGTAAGAACATCGGCTAATAGCTAGATTCTAGATATATCAAAGGCGCTTCGATTGAAGCGCCTTTTTTATGGGTGAAGTTTGATAATCACTTTTTTAGCCCCTTTTATTCTGAACTAAAGGGGCTGATTTTGGTTTATTCGCCGAGCTTGCCACCGTCGTAGCGAGAGATGACTACTGTGCTTGAGCGAGGTCGCCAAGTCTCACCGCTTGGGGTTTCGACCGATGCATCCAAAGCGGAATGTGGCCAGTTTGTTGGGTGTTGAACATTGGTAAACATATGGCGGAAATCTGGGGTAAAGGTGATTCCGGTTGACTCAGCGCCCTGTGGTGCAACGGCAAAACGCTTCAGTTGCTCTTGGTTGTTCATATTGATAACAGGTTCACCATGAGCAGGGGATTCGAGATTGTTTGGAATGACCGCCAGAATCTGGTCGTCTACATCGACATCTGTACCACCACCATCGGTTTGTAACCAAAAGATGCCACGCTGGTCAAAACAGATTCCATCCGCTGAGCCGAACTCATTCTCTTCAGTCAGACCCGATAGGTTAATAGATGAAGTATCGGCTTCTGAAGAAGAACCAAACACAAAGATCTCCCAGTTGAACTCAGTATCCGTTTCGCCCTCTTTCCAGCGAACGATATGGCCGTATTCGTTGTAAGGGCGTGGGTTTGCCGAGTTACCTTGTTCACGGTTATCGTTGTTGGTCAGAGAAAGATATACAAAGCCTGTGCTGTAATCCACGGCTGTCCATTCAGGGCGGTCCATTGGAGTAGCACCCATTTCATCGGCAGCTCCTAAGGTATTGCGGATAATTTCAGCTTGCGTACCTATCAGCTCGCCCAGTGTTTGACCGTTCATAGCAACGGCTTCTTCGGTCAAAGGCAACCAAACGCCTTTACCGTTTTCATCAAAGCGCGCCACATACAGGGTACCCTTGTCCATATATTTGGCACCGATGGCCATGCGGTCGGCATCATGACCTAGGTTTCTGTTCGCATCTTTTTCATCCCATAGAGCTTCAGAAACAAACTTATACACGTATTCAAATTTGCCATCATGCCCGCTGTAAAACACCAGAGGTTTACCTGCTATCGGAGTTGCGTAGCTACAGTCTTCATGACGGAAGCGGCCCAGTGATGAGCGTTTTGCTGGCATAGCATTAGGTGAAAACGGATCGATCTCGACGATATAACCATAACCTGCATCGAAGTTTCGGAAGTCTTCTTCAGCTGAGCCACCTTTAGCTGTGAGGTCCCAGCGTTTGAATTCACCAGGGAATTGCTCTTCCTCTACTGGTGCAGTTTGCCAGTTGTAGCTGAACATGATGTTATTTTTTTGGATTCCATAGCGCTCACGCACAGGGTCAATATCATCTTCAGTGGTAAACGCCCCTGTCCAGTTTTCTTCACAGGTCAGATAGGTACCCCATGGTGTAAATCCATTACCACAGTTATTGAAGGTTCCGTGTGTGGCATTGGGCTTGCCTGTTTCAGCGGTAAACTTGGTGGTAAGAAGGTCATTGTCAGCTATCGCACCTGTTACTTCCATTTCGGTTGCTGTGTGTACGCGACGATTGTATTGGCTGTCTAGCACCACATTCCAAACACTGTTTTCCAGCCTTACATGGACTACGGATACACCGTGTGCGTAGTACTCTTTACGGACATACTCCGCCAGACGGCGACCAAAATTGTCGGTGTCGTTGGTATCAAAGCCTTCCTCATGCAGGGTATCTTGCATGATGAACTCATGGTTTATGCAGAGAATCCCTTCCGCATCGTTTAACGGATAGTAATGTATGCCATCGTGCATCTGACCTGTTGAATTCAATTGGTCTAATGCCGTATTGGAACCGTCTTGCTGAAAAAACTGTATCGGTGTGCCTGTTTGTACATCATGTGAAAAGAGTCGCGTGCCCCAAGGTGCGAGTACTTGAGCAAAATAGCCTTCAGGCACAGTAAACGCGTCCTTACCTTGCGCGCTTACCGATTCAAACCCTAGAGAAGTCACTCTATTGGTCAACTCATTACTTGTTTCATCTGAGCCACAGCCCGTCAATCCAACTGAGCTAAGTGCGCCAACGGCCATTACGCCGCCGGTTCCTTTCAGAACGGCACGTCGAGAGTAGGCTTTTGACATTATCTCCGAGAGTGGAGTTTGTTCGCTCTTATTATAGATCTCATGTGATGTAGTGCATTTACTCATAGTGAAAACCTTATGTATTAGGATGAACGTTTAGTTGTTGTTTTTAATAGGAAAAAGGTTTTTACCAAGCAAATGTTAAAGAACTATTTAATTTGTATTTAAATTAATGAGAATGGTAACGATTTGTGAGTTTATACTTTAATTCTAAAAAAATAGCGCTCTGTGAATGCATATGAGCTCACACACCGTCAGTCGTTTCTTAATCACGTAAACTGCTGCTGATCAATAGAGGTGATTAAATTAGGGAAGGGGTTTCTATTTATCGATTTCGACCTAAAGCAAGAAAGAGAGGGGAGCGAACTAATAAGAACACCACACCTTCTAAAGTCACAATTTCACTACAAACCCTATAATAGCGATTCATTGAAATGGCGGTATTTTATCTTTGATATGAATGAGTTGAGAGCGGTTTTGATGTGTAACGGCTTTGTGATGAAATCTTGTTTAATAATGTTGTGATCTGTAAATATTCATCTAACCTTTTGATGTAGATTGTATTTATTGGCGGCATGGATGCTTTGCAGTAAAAAAGCCCTCTTTGACAATAAATTTGCAATCCAGTTCAGTCATTTAATTGTAAATGATTGAAATTAGGCTATTTTATCAAAGGCAAATCAGCTTTGTTATCAGAATATAAAAAGGGCTCATTCTATGAAAAAGTTTTGCATGAAAGCAGTTGGTCTAGCGGTTGTTGCAGCTTCGTTGTCAGGTTGTATCGGTAGTAACGCCGTTACAGGTTACGTAATGAAGTTTAACCTTGAGGTGGTAGATAACCGTTATGCTCGTGGTGGTGTAAACATGCTACTTGCGCCGGTTTACGCACTTACAGTCGCTGTGGATGCATTGATCTTCAACTCACTTGAATTCTGGACGGGTAAAAACCCAATCAACGGTAAGCCACACATCTTCGATACTAAGACTAAGACAATGATGAACATCAACGATGATCTCGACCCATCATTGACTGATGCACCAGTTGACCCAATCACAATGCGTGAAGTTGAGAAGAGCACGTTTGAAGCTATCGATGAAAACACTATTCAAATGAACATCACTTATAACAATGGCGATAAAGCGGTTGTTACTGGTGTTCGTGATGGCGACAACGTTTCTTACTACTACAACGGTGAGCTAGTATCTGAAACCACTATTGGTCAACTAGAAGAGATGCAAGCGACTAAGGCTTAATTCTTAACTGGAATCCATAAAAAATGCCGAGCAAGTTGCTCGGCATTTTTGTATCTATATAAAAGCTTATGCCTTAGTAGGGATATGCTTAAGTAGAGCTACCATTTGCTCCCAGAACAGATCAACGGTATCGATCTTCACTTTCTCATCAGGAGAGTGGGGGAACTTGATGGTTGGACCGAACGATACCATGTCCATGTTTGGATACGGTTCTTTGAATAGACCGCACTCAAGGCCTGCGTGGATTACCATGATGTTTGGCTTGTGGCCATAGATCTCTTGGTACATGTCACGGAAGATAGCCATGATTTCTGAGTTTGCGTCTGGCTTCCAACCAGGGTAAGCACCAGAGAATTCGATGTTAGCGCCTGCAAGAGTCGCAACAGAACGCAGCATGCTTTCAACTTGAGAGCGACCCGAGTCGATCAGTGAGCGAATCAGGCATAGCGCCGCTACTGAGTTTTCTTCAGTAGTAATAACACCAAGGTTTAGAGAGGTCTCTACTACGCCTTCAATGTCATCGCTCATACGGATAACGCCGTTTGGACATGCGTTTAGCGCAGCGATAAGCTTGGTTTGAGACTCTTTAGTAAATACCTGTGCGTCAGTATCAACGTCTTCGATAAAGCTAACTAGGCCGGTTTCGATAGCTGCTAGCTCAGTCTTAACCATTTCAGTATATAGAGAGAACAAACGCTCAAGTTCAGCAACATTCTGCTCTGGCAGAGAAAGGCTAACAAAGGCTTCACGAGGGATGGCGTTACGTAGGCTACCACCACGGATCTCGGTTAGTTGAATGCCAAGCTCTTCAGCGTGACCGGCTAGGAAGCGTGCAACAAGCTTGTTCGCGTTTGCGCGACCAGTGTGAAT